>CAZRYD010000289.1:0-5853 GCA_964604225.1 uncultured Caldilineaceae bacterium
GCATAAGTTTGTACTCTCGTGAGGTGATGGGGCGGTTTGATTGAGCCATTTTTCCCTCTTTTCTGCGAAGCCGCACTATAGGCTTTAAAGAAAATTTACGATATCTCACTATGGAAAATAGCCTTGTTGATCAGGTAACCAGCAAGGCTCTAAGTTGTCTGTCCCTGGAATAAATGTGTTTGACAATCAGGTGAGGGGAGACTAGAATTTCTCTAGTTGTTTTCTTAATAGAAGAAATGGGGGTACACGATGATGACCGGGAAAGTAAATGATGAATTATTAAAGCAGTTAGCCGAGGCTAAGAAAGTAGATCCTCACCGAGAAATACCTGTTGTTATTACCCTCACTACCGGCACAGACCCCAGTGTATTGGAACAGAAAGGCTTGAAGATTCACCATATCTTTAAAAGCATTTCGGCCGTTTCTGGTACGCTTACTGCCCTTGAGATAAATGAGCTGGTTCAATCAAATCAAGTAGAGCGCATAGAATATGATGGCACCGTACACGCACTCTAAGACAGGGAACCTGTTTCCTCCCAGAAAACAGGTTCCCTGAGCTCTTACCTTAGCTGCTGAATTAGGGGATTCCTGGAATAGCCGGCGGTACGGTCAACTCACAAGCTGCCTGTTCCGCATCGACTCTACCATAACCATATAACTCATCACGCCCAGGATTTCCCAGATTGTCTGATGTCCAGGCGAGTAAGCGTCGAATGGTTACATTGTCCGTATAACGGTGACCGCCCCAAGCCAGAGCCGCCGCGCCGCTTACGTGCGGACAGGCCATACTGGTGCCGCTCTTCGTACCATAACCGCCCCCTGGTATGGTGGATAGAACATTGACCCCCGGAGCGCAGAGTTCAACTTCCGGCCCGCGACTGCTAAAACCGGCAATCAGGTTGGCGCTATCAATTGCAGAAACAGCGATAACACTTTTGTATTTAGCCGGTTCTCCAACAGGCCCGCCAGAATTGCCGGCGGCAGCTACCAGTAACGCGCCTTTACTCCAGGCCAGATTACACATGGCCTCCAGTGCGCTGGGCGCTCCGCCGCCGCCCAAACTCATGCTCAGAACTTTGACGCCTTTTTTATTAATGCACCAATCGATCCCGGCAATCAACCAACTCCAATTCCCACTACCGGTTCGGCTGAGAACCTTAACCGCATATAGATAAGCCGCCGGAGCAACGCCAACTACGCCGGCCCCATTAATGGCCGCTGCTATGGTCCCTGCGCAGTGAGTGCCGTGACTGTTGTAATCCATCGCAGTGCTTTCGCCGGGAACAAAGCTTACCCCAAACTTGTAGTTGGGTTTTAGGTCTGGATGATTGTAGTCAATCCCCGTGTCCAAAACCGCCACTTTGATAGCCTTACCTCGTGAACAATCCCAGGCCACCGGAGCTTTGATTTGGGCCACGCCTGCTGGAACTGTCTCGGCCAGAACTGAAGGTTGACCTTCAACCACCATGCTCTCAGGTCCTTGAAAACCGCCTAAGGCATAGCAAAGCCCGTCATCTTCCACGGCGGCCACATTCTTGTTTTTCCGCAGAGCATCGATTTCCTTGTCAGTCAATTGAGCCATGACAATAGGCGCTTCATATTGGTTGACATCGTAACCGATCATTTCCGTGGGCATGCCTGATGGAATGGCGGTTCCTCGTGACATCGAGTCGGCATCAAAAAAATTCACCTGGGATTTGATCTCAGCCGAGACAACCTCCAGCTTATCTTTTGTCTTATCTGGTCTCTGATCCTTTGGTTTAAAGGTTATGATCACAGACTTCCGCTTTTCTTGTGCCATGATAATTTTCTCCATTCTTTCTTTAGATCTTTAAATTTAGCCAATTCTTTTTTGTTATATTTTCGATAACCTTATATCTATCACCTTCCTTCCTGGACCATGATAGGAGATCGCTGATAAGCCGGCTGTGCTTGCGATAGGAGTTAACCTTCACAGTTTGGTGTGCTGCCGTGTCGCTCCTATAACAGCCTACCCTATCCCTCAAAAACCAAGTTTTCCGGCGGTTCCGTCATCTTGACGCTATTCCCACCCACCTCTACCACTGTATCAAAATGAGTGAAGTGTGCGCTAGAAATAATGAAAACGCCTTCGGCTCTGGCAGCCAAGAACTCTTTGAAGCCGGCCACAGAACCACCCCCTTCCAAATATTCCGCCAGGCGGCGAAAGAGTTTAGGCAGGATGACATGCTCTTGGGAAATAGACTCCAGCCCCGTTACCTCAAAGCCTGCGTTGGTGCGATCTTCGGCCCAAATGCCGTTGGCCTGGCGGGCATAGCTGACCGCCTCCGTCAGGGCGCGGCGTAAATCGGGAAATAAACCCTGGTAATAGGTGGGATAAGCCAGACCTGTCTCAAGCAACTGATAATTCAGGCTTTGACGCACTCGGTCTGCCTCAAGAAAAATTTGGGAACCATCTGCTTCAGGCGGCGACCCGGCATAAACAAAAGCGACCGGCCGACGATTGGGTTCTACCGTGCGGGTGATAATGTATCCCGCTGTACCATCATTCGCTGCGGTGATGATCGTGCGCAGTGTATCCCATTGGACTCCGGTAATGCCCAGATCGTGCAGCAAAAAATCAAGGGCTTTCGTCGCCAGGGTCAGCGGTTGGTGGGTGTTGCGATAGTGCGTTTCTAAAGTGTCAATGGCTTCAAGGCGTAGTTGGGCATGCCGTCGAGCGTTCAACTTAACCGGCGGCCCGGCTAACTTGGTCCAGTTGGCCTCATGATCAGCCTGGAAGCGAATCGAGTCTCCATCGGGGGAATACCCTTTCACGTGGAAGGTACCTTTGATGACATAGAACGGCATTGTCTTGATCTCCTTTCCTAAATGCTTAAACTAAAACCCTATCTTGACGCTCATCGCCTGTTGGGCCATCATCTTCTACGACAATTCTGAAGATACGGTCGAATTGCATAATTCGCAGTAGGCGCTGGAGATGGTTGCTAGGGTGGCGCAGCACAATTTGAATGTTTTGCGGGGCGAGTTGTTTGTGTAAGAGGAGGAGCAGTTGCAGTCCTAATGAGCCAAACCGCTCGGCAGCAGCTAAATCAATCACCAAGTTTTGAGCCTGAGCCTTCACCAATCGCTGCAAAATGGCGTTGTCTTCGCCGGCTGACAGGCTTTGGAAATCTTCCTGGCCAATACCGTTGTCTATTTTCAGCGTCCAGACACTCGGTGAGTCTTGCCACAGGTTGGCCTTTATCTCGGTCATCTGCATCGTCACCCCCCTTTACCTCATAATAGCGAGCATATCACTAAATAAAGTAAAAATCCTTTGCAAAGGCTGAAGAAAAACTGAATCTTGGCTGAAGCAGTTTTGTTTTATTAGCCAGAATGCATTACAATCAAGCTGTCCACCTCTTACAAAAATTGATAAAAACTGGGCAAATGCTGAAGAGAGACCAACATGGCCAAGAATCGGGCGTGGCTGGCATACCCAGCTACCTACCGGGCCAGGGAAATGCAAATTCTGGCCGATTGGCTTGCGGCGGGCGAAAGCGGCTCGGTTGTTGGGCTGGCCGGGTGTGGCCGGTCAAATTTACTGGGTTTTTTGTGTTATCGCCCCGAGGTGCTGCAAAGTTATCTCCCCCCGCAAGCCGGTCCGGTAGTCGCCATTCCGGTTGAATTGAATAATTTACCTACCCACAATATTGCCACGTTCTACCGAACCATTGTTCATGCCTTCTATTGGGTGCGAGAGCACTTTGACCCTGCCCTTCAACAAGCTGTTACCCAGCTTTACCTGGAAAACCGCGAGGTGAGAGACCCCTTTTTAATCCAGCGTGTTTTATACGACATGCTGCTGCTATTCCAAGAACGGCACATCCAGGTCGTTTTGGTGCTGAATCACTTTGATCGTTTCTGCCAGACGGCTACCCCACCCATGCTTAATACGCTGCGCGGCTTGCGCAATAGTTTTAAGATTACGCTCTGTTACCTGGTGGGGATGATTCAAGAGGTAATCTATCTACCCGATTTAGCTGCCCTGGGCGATATGTATGAACTGCTGGACAGTCATGTCTGCTGGGTGGGCGCTATGAGCGAATCCGATGCCCGCCAGATGTTAGCCACGGTTTTGCCCCAGGCTGTCCCTACTGAAGCTGAGATCATGGCGATGCTGGCTCTAAGTGGTTGTTTCCCGGTGCTGCTCAAGGCGATTGGGCATTGGTGGCGGCTCGCAGCCCATCGTCCAGCCAAAATTGAGGCTTGGGCTGAAGCCCTCCTGCGAGAGAACAGCATTCAGTATCGCTTGAATAGAATTTGGCAGGGGTTAACTCAGGAAGAACAACTGGCGCTGTCTGAGGTGCAGAAATTGCAGGCTCAGGCTGCTAAAAGCAAGGGGAAAGATAGCCACACCGAAGTATCGGCCAAGTTTAAACAAGCTTTTCAAGCCTTAACCCAACAGCAGCAATATGCTTTGAACCGGCTGGAGGCCAAGGGACTTTGTTACCAGGCCGACTCTGGCTGGTGGATCAATGGCGTCTTGTTATCGGCTTATGTAGCCAAACTTGAGGGCCGAGTTCGGGGCAGAATCTGGATAGATGAAAAAACCAGGATCGTTTACCAGGGGCAAACACCTATCGAAGATCTAACTTCGCTCCAATACGAAATTTTGCACTTTTTGGTGGCCAATCCGTACACCAAACACACCCGCGATGACATTATTGATAATACCTGGCCTGAAGAAGATCAACGCGAAGGCATCACCCCCAATGCCCTGCACGTGCACATCGCCAGTATCCGCAAAAAAATTGAACCTAACCCGGCCCAACCGCGTTATTTTATTACCTGGCATGGCCGGCCGGGTGGGTATCAATTTTTCCCCGAAGGTAAACCTGAGTGAGTTGACTCAAGCGAGACTGCCGTGCCCCCGACGATTGAAAATCCAAACAAAATAGACCTAACCCCGGCGATAGAACGAGTTTTAAAGGCGATGTTCGCCGATTGTCGGCGGGTTATCCTCAGGCATGAGTTTGGGGCTGGGCTGAGCAGCGGGCGTGTGCTGGAGGTCCAGCGGGTCAACGCCGATGGCGACCCAGAGTTGCCCATTGTGGTTAAAGTAGCCACCTTGAGCCTGGTGCAGAAAGAGTGGCAGGCTTATCAACGCCACATTCGCCGCCGCTTGCCCTATATTGCCGAAATTAGAGCGGAACCGGTCTTGCTGCCCGACATTGGCTGGGGTGGTCTATACTACACCTTGATGGGTGGCGGCACCTTTGAAGTGGTTAGCCTACGCGACCATTGTCGTCGAGCCGACATTAGTGCGGCTGAAACCAGCCGCGTGCTGGATCGCTTGCTTAGAATTATGCGCCACATCTGGGGCTATTATCAGCCCCAGCCTGAATTTGATTGGGCTTCGAGCTACGATCGGATTTTGCCGGTCAATCTGCTCATTCAAGTTCAGCCAGCCGTAGGAGCGACTCAACCCCGTTTGATCACACCTGAAACCCTGCCCACGCAACCGGTTGAACGAGGTGAGCAGGTTTGTGTTTCCGGTTTTGTCGTAGAAAAAGTTGACCCGACGACCCGCACGATCACCTTGAACCGGCCCCAGCCACCGGCTTACAGCCTGCGTTGTAAATTCTTGCCTGAGGCTGCGGAACGCATCGTCGCCTATCAAGCCGGTCAGGTGATTGATCCCCTCATCGGCGAGGTAGTGGAGACTCGCGCTGGCAGGCTACGAGATGAAGTTCAGGGGGCGCTAGGGCCGGGATTTGACCCGATTGCCTCAATCATCTCCGTGCCTCCATATGAGCACCTGGATTTACCCAATCCCTTGGCCGCCCTGCCCACCCTCTTAAGCCAAACCCGCAGCGTGAATGTGGCCTC
>CAZRYD010000289.1:5953-8589 GCA_964604225.1 uncultured Caldilineaceae bacterium
TCTAGCCACCCCCCGCTGCCCCACCCTGATCTGCAAAAAAGCTGGGCTATGTTGACCACTATTCGTCGAGCGGCCCGTCAATACCTCTTTGAAGCCAGCGATCCAAGCGAGTATTATCAGGGCTTGCTGCTGTATCTGTTGGGCGTGCTTAAATTCAAAAATCTGAATCGCCTGCCGGAAAGCCCGCTGCCCAAGCAGCTTGCCTTTTGGGGTGCTACTCTGGCTTATGAATTTTTGACTCATCCGCCTGCTGAGCCAGATGGGCCATCGCCTAACCTGGTCGCCCTGCTCAAAACCCAGCCACAAATTGCCGTTGACCCTGCGGCTGAGGCCAAAGCCGGCCAACTGACCCCCACCCAGGCCGAACAAAAGCTGGCTGTTTTGCCGCTTGATTTCACGCCACCGCTGTTGCCGCTGCCTCCGAGCTCGCGTATGCCCTTGAGCCGCAACCCGCTGTTTGTGGGTCGCCGGGATGACTTACTGCGCCTGGCCAGAGCCATCAAGGGTGGTGAAACGGTCGCCATCGGCCAGGTTGAAACCGCCGCGACGACCGGCCTGGGTGGGATGGGCAAAACCCAACTGGCCTGCGAATTTGTCCATCGCTACGGGCAATTCTTTGGCGGCGGCGTTTTCTGGCTCAGCTTTGCCGACCCTAAAGCTGTTCCGGCGGAGATTGCCGCTTGCGGCGGGCCGGGCGCGTTGGAGTTGCGGCCTGACTTTGGCGAGCGCCCTCTGGAGGAACAAGTTCGCCTGGTGCTGGCGGCCTGGCAAGAACCCATCCCGCGCCTGCTGGTGTTTGACAACTGTGAAGACCCGGCCCTGCTGGCCCAGTGGCGGCCCACCAGCGGTGGCTGCCGGGTGCTGTTGACCAGCCGGCGGGCCGATTGGGAACCGGGATTGGGCGTGCGGGCGTTGCCGCTCGATGTGTTGAGCCGGGCGGAGAGCCTGGCTTTACTTCGTAACCATTACCCTGACGCCGACGATGCTATCCTCGAGGCTATCGCCGCCGAATTGGGTGATTTGCCGCTGGCGCTGCACCTGGCCGGCAGCTATCTGGCCCGCTACCGCCGCACCATCACCCCGGCCCAATATTTGGAACAGTTGCGCGACCCGGCCCTGCTGCAACACCCGTCGCTGCGCGGCTTGGGGCTGTCCCCCACCGGCCACGTCCAGAATGTTTACCGCACCATCGCCCTGAGCTACGATCAACTCGACCGCGACGATCCGACCGACGCCTGAGCCTTGCGTCTCCTGGCCCGTGCGGCCTGTTTTGCCCCCGGTGAACCCATTCCCTACCAGTTGCTCAAGCTGGCTCTCAACTTGCCGGAGGGTGATCTTGAGGCCGCATTGCAGGTTGAGGATGGGGTCAATCGCCTGGTGGAGTTGGGGCTGCTGCGGCCAGAAAAGAACAATGCTCTACGCCTACATCATTTGATCGTGGCTTTTGTCCGTGAGGCGGTGATGGTTGAGGAGGCAGAGGCACGCAGGGCAGTGGAGGTAACGGTGTATGAGGAGGCCAAGCGCATCAACGACACCGGCTACCCTACTCTGCTGCTAGCCTGGCAAGTGCATCTGAGAGCCGTGACCAATACGGCGTGGGTCAGGGAGGATGAAGGGGGAGCTAATTTGTGTGAGGTGTTGGGTCGGCACTTGTATTTGATTGGCGACTATACCGGCTCAGAACCTTATCGTGAACGCACTCTGACAATTCGGAAGAAGGTGCTTGGCTTGGAGCATTCCGAAACCGCTCGAAGTCTTAATAGCATGGGTTTCCTTTTGATGCAAACGAATCCAGTCAAGGCGCGACCTTATCTGGAGAGGGCCTTGGCTATCCAACAAAAAGTACATGGGGAAGAGCATCCTGACACAGCCGATACACTTAGTAACTTGGGTTTCCTTCTACAAGAGCAAGGGGATTTGGCCAGTGCAAGGCCGTACCACGAACGAGCACTGGCGGCTCGGCGGCGGATATTGGGAGAAGAACACCCGCTCGTGGCCGAAAGCCTGAGTAACCTGGCTTATTTGCGCTTCGTTCAAGGTGACTTAGCCGGAGCACAACTTTATTTGGAGGAGGGGCTAACGATCCGGCAGAAGATCCTGGGCCAAGAACATCCTGACACCGCTCATCTCCTTAACCATTTGGGAGAATTACTTCAAGCTCAAGGCAATCTACTGGAAGCACAAGCAGTGTTGGAACAAGTGCTGGCAATTCGCGAGCAGACTCTGGGCCAGGAGCATCCCCACACCGCCCGTACTCTAAACTGTTTGGGGAGTGTGCTCCAAGCTCAAAGCAACTTAGTTAAGGCACGAATAATTTTTGAGCGAGCCTTAGCTATCCAGCAAAAGATACTTGAATCGGAACACCCCGACATTGCTGTTAGCCTCACCAACTTGGGTAAACTTCTGCAAGCTCAAGGAGACCTGAACGGAGCCAAGCAGTATTATCAACGGGCGTTAAGAATTTTTGAAACCCGTTCTGGGGCCAATCATGCCCAAACTTGTCTGGTACGGGAACACCTGGCTGCTTTAGCGAACGAGTAATACCTACTCCAGCTCGAATTAAGATCAATCACCAACTCGTTGACTCGATCGGTACCATGGTTTTAATAAAATCGAAGCCCGATTCCTCAGGATTA
>CAZRYD010000290.1:0-8585 GCA_964604225.1 uncultured Caldilineaceae bacterium
GGGGGTTAATAAACCATCTCGCCGCGCACAAAAGCAGTGGTGCGGGGATCAGCGGGGGTATTGAAAAAAGTGGCGGCATCGGCAATTTCGATGAGCTGGCCTTCGAGAAGCAGAGCGACGCGGTAAGCCAGGCGCTTGGCCTGAAAAACATTATGCGTTACCAGCACCACGGTAGTGCCCCAGGCCCGATTCACCTCAGCCACAATCTCTTCAATCAGCTTGACATTATAGGGGTCAAGGTTGGCCGTCGGTTCATCCAGCAACAGCACAGTAGGCCGCAGGACCAACGCACGCGCCAGGGCCACCCGCTGCGCCTCGCCGCCGCTCAGATTGCGGGCCGACTGATGAGCCAGCTTGCTTAAGCCAACCCGGGCCAGAGCCTCGGCCACAGCCTGCGCAATAACCTTTTTGTTCTCGCCCCGAACTCTGAGGCCATAGGCTACATTATCCGCCACCGAACGATTGAGCAATACCGGGCTTTGAAAAACGGTGGTCACTTTGCGGCGTACCTCTAACGGAGGGACACTACCATTGAGCGTGTTGCTCTCAAAAGTCACATAGCCTGCCGCCGGCTGCTCCAAAAAATTGAGCTGGCGCAGCAGCGTACTTTTGCCCGAACCGCTAGGCCCAACAATGGCCAGAATTTCCTGAGCAAAAATTTTCAGCCGCTCGACCTGTAAAACGGTGCGCCCGTTATAGGTTTGGGTTAAATTGTGGAGTTGATAAATTACCTGACCGGCCATTGGAGAGTCTACTACCTGCTATGTGTTGAGGTCCCGGCCCTGTAGATGAGTCATGGCCAGATTGGTACAGAAGGACAAAATTAACAAAATGATACCCAGGGCAATGGCTAAGTCAAAATTGCCTTTCTGGGTTTCCAGGATAATGGCGCTGGTCAGGGTACGGGTTTTCCCGGCAATATTACCGCCGGTCAGCATGACCGCGCCAACCTCGGAGATAACCGCGCCAAAGCCGGCGGCCATCGAAACAATTACGCCCACCCGGGCCTCCAGCAAAATGGCCACGGTGGCCTGCCACTCCGTTGCACCCAAAGCGCGTAATTGCTGCCGCAGGTTGGGGTTGACGCCCATCACCGCGGCCATAGTAAAGCCCGCCACCAGAGGAAAAGCAATAATCGTCTGGGCCACGCTCATCGCTCTGGGGGTAAACAACCAACCGAGCGGCCCCAGTGGCCCGCTACGCGAAAACATCAAATAGACAAATAAGCCGATGACCACCGGCGGAAAGCCCATCCCCGTATACAGCAAAGCCATGACCAAGCGGCGGCCAGAAAAACGCTTCAAGCCCAAAAACGCACCCAGCGGAAGCCCCACCAGCCCGCTGAAAAACAGCGATACCCCGGCCACCGCCAGCGATAGCCAGATCACCTCATAAACTGCCGGGCTAAAGCTGAAGATCAGTTCAATAGCCTGGATGAAACCTTGCCGCAAATCATTCATCGTGGGTTCAGACGACCAAAAATAACTTTGCGATAGACCCTAAAGGTCTTGGAGACCTTTAGGCGCTCACACTTTCACATCGATAAAAAATTGTCGATAGCTTGCACCATCACAGCATTGCGAATAGCGAATGGCGAATCAGAACCACCATTCGCCATTCGCCCATTCGCCATTCTTTTCCAAGCGCAGTCTTGGAAAAAACTTAGGGTCTTAAAACGAAAGGACAATCACTACGGTTTAGCTGCTTTCCAGGCCTCCGAATCCGGCACGAAGAGGGATTGTCCAAATTTATCTTTGCCGTACTGGCTGATGAGCGTTTGTGCTTCCAGCGAAGTTAACCACTCGACAAAAGCATGCGCCCCCGCCACATTGACACTTGGGCACTTCTCCGGGTTCACCTCGATCACCCCATAAGGATTGAACAGACGCGAGTCACCCTCGACCATTATCTGTAGATCTGTACCTTCCAGGGTGCGGGCCAGGTAGGTCGCCCGGTCGCTAAGGGTGTAGGCCTGCTGCTCATTGGCAATGGTCAGCACCGCGCCCATGCCCTGACCGACCGCCTGGTACCAGTCACCTTCGGGCCGTTTGTAAGGTTTGGCCGGGTCTATATCAGCCACTTCGACTAAGGGTAAGTTCGTCGCTGACCAGACACTTATTTCCTTGTTATGGGTGCCGGAGTTGTCGCCGCGTGAAATGAACGGGCTCTGGCTGGCGGCAATTTTCTCAAAGGCAGCGGCCGCATCCGTCATCCCTTTGATACCCGCCGGGTCAGAGGCCGGCCCAAGAATAACAAAATCATTATACATCACATCCTGCCGATTGATACCCGCGCCATCGGCTACAAAGGCATCCTCCAGATTTCGGGCATGCACCAGCACCACATCGGCGTCACAGTTCCGCCCCAACTCCAACGACTGGCCGGTGCCAACGGCAATAACCTCGACCTGCGCGCCGTAGCGGGTGTTAAAATCCGGCAGGATTACATCTAACAGGCCGGAGTCTTGGGTACTGGTGGTGGTCGCCAAAACCAGCCGGCCTACCTGCTGACCGGTTGGTTGCGCGGGCGAAACGGTCACGTCCGGCGCCGCCAGCGAGCGCTTCAACAGCGCTTCGGCATCGGCGGAACTGGGCACGCACAATTTCCAGCCAGGCTCGATCACATCAACATTTTCAATTTTAGCAAAGCTGCTGTCTTCAGCATTTTTGGCATTCGTGGCCTCGGCAATGGCCGGATAAGACAGGACATCCCCATAAACCTTTTCGGCAATTTTCGAGAGCCAATCGTCGGCCTGTACCGTCACTTCCTGCTCGCAGACCACGGCCTCCTGAGCCGGCGGAGCGGCCCAAGTTGTCGGCGCCAGGCTGAGCACTAATAATGAAAGCAGCAACAGAGCGAAGAACTTTTTATTAATTTTCATAACCCTTCAAACTCCTTTTGTTAAAAATTTTTTGTAACCAAGTTAATTAGTCTACCCACTCCAAACGGCCCGTCTCGCGGACATCATAACCACCCAAGCCTAATACTTCTTCTTTGGCCTTGGCGGAAGTCAGCCATTGGGCCAGGACCTGGATGGAAGGGATTTCCCACACTTCGGCTGGAATGACCAAATCGTAACGCTCTAGAGTCAGCGGGATAAAGTTCAAGCCATAAGCCAGGGCAGCCGTTTCGATCCCCAGCCCTACCTCGGCCCGGCCTTCGGCAATGAGTTGAGCCACCTCCGAATGGGTGCGACCCTCCTGCTCGTAACCCACAATATATTCCGGGCCAATCCCCAGTTGGTGCAGATGCGCGTCCAACCAGACCCGCGTACCCGCCCCGCGCTGGCGATTGACAAAACGCAGGCCCGATTGAACCAGGTTTTCCAGGCGGCTCACGTTGGCGGGCAAGTTGGGGTTGAGCATAAAACCCAAACGGCGGTGCGCCAGAGTCAACAAGGCAACCCGCCGTCCGGGCAATAGCCGCCGCACGAAAGGAGCATTGTAAGTGTCACTCTCCGCGTCCCAGAGATGGCTGCCGGCCAGGTCGGCCTCGCCTCTGGCCAGGGCCATTAATCCCCCCAGGCTGCCGGCAAAGGTAAGCTGGGGAGCATCGCCGGAGATAAATTCGGTAAAATGGGTGGCGATGAGGGCCACGGCCGGGTCATGACTGCCGACAAAACGCAGCGGGTGTTCCGCTTGAGCCGTAGGGGTTTGATTTAAAGTTCGCCACCGTTCCAGGGCAATCTGCACGGCTTGCTCGGCCTCAGCCGGGCTGTAGCCGGCGGTCAGGGCCTCCAGCAGAAACGACTCGGCCCGATGCACCAAGGCTGCCCGGCGCAAGGGCAAATCTGTTTGGGCCGGGATAGTGGCGGCCACGTGTGTCCCCTGCCCGGCCCGGCTCACCACCAGGCCCTGCTGGGCCAATTCGTCATAAGCCCGCTGGACCGTGCCAATGGTGCAAGACCAGTGGGCGGCCATAGCCCGCACCGGGGGCAGCCGGTCGCCAGGGTGCAGCGTTTCGCGCAGAATCTCCTGGCGGATCGACTCGGCAATTTGATGGTAGAGAAAGGCTTGATCCGTCATAGTATACTTGAATGGTTACAAGTATACTATGATTTTATTTAGGGGCAAAAATCAGGGGAAGTGGGAGACAGTAATGACTCTTCTCACAATCGTTATGCTGATACAATATAACGCGAGGCAAAAAAAGATCAGGCTGACTGATCCTTGGCGAAATATTCTTGAAATTTGATCCCTACAGTCTCATTTAACCCGTCGGCAAAGTGGTGGAAACGTTCGATGTAATCCAGGGCTGCCGGGGTGAGCTGCGAGCCGCCGCCGCCGCTGCCGCCGGTTTGGGTATCAACCAGTCTAATCCCTAATCTTTCCTCGCACTCATGAATTTTATCCCAAGCCCGGCGATAGGAGACCCCCATCTTAGACGCCGCCGAGGAAATAGAACCGGTTTCAGCGATAGCCTCAAGCAATCTGATCCGCCAGGAACTCAAGACGACTTTACCGTCTTTTTCTAGCCAAAAATTTGCTTTGGGTTGCATCACCCTGTGCTTCTTTCAAAGGCGATTGATTAAATCCTTGATTTTGCCTAATAAATCTCGCACCACAAAAGGTTTTACCACATAGCCATCGAACATCCCAGCGTAATTAGAAGTCTCCGACTCATCTTCCAGGTAATGACGAGCGGTTAGCATAATCACCGGAATCTGGGCAAGTTTGTCATTATTTTTGATGATTTGCAGCACTTGCCAACCATCCATACCCAACATCATAATATCCAGTAGAATCAGATCAATGTGTTGGTCTGCTTTGTTGAGTATTTCTAAACCTTCAATCCCCCCCAGAGCCGAGACAACCTCAAATCCCTCGCGCTCCAAAATTAACCGACCGAGAGTGATCATCTCGCGGTCATCGTCTATCATCAGGATTCGGTGTGCCACAAGTCGCTCCTTTGACTGACTAGCAGTCCGTTCCAAATTGAAATTGAAGTTGAAGTTGAAGCCGGCAGTCGGCAGGTTAGAGAAAAGAAATTATGCGGATACCCCTAAAACTTTGCTTTTAGCGGCTTAAGGAAAATTGCTCGGTCGTCTAAAGTGAATTAGTTATATAACTTTTTTGCCCTTTCAACGTCGGGCCTAGTATAGCATAATCGAACCGGATTAGCAACGTAAAATGAGCTAATGGCGTTTCTTTTTGGCAACGACCGTCTGAAATTTATAGCGAATTGCGGGTCGAGTCAACGCCACCACAATCAGGATAGAAATGATGACTTGTGTCACCATCCGCCAATCAGAGGGGGCATCCAGAAAAGCAACCGTATAAAAAACGTAGGGGATCGCGACCAGGTGCAGGACCACGTTGGCAAACCTGGCCCATTCTTGAATGGCCAGCAGCCCGGCCCCCATGGCCCCATATACAAACAGCAGCACCAAAAAGGCTGCCGTATTGGCGTCGAAATATCCCACTAAAACAGCAATAATTAAGCCCAACAAGGCGATGGCAATTTCAAAAGAACCGATAAGGACCACAGAAGTAGGAATCTTTTTATCCGGTGGGGGCAAGGTTTGCGGGTTATTTTCAATCAATTGACCAGCTCTCTCACCATAAGCGTACCTAAAGTATAACACCGGCAAAGATATTAGCCAAAGACAGCCGTATTCACCTTTGCCGGCTCTGTCCCAACACCCGAATGGTCCTCGACTCTCCTGAAAAATTGTGTCTACTTGGAATTAGATGTAAAATTTGGCCGACACGGGCAAAGAAGAGTCATGTCAACAAATACCTCCCCAGAAAAATTTAGCCAAAATAATCAGCCCCGCACTGAAATCCGATTAGCTTTGCCCAGCAAGGGCCGCATGGAAGAAGAGACGCGCGACTTTTTGCACGCCTGCGGTTTGTCGGTCAACAAGGTTAATCCGCGCCAATACATTGCCCAGATTGACGATATTCCCCACCTGGAAATCTGGTTTCAACGCTCGGCCGACGTGGTGCGCAAGGTCCGCGACGGCGACGTGGATTTGGGCATTGTTGGTTTTGATACGGTGGTTGAATATCGCGGCTCCAACGACGATGTGGTGGTTATCCACGAGGCCCTGGGCTACGGTCACTGCCACCTCTCTGTGGCCGTACCGGAGGATTGGACCGAGGTCAACTCCGTCCGCGACCTGGCGGCGCTGGCAGCCGCACGCCAGACGCAGCGCCCGCTGCGGGTGGTCAGCAAATTCGAGCGCCAGACTATCGCTTTTATGGAGCAGCACCAGATCAAACCTTACCGCGTTCTCCACGCCGACGGCGCGCTGGAGGCTGCGCCGCAGATGGGTTCCGCCGATTTTATCGTCGACCTGGTTAGCAGCGGCGTCACCCTGCGCGAGAACCGGCTCAAACAAATCGAGGGCGGCCGGCTTTTGCAAAGCCAGATGGTCTTCATCGGCAACCGGACCGCCCTGACCCAACGGCCCGAAGTATTGGCCGTGGCCCGGCAGATGCTGGAACGAATCGAGGCCCACCTGCGCGCGGTTGAGCACGAAACCATTATTGCCAACGTGCGCGGCGCCTCGCCCGAAGAAGTGGCCCAAAAGGTTTTCAGCCAGCCCGATTTGGGCGGGCTGCAAGGGCCGACCATCAGCCGGGTTTACCTGCGTGATGCAGCGGACATTGGCTGGTATGCCATCACCATTGTGGTGCGCAAAGACCGGCTGCACCAATCCATCGAGCAGCTTCGCAGCATCGGCGGCAGCGGGGTGCTGGTTTTGCCCATCACCTACATTTTTGAAGAAGAGCCGCCGCGCTGGCTGCGGCTGCTCAACACCTTAGAGCTGGCAGCCTGAAATCTGAGCCGTGAAGGTTTCTCAGGTTGCCCGGTCGGGTTTGAGTCACTGAAATCTGGTCGGAGCGGAAGTTTCGGCTGAGAATTGTTGGGTACTTGTTGAAAACTTTCTATCTGGCGAACATCCCTTTTTAACAATCAAATTTGGCGAGATTTTTTGACTGAAACTCATTCCGTAATTACAATGTGATTATTATTTGAGGTGTATTATGACAGTCAAAACTCGGATTATTCAAATTGGAAATTCGCAAGGCATCCGTATTCCCAAAGCCATTCTTGAACAACTTGGCTTCACGGAAGAGGTCGAGTTGGAAGTCTTGCCTGATCAGTTGATTGTTCGTTCTCCCCACCGATCTCGCCAACAGTGGGAAGAATATTTTCAGGCGATGGCGGAAGCTGGAGATGACCGCTTGCTTGATGATGAACCACTAACTCTGACCGAATGGGCAGAAAGTGAGTGGGAATGGTAGTCAAGCGGTTTGAGGTCTATTTGGTCAATCTCGATCCGGCCGTTGGTAGCGAAATCAAGAAAACGCGACCTTGCTTGATTGTTTCACCGGACGAAATGAACCGTCACATCGCCACGGTAATCATTGCGCCGATGACGACAAGAGGGAGGAATTATCCCACCCGTGTTGGGTGTGAGTTTGAGGGCAAAAGTGGGCAAGTCGTATTGGATCAACTCAGAACGGTTGATAAAAAACGGCTGGTGAAAAAGGTGGGGAAGATAGATAAAAAGACTCAGCAAGCAGTATTGTTGACCTTAGCCGAGATGTTTGCTGAGTGAGGCTATGAAATCCTTGATGGGTGTTGGCTTTAAAAATCAATCCGTTTTTAGTTGTAGGTCGCACTCAACAACCCAATGCAGCCGCCCCATTGAGCAAGGTTTTTTGCGCAAGGCTCGGTCTTAATTGGCGTTGTCTTTGGGCGGCAGTTACGAGTTTATCTGAAAGTAGAGGAGCTGAAATGTACATCCTGCGGATCGAACACCCAGTCCCCAACTTCGACGGCTGGAAGAAGGCCTTCGACAGCGATCCGGTCGGCCGGGAGAAGTCGGGCGTGCGTCGTTACCAGGTCTTACGAGCGATCGACGATCCCAACTACGTCATGATCGACCTTGAGTTTGACACCGCGAACCAGGCCGAGGCTTTACTCGCCGCCATGCGCGTCGTCTGGGGTCGCGTCGAGGGCACGATCATGCTGAACCCTCAGGCGCGGATCGTCGAGGCGGTGGAAACCAAGGAGTACTGAGGCCAAGGATGGTTCTAATGAGTTTTGACCACCCTATTCGGTCATGGCAGCGGCGACCCTTGGAGTCGCCCCAGGCAGGGATAAGCCCCGCCGCTATGGCACATTACCTACATTTTTGAAGAAGAGCCGCCGCGCTGGTTGAGGCTGCTCAACACCTTGGAGCTGGCAGCCTGAAATCTGCGCCGTGAAGGTTTACCAATCCAAAGGACAAAATGAGCTTAAATCTTGCTGAATATTCAGATAAATTATCGAACTTATGCACCATTTATGGGGTAAAACGCCTGGAGTTGTTTGGCTCTGCCTTGCGCAGTGATTTTGATCAGGAAAATAGCGATTTGGATTTTCTGATCGAGTTTGCCGAGAGCCATTCAGCCGGCGCATTCGACCGCTATTTTGGTTTTAAGGAAGGTTTAGAACAGCTCTTTCAGCGTCCAGTTGATTTGGTCGAAATAAAAGCCATCAAAAATCCCTACTTCCGTCAGGCGATTGAACGGGATAAAGTGTTGGTGTATGGAACTTGAAACCAAGAAGCTGATTTATGATCTGGATCA
>CAZRYD010000291.1:0-8574 GCA_964604225.1 uncultured Caldilineaceae bacterium
CCGAAAAGAATTACGGCGACGTGCTGGCCTGGCCCGTCATTTGGAAAGCGACCAACGCCAAAGCCGCCGAAGATGAAAGTTTTGCCACCATTGCCAATCCCAATGTGATTGAAGTAGGGCAGAAATTGTGGATTCCCGACGAAGCCGAGGCGGCTAAATATTTTGAGGAGTTTTCGGCGGAGCGAGCGGCGGCCACAACCACCGGCTCGCCAGACATCACCGGGGAATTGAACCTGCTATGTGTGGTTGAGCTGGAGTGGTGCGAGGGCCAGATCGCTGAATTTAACAAACTCTATCCCGGCCTGCTTATTAACTGGGTCCGCATGTCCAGCGGTGAGTCGCTGACTCGTCTGCGCAACGAGGCGAGCAACCCGCAATTCGATGTGTGGTGGGGTGGGCCAATTGACAGCTACATTGCTGCAGCCCAAGAGGGCCTGATTGAACCTTACGACTCTCCTAACGCGGTCAACCTCCGTGATCCTCAGTTAATGAAAGCGCCGGATAACTCCTGGTTTGGCGTTTACATTGGCACGCTGGGCTTTGCCACGAACCTCGATTATCTGGAGGCCCATCCTGGCCTGGTCGCGCCGACTTCCTGGGATGAGTTGATCAAACCGGAGTGGAAGGATCAGATTTTGATTGCCCATCCCTCCAGTTCTGGTACTTCCTATACTGCCCTGTGTACCATTTTACAGTTAAGGGGTGAAGAGGCTGGTTGGGAATATATGCGCACTTTCGCTGACAATGTGCTGCAATTCACCAAGAGTGGTTCTGCTCCGGCTCGGTTTGCGGGTAGCGGCGAAGCTGGTACCAGCGTTGTCTTTTCCCACGACATCGTCAAGCAGATTGACGCCGGGCTGCCGCTGCAATTGACCTTCCCGGCGGAAGGCACCGGCTACGAAATTGGCGGCACGGCCATCGTCAAAGGGGCGAAGCATCTCGATTTGGCTAAACTATGGGTAGACTGGGCCTTGACTCCGGCCGCCCAGGAACTTGGCCCCAAATATAACGCCTTTCAAGCGCCCACCGTTATTGGGGCGCAAGCCTCCCGCCCGGAATTGCTGGAAGTGAATCTCATCAATTACGATTTCGACTACTGCGGCAACAATAAAAAAGCCTTTATTGATCGCTTTACCAACGAAATTGCCAACGCCGACGCTTTGAAGGAATAAGCGATCGGTTAAAGCGTGAAGCGTGAAGACGCCTAATCTTGTTAATCTTGTTCCCAAACTCAGTTTGGGAACAAGATTAATATGTGAAGCCTCACCCGGTGCGAATTTATCGCATTTCACGTTTCACGCCGGGCGATCTACATCCTAATCAATCGGACAAACACATTTAATGCAAGAAACAGTTCCCTTAAAGCAGCGCCCCGCCACGCAAAGCAGCCTCCAGAAAAATATTATTCGTCGCATCAACGAGTTTCGCTTGATTGCCCAGGATAATATTCTTATGGCTGGACTGCTCCTCACCACTATCTTTGTTTTTCTGTTCGTGATTTTGCCGTTACTGCGGGTCATTGTTCAGGGCTTTTTTGTGCCGGCTGCGGGCAACAACCCGACTGCGGGTACTTTTAGCCTGGAATATTTTCTCCGTTACTTTGACCCGGTTTATCGCACCCACTCTTGGAATGTATTACGCGACACGATTGTGATGGGGGTAGGGAGCGCGGCTATCGGCACGCTTTTGGGCTTTGTGTTTGCTTACACCGTCGTTCGCTGTAATATTCCTTTTCCCCGTCTCTTTCACATCGTAACTTTATTGCCCACCATTTCGCCCCCCTTTGCCATTGCCGTTGCGACTATTTTGCTCTTTGGCCGCAATGGTCTCATTACCCGGCAGATTTTGGGGATAGATTTCGCCGTCGGCGTCAACGATATTTATGGCCTGGACGGCTTGATTTTTGTCCAGGTGGTCACGTTTTTCTCGGTCGCTTATCTCATCATCCGAGCCATGCTGGAGCGACTGAATCCCTCACTGGAAGAAGCGGCGCTCAGCATGGGCGCCAGCAAATTCCATATCTTTCGCACGGTTACGCTGCCCCTGTTGATTCCCGGCCTGGCCGGCTCCTTTTTATTGCTCTTTGTCGAGTCCCTGGCCGACCTGGGCAACCCGTTGCTCATCGCCGGTAATACAACAGTCCTCTCGGCGGAAGTCTTTCTGGCGGTCAACGGCGAATTCAACCAACAGAAGGGGGCGGCCCTATCATTGGTGCTCTTAATCCCCACCTTAACCGTCTTCATGTTACAAAACTATTGGGTCAGCCGCCGTTCCTACATCTCGGTGACCGGCAAACCGGCGGGCGGTCAGTTGACGGTCAAAGAGCCGCTGATTCGCTGGTCATTCATAACGGTCAGTGCGCTGACCTTGATCCTCGTTTTGGGCCTCTATGTTTCAATTGTGGTTGGTTCGTTGACGCGGTTGTGGGGCATTGATTATTCGTTTGACCTGCAACATTTTACCCTGGCTCTCAACCGCGGCCTGGAAGCCATCATTGACACCACTTTCCTCTCGGCTATCGCCACACCCCTGGCCGGTCTGATTGGGATGTTGATCGCTTTTATGGTGGTGCGCAAAACGTTCTCCGGCAAAGAGACGTTGGATTTTTTCTCCAACCTGGGTGGGGCGGTGCCAGGTACAATTCTGGGCATCGGTTATATCATCGCTTTTATTCAAGCCCCCTGGTGGAGTTTGCTGTTAGTCTATATTATCCTGGCTTTTTACTTTGGCTCGATTAGTACCCGTTCTCCAACGGGTCGAATGGCCGTTGTTGTGGGCGGAACGGTCATTGGCTATCTGTTGACTCGCCTCCCCGGCGGCCCCGGCTCCAATGCTTGGCTCAGTTTTGACGAGTGGCATTACCTTTTAGCCGCTATTTTGGCTGCGGCGGCCGGACTGACCTGGTGGGGTACAGCGGCGTCAAAGCGCCGCCTCCTGGCTCTCACCCTGCTGGTGCTGGCCCTGTATCTGATCATTTATAATCTGGTTGGCCCGTGGCTTAAGGCTGTGGTTATTTGGGGACGAACGCTGCCCGGCCCTCACTGGCCGAAGCTTGTGAGCAGCCTGGCCGATCAGGTGGGCGTCATGCTGCAACCTACTGACGCCCTCATGGGCTTAACTTTTGTCGCCGTTGGTATTTTCATCCTGGGGCAGGTCGGCCTCCGGGTGAGAGCGCCGGTAGCCGTGTTGTTGCTGAGCGCTAGCGCCGCCTTGTCTTTTGTGGGCGAACCGCTGGCGTTGGTCGGCACTTCTTATATTGTTATCTTTGCCTATGCCGTGCGCAGTTTGCCGGCTTCGGTGCGGGCTGGCGTGGCTGCTTTGCAGCAAATTGACCCGGCCATCGAAGAAGCCTCGGCCAACCTGGGCGCGGATACCCAATATACCTTCCGCCGCATCACTTTGCCGCTCATTTTGCCCGCCTTTATCGCCGGGCTGATCTTCAGTTTTGCTCGCCACATGACCAGCCTCTCGGCCATTATTTTCCTGTCCACCCCCAAATGGCGTATTCTGACGGTTGAAATTTTGGGCGCGGTCGAGCAAGGCGGCTTGAGCCTGGCGGCTGCATACTCGATGATTCTGGTCCTGATCGTCCTGGCTGCGATTGGCCTGACCTACCTCATCTTGGGCCGCACCCTGGGCAGCGCGGGCGAGCGGATAGATTTGAATGTGTGAGCGTGAATAAGCGAATCGCGAATGGCGAATAGGAAAACGGTTTTCATTCGCCATTTGCTCATTTGCCGATTCGGTTAGGAGACTTTGGTGAGCTTTCTATTACTCGAAAACCTGGTCAAAGAATTTGTTGGGCGAGGCGGCGAGGGCAAAGTCCGCGCAGTGGATAAGGCCAATATCAGTATTGAGCAAGGCGAATTTGTCACCCTGCTTGGCCCCTCCGGCTGCGGCAAAACGACGACGCTGCGCCTGATTGCCGGCTTTGAGTTCCCCACCGAAGGTCAGATTGTGCTGGATGGCGACGTGATTAATGAGCAGCCGCCTAACCAGCGTGACATGGCTATGGTTTTCCAAAGTTACGCTATCTTCCCCCACCTGAATGTTTTTGAAAATATCGCCTACGGTCTCAAAATTCGACGCCTCTCCGGCGATACCATCAAACAAAAGGTGCGCCGGGTGCTGGAATTGACCGAATTGACCGGCCTGGAAAATCGCGCCCCCAATGCCCTCTCCGGCGGCCAGCAGCAGCGGGTGGCCCTGGCCCGCGCCCTGGTGATGGAACCTAAAGTGCTGCTCATGGACGAGCCGCTCTCCAACCTTGACGCCAAACTGCGCGAAGTCATGCGCACCGAAATCCGGCGCATCCAGCAAACCCTCGGCATCACCAGCGTCTATGTCACCCACGATCAGATCGAAGCCATGACCCTGTCTGACCGTATCGTGGTCATGAACCAGGGCCGGATCGAACAAATCGGTACGCCGCAGGACATTTATCGCCGTCCCCGCACCACCTTTGTGGCCGATTTTATCGGCCGGGCCAATTTCCTCGAAGCTACGGTGCAGAGTCTCAATGGAGACTCCGTCGCCGTGGGCGTGTTGGGTCAGACGTTGACCGTATCTAAACCGGATCGAGCTTTGCAGACCGGCCAAACCGTCAAGATGGTCGTTCGCCCCGAAGCTGTTCAGGTGGTTGAGCAGGGTGGGCAATATCGGGGGGTGGTACGCTGGGCTTCCTATCTGGGCAGTGTGATCGAGTATGATATCGAAGTAGCCGGTCAACGCCTTTCCATTATTAATTCCGACCCTCGTCATATCGTCATCCACCCGCCGGGACATGAGGTGGGGCTGCACCTGCTCGAAGATTGCGTCTACATTCTGCCGGATTGATGACCTGCTCGTCTTTGTTTTCTCTCTAACGTGTTGGGATCTGCTGCGAGCGAAGCGAGTCTGCCGGGTCCGCGGGTTAGTACACTCAGCATCGCACTTGGCACACCTTCTCGGCCTCGTGGGCGAGCCCTGCGATTCACCACACACTACATGATCGCGGTAGCCAAGCCTCCGATAGCGTGCTTCCGGTCTGTCTCCTGCCCGTAGTTGCGTTGCTCTTCCATCGACAGCCCACAAGACTCGAGCAATGCAGCAACATGCTTCCTCACCGGTAGCGTACTCTCGATACCGAACCTCAGTGGCTTGCCAGCGGCCTCGAGCGCGGCTCTTGGAGCCTGCATTCACAAGCTTCTCGAGCCAGTCCTCCTTCAGGAAATCGACAACCACGAACGTAACCCGAGTTGTGTTCAGGCCGGCCTTTTCCAGCATCGCGCTTGATCTTCTGAGTCTTGGCGCCGTTGTTGATAGGCTTGACTTGCGGCTGAACATGATAGAAGCAATTACTGGTCAGGTGATGCTTTTCTATGTCGTCTAATTTAGAGCAAGTTGATCAACCCACCCGATTTGTGGGTAGAGAAACTGAACTAAGCGAAACAAGACAAATACTGAAAAACGCGGACTGCCGTTTGTTAACGTTGGTAGGGGTGGGTGGTATTGGCAAAACGCGGCTGGCCATACAGCTTGCCAAGGACCAACAACAGACTTTTTTGCACGGCGGATGGTTCGTAAACCTACAACCGCTCCAATCAGGCAAACAGATTGTCTCGGCCGTAGTGGATGCGTTGGGGGTCGTGCTATCCGGTCATGACACACCGGAAAACCAACTTTTACAATACCTGCAAGATAAAAATTTACTTCTGCTGTTGGATAACTTTGAGCATGTATTAGATGGCGTCGAGTTCGTGACCCAGATCATTCAGCGTGCGCCGGCAGTCAAACTGTTGGTGACCTCGCGGGAAGCCCTGAGCTTACCCGAAGAATGGTTGTATCCGGTCGAGGGTCTCCCTTTTCCTCTCAGCCATCAAACTGATAATGTCGAGTCGATTACGGCGGTAGAATTATTTGTCGAACGGGCGCGCCAGGTATATCCAAATTTTTCCTTGGCCGATAACCAGGCCAGCGTCGTCCGCATTTGTCAGCTTGTTGATGGCCTGCCCTTAGCCTTAGAGATGGCGGCTTCGTGGACCAAAACGCTGCGCTGTTCGGAAATCGCGGCAGAAATTCAGCACAACCTGAATTTTCTTACCTCAAATTTACGGCATGTGCCGGAACGCCATCGCAGCATGCCGGCTGTTTTTGCCCAAACGTGGGAACATTTGACGGAGAGCGAACAAGCCTTATTTAAGCGGCTGGCTGTATTCAAGGGCGGCTTTCGGCGTGAAGCAGCAGAAGCCATTGCGGGAGCTTCTTTGCCGCTGCTTTCATCTTTACTCGATAAATGCTTGCTTCGGCGCGAAGCGGGGGGACGCTATCAAATTCATGAACTGCTGCGCCAATATGCCAACGGCAAGTTGGATGATGCAGAAATAGAAGCTCTGACTGAGGCGCATTGCCGTTACTATTGTGATTTCCTGGCTCAGCGAGAGCCTGGTCTGGTAGAACGAGAACAGGTTAAGAACAGCCTGGAAATTGAAGATGAACTGGAAAATATCCGCAGCGCGTGGCAGTATGCTGTTGACCATCAACAGCTCGACGCTCTCAGGAAAGCGGCCGCGCCCTATTTCTATTTTTGTCAAATGCAGAGCCGTTATCTGGAATATGTGGATGCCTCAAGTCTCGCCGTGGATGTGTTTGAAGCAGTAAAAGACATGCCAGGGTTAGCCCAAGTCCTTGTTTACCAGGGCTGGATGCTCATCAGGATTGGCCGGTTTGAACAGGCTGCGACAGGGCTTGAGCGCAGTAAAACCTTATTTCAGGATTTCCGGCTAACCCCCGACTACGGCATGGGTTCACACCCCCTCGCTCCGCTCATCGTCCTCACCGTCATCCAGGGTGATTATGCCAGAGCCGTGGCTCTGGGCCAGCAGCTCAAACTTGAGATGGCCGGGGGTATGGACAAACAGAACTTAGGGTTTGCCTGTTATGGTCTGACCAGCGCCTACCTCAATTTAGGACAGTATGAAGCCGCTTTAGAAAACGCCGCAGAGGCCCTCAAATTGTTCGCTGAAATTGGGAATCATTGGATCAGCGCTTATGGCCATATTGAATTGGGAAATGTCCATCGGGCCATGGGTCATTATGCCGAGGCCGAACGTCATTATCGCGAAAGCCTCCGCATCAGGCAAGATTATAGAGACCCGGAAGGTATTGCGGTTACTGCCAACCATTTGGGCGAAATATCCCTGTTGCAACACGATTATCCGGCGGCGCGGCAGTTATATGAACAGAGTTTAGCTATTTACCAGAAACTGAATGATCAAGGCGGATTGGCTGCCGCCCATCATGGTCTGGGGCAGGTAGCCTATCAGGCCGGCGCTGCCGACCTAGCCGCGCGCCATTTCCGGGAAGCATTAGACATTGCCGATAGGATCAATTTTATGCCGCTGCTACTGTCAGTCCTGATGGATATTGGCGGCCTGATGCTAACCAACGATCTCAAAAATCGTGGCCTGGAACTGCTGCGACTGGTCCGTGACCATCCCGCCAGCAATCAGCAGCAGCAAGAAAAGGCGGCCTCTCTGCTTAAGAGCAGTTCCCTCAACGATGCACCCCTACCCGATTTCAAAACAACAATTATCACTTTACAGACTGAACTGCTGGACTTTGTGCCCGTTTCACCCGCAGCCACAGAGTCTGCCCTCATCGAACCTCTGACCGAGCGCGAATTAGATGTGCTGCACTTAATCGTACAGGGCTTATCCAATCCGGCGATTGCTGAACAACTATTTATCTCCGTCGGTACGGTCAAAGCCCATACCAACCGCATTTACAGCAAATTGGGCGTAACAAATCGTGTTGAAGCAGTTATCAAAGCCCAGGAACTATCGCTCCTAAGCGATAAACCCTGAACTTGTAAACCCTTCCCCCAAAACTAAACCCCTAAATAAACCCTCGTTAGACGATATTCTCCTGTTTGTATCTTATAGTATAACCATCAATTCAATTCAACAGGCGAAAACAAAATACCAATCTAAAGGGCGAGTAAGATCACTGCCCAAAAATCAGACACTACCTGGACGACCGGGCTAACGGCGACGTTGACGCCATCAAAGTCTGAATGAGTTTGCACTTCAGTTTACAAAGGGGCTGGCAATGTTCTGGACAATCTTAAGTAATGCTTTCATTCTTTTCGCTCTGTGTCTGATCCAGGTGTCCATCGGCACACTCCGGACGATTATGATTACGCGGGGCAAACGCATCTGGGCAGCGCTGCTGGGTTTTATCGAAGTGAGCCTGTGGGTGATCGGCGTCAGCCAGATTATCGGCCATCTGGATACTGTCTGGAACGTGATGGGGTACAGCGGTGGCTATGTCGTCGGCACGATGCTGGGCATGTGGTTGGAGAGCCGCCTGGCCCTGGGCTACGTCAATGTAGATATCGTTTCACCCACCAGGGGGCCGGAGATTGCCCAGAAAGTACGCCAGGCCGGCTTTGGGGCCACGCAGTTGCCGGCCCAGGGACGCTCCGGCCCGGTGCAGTTGGTCGGGGTCGTGGTCTCGCGCAAGCAGGTGGTTGACCTGCTCCGTTTGGTCAACGAGGTCGATGGAGCCTCCTTTGTCACCATCAAGGAAGCGCGG
>CAZRYD010000292.1:0-8531 GCA_964604225.1 uncultured Caldilineaceae bacterium
TGTCGGTCGTCACCTCCCCTATGGGTTTGGTATCCACATACGCACCATCGCGCAGTACCGTTACCCGGTCGGCCAGTTCAAACAGTTCCTCCAACCGGTGAGAGATAAAGACAATCGCCGTACCTGCTTCGCGCAGTTGCCGGGTAATCCGAAACAAATCGGCCACTTCGGCCAGAGTCAGCGAGGAGGTCGGTTCGTCCATAATCAAAATTTTGGCATGCACCGACAGGGCGCGGGCAATTTCGACCATTTGCTGCTGGGCCACACTCAGATTGCGGGCTTTTGTTTTTGGCTCAAGCTCCACCCCCAATGAGTCTAATAAGGCGGCTGCCTCCTGGTACATTTGACCCCAGGCCACCTGGCCGCTGCCGCGGGTGGGCTGCCGCCCCACAAAAATATTCTCGGCAATATCCAAATCCGGGAAGAGACTCGGTTCCTGATAGATGGCGGCAATACCACGCTGGCGAGCTTCCAGCGGGTTAGCAAAGGCTACCGGCTGGCCGTTGAGCCTGATTTCACCGCTGTCGGGGTGATGAACGCCGGTGATAATTTTTATCAGGGTGGATTTGCCGGCCCCGTTCTCGCCGAGCAGAGCGTGGACTTCGCCGGGGCGCAGGTCAAAAGAAGCATCACGCAACGCATGCACCCCGGCAAAGCTCTTGCTAATGTGGGTCATTTCGAGGATCGTGTTGTTTCCCATAGATCGTCGTTACTCGCAGTATATTTGGCCTTTAACGTGTCCATTGATCTGACACAAGAGGCAACACACATATCTCAGCCATTTAGGTGTAGTTTAACCCATCAAACCACCATCACCTCTACCCCACACTCCCGAATTTCCTGGATCAAATCCGGGGAAGCATCGGTATTGGTGATAAGTATGTGAACTTGATCTAGACGGGCAAAGGTAACTGCGGCCACGTTGCCTAATTTCCGCGCGTCGGCCATGCCCACCACCCGCCGGCAGCGCTCCACCATGGCCCGTTTCATGGAGACTTCATTCAGGTTGACGTCGGTCAAACCTTCCTCGGCAGTTACGCCGCGTGCTCCGAAAAAACCAATTTGCACGTTGATGCCTTCCAGTACCTTGTCGTGGGGCTGACCAACCAGCGAAATTGACTCTCGTCGCAAATGGCCGCCGGGCAAGATAACCTGAATCTGCGGCGCGTCGAGCAGACTCATGGCCGCTTTGAGACTATTGGTGATAACGGTTAATTCGGAAAAAGTCTTGAGGTGGGGAATCATGGCCTGAACTGTGGTGCTGGCGTCCAGGAAAATGGTGTCGCCATGCGTAACCAGCTTGGCAGCGGCCTGGCCAATAAGCTGCTTTTGAACAGCCTGCTGCTGTTGGCGCACGTCAAAAGAAAACTCGGGCATCACATTGGTGGCAAAAGCCCGGCCTCGGGTGCGCAACAACAAGCCCTGATTGCTCAAAGCCTGCAAATCCTGCCGGATAGTCACTTCCGACACATCAAAACGGACGCTCAGATCGCCCACGGAAAGTTGGCCGGCCCGTTCAAGCACCGTCATGATATCTTTTCTTCGTTCAGTTAGGCGATGTTCTTTGCCCAACCCGCCACCTCGCTGTAGCTTTCGAAACTCATCATACCAGGGATGTTTCGTAAGAAATCGAAACAATTGTAAGGCTAAAAAATAAGTTTGTCAAATAACTTAGGCCGGGAACGCGCTTAATTCAACCTGGGCAGCGATCCCTGAGCCAAAATGCACCAGGCATTCACGTCAATACGTTCCAGGGCGTCAACAACCGCCAGCAAATCTTTGCCGGCCACCACGATACCGTGATGGGGCAGCACCACCGCCGCCGCCTGCTTTTGGATGACCGTTTCCTGTCCGGCCAATCCCTCCACCACGTTTGCGGCCAGTTCGGCGCTGTGGGCCGGCGCGGCCTTGACCACTTTAATGACCCCGAATTTCTGGGTCTGCTCCAACATCGGCTCGATGGGCCGGCTGGCGGCGCAAAACGGTAAAATGTGGAAGGGATGGGCATGAATGACTGCTCCAACATCAGCAAAATTGCGGTAAACCCCCAGGTGTACTTTTCCTTCGCGCGACATGCGGGGATGGCTCAAGAGTTCGGCGTCGTACAGGTTGCCGGAGATAATGTCGCTGGGCTCAAGCTGCCACTGCTGCTTGCTGCCGCTGTAACGAGGGCTGATAAAAATGTCATCGCCGTGACGCACGCTGAGATTACCACCCGCCATGTCCAGCAAGCGGCGCTCGAATAAGAGCCGGGCCGCGGCTATAATTTGTTCGGCAATTGATTCTTTCATAAATGACCTACCTTTCGTAAATCAGAATTTATCAGGTTCTTAAGTGGGCTGTTGCTCCTTCAACTCAGCCAGCAATTTCTTCGCCAGTCGCACACACGAGCTGGCATCAGGGGCGTAGCCATCCGCGCCGACCACCTCGCAGTACTCCTGCGTTACCGGCGCGCCGCCGACCATGATTTTGACCTTGTCCCGCAGGCCGGCTTCTTTGAAGGCTTCGATATTCTTTTTGAACATCGGCATCGTGGTGGTCAAAAAGGCGCTCATACCCACGATTTCGGCCTTGTGTTCAATCACGGCGGCGATATATTTCTCCGGCGGGCAGTTGACGCCCAGGTCAACTACTTTGAAACCGGCTCCTTCCAGCATGATATTGCACAAATTCTTGCCGATGTCGTGAATATCGCCCTTGACGGTCGCCATCACATACGTACCAATTTGAATATCGGCATTGGAGAGCAGCAGCGGCTTGAGAATATCCATCGCGCCCTGCATGGCCCGGGCGGCAATCAGCATTTCGGGCACAAAATATTCGCCCTGCTCAAACAAGCGACCCACCTCTTCCAAAGCCGGGATCAGAGCGTCGAAAAGCAAGACCACAGGGTCCATGCCCAATTCCAACCCTTCTTTGGTCAGCGCCTTGACCGGCTCGGCTTCACCGTCGAGGGTGTGTTCGTACAATCCATCTAAAATTTCTTCCTGGCGGCTCATTATGGGTAAATTAAACTCCTTGTGTGTAATATTCTCTCTAAGATTCTTTACTTGTCGCGAGAGATTGGAGATTGGAGATTGCTAATCTCTAATCTCCAATCTTCTAAAAGATTAAATCAGACAGCGCCTAATTGCCCAGTTAGCTTTGGACAGGCACGGCGAGGCGACCTTCGCGAATAGCGGTCGAAGAAATGTCCATGCGAAAATCAGGGATCTCCTCGAATAGTTCACGAAAGCCGTTGGGCAATTCCAGGTCTTGCAGGGTGAGAAAGTGGTGACCCCGCAGCCGGCCCGCCACCAAAAAACGACACCCCGCCGTGCGCAGGGTTTTGAGCGAAGTTTGCATCTCCGCCGGGTCGTTCTGATAAAAGCGCGGATCAATCAACCGTTCCACCGTATCAATGCCCAACACAAAAACACTGTGCGGAAAAACCTGGGCCTTCTGGTTAAACAGGGGGGCGCGGGACAAGATGATTGTCCCCAGGCCGGCAAACTGAGCCACCCGGCGGCGGGCTTCCTCCAGGCTGATCGGGGCTTTGTCGGCATTGACCAGGGACAACTCGAAGTAAACCTCTTGTCCCAAGATCCGCGCGGCCTCTTTGGCCAGCCGTCGATGAGCCTCGTGCAAAGGATTAAATGAACCGGGCAGCATAGCGATATGAGGCAGAACTTCACCCGTGGTCATCTGGCCATCCGGAGCCACCGCCACCCACTCCACCTCCTGGGCCAAGAGGCGAGCGATGAGGTCAACCGGCTCAAAATGCTCGGCAAAGGCTTCATCCCCTACCAGGGTGGGCGTGGGCAACCCTTCTACCCCACAGACCCCGGCCACCGCCCTGAGAATGAGCAGGCTGACCAGATTCTCTTCTTGTTGGCGGGTCCGCAACCCTTTGCTCAGGATCAGTGCATAAGAAGTGACGCCGTGGGCGTCGCAGACCGCCACACAGCAGCGATGGTCGCCGCGTTTGGTCCGGTCGGTGGCGATGGTGGCCGTGGAGCCAATTCCGGCCACCGGCGTGCCCGGTTCGGCCAGTTGGCGCGCTCGAATGTAAGCTTTGGTGGCCATGGCCCGGGCCACCTGGGGTGAGGTAAATTGGGCCGGTTCAAAACCCAATAGGTTGATGAGCGATGACGCAGCGTAACGGTCGGTGGCTTCCAGAATGGTGCGTGAAGAGCCGGCCACGCCGTGCAGCCAAGCTAACCCTTGCGCCCCGGCCCCGGCAAATTCGATGACGACCATGGGCGGGGCGGCATGGATGGCTTTGATCTGTTTTTCCACATCGGCCAGGGTTATGTTCATACCTGATAGAATTTGGGTTTACACCGTTGGGTTACAAGTGAAGCGCGGAAGTCCAAAGTACATTTTGGACTCCGCTTAGCTTACTGCTCAGTTAAGTTAGATTTTGCACTTTACGTACTCGGCTGAAACACCTAGCAAAAATGCGTAAATTTCAACTTAACTGAGCATTACTTGCTGTCCGCTTTAGCCTTTTCCTTATTTTTAGCTTGCTTCTCGGCCTTGGCCTCAGCCTTACTTTGCTCATACTCAGCCAGCATCTTTTTAATATCTTCGGCAGCACCATCCAACTCAGCCTGCATCTGGCTGACCGAAACTTTATTGATGGCCCGGCAGGCCGGACAAACCGCCTGATAGTAGTTGGGTTTTTTCTTTTTTAATTTGCTCAATTCAAAACCCACAAAAACCGGGTCCAACTCAAAACGACGTTTACATTTAAAACAGGTTTGGTTTATCAAAATTGACCTCCAACTTGATACCACTTACCCAGATTTGGAACAGAATTGTACCGCAGCCGCCCAAACTCGTCAATATGTATTTAAATACCCATGTTTGACAAGCCCTGACGCCCTGCCTATAATAGCAATTCCCCCACATTAAGATAACTTGTGATTTCACGGGGATTTCTGGTCTACCCTTTGGATATTCGTTTTATTGTTCAGTTTTACATCCTCGACTGCGCCAGTTTTATTTTTAAAACCAAACATTTTTAGTGTGAAAGGAGAATTTTAGTAATGGCTTTTGAATTACCTGCTTTACCCTATGCCCACAATGCCTTAGAACCACACATCGATGCCCGGACGATGGAAATCCATCATGGCAAACATCATCAAGCCTACATCAACAATTTGAACGCGGCTCTGGATGGTCACGCTGACCTGCAAGCCAAAAGCATTGAAGAACTGGTCAAGGGCTTAAGCGCCGTGCCCGAAAATATTCGGACGGCTGTCCGCAACAATGGCGGCGGCCACATCAATCACTCCATGTTCTGGCAATTGATGGGTCCCAACGGCGGCGGCGAACCCTCAGGTGGCCTGGCCGCAGCCATCAACTCGGCTTTTGGCTCCTTTGCCAGCTTCAAAGAGCAGTTTGCCAAAGCCGGGGCAGGTCGCTTTGGCAGTGGCTGGGCCTGGCTGGTGGTCAACGGCGGCAAGCTCGAAGTGGTCTCCACCGCCAACCAGGATAACCCGCTCATGGGCAAGGCCATTGCCGGCTGCGAAGGCGCCCCCATCCTCGGTCTCGATGTGTGGGAACATGCCTACTACCTCAACTATCAAAATCGCCGACCCGATTACATTGCGGCCTGGTGGAACGTGGTCAATTGGGACCAGGTGGCTAAAAACTACGCGGCGGCTAAGTAAGCCAAGTTAAAAGCATGTATTATTCCATAACCGGGTCAGCGTTGACCCGGTTATTTTTTGCTTTAAATTAGGCTTAAAGGCTGTTGACAATTTTTTTCGATGGGACTACAATGGCCTTGTGAAATTTGTACCCAACCAAGCATGAGTGAGCGCGTTGAAGTTGCCCAAACTGACCAACTCCCTCCTGGCCAAAGTAAGCTGGTCAAAGCCAAAGGGCACGAAATCGCGCTATTTAATGTGGCTGGCTCGTTCTACGCTATCAGCAACATTTGCCCGCATAGCACGGGTCCTCTGGCCGAAGGGCGGCTGTACGGAAAAATTGTCATCTGTCCGTGGCACGGGGCCCAATTTGATGTGACTACGGGGCAGTACTGTGGCGGTCAGGCAGTTAATCCAGTCACTACTTACCCGGTCCATATTGAAGGTTGCTCCATTTTTATCGAAATAAGTTAGCTCCAACCCTTTTACAACTTTCAAATCAATTTTTAGGAGGATTTTAATGACCCACACAATCACTGCACTTTGCACCCGCGAAGGCGACTGCGTTGAAGTTTGCCCTGTAGACTGCATCATCCCCGGCCCCAAAGGCGATCCCACCTGGGGCGATCTCTTCTTTATTGACCCTGACACCTGCATTGACTGCGGCGCCTGCGTCCCGGTCTGCCCGCCGGAAGCTATTTTCCCGGAGGAAGATGTTCCGGCCGAATATGAGGCCGATACTGCCCGCAATGCGGCTTACTTTACCGATGGCCCCGGCTATTGGGATTACGATTTAGACGAACAACGTCATTAATTAGAAGTAAGCTGGCCGAGCCTAATAGATAACAAAAAGCGGACTACGCTACCCCAGCGAGCCGCTTTTTATTTCTGCTGAGTGAGGTGATAACTTGTCTCTAGCTATTCCCAGCCGAGCGATGATCATCATGGCCCACCCGGATGATCCTGAATTTTTTTGCGGCGGCACGATTGCGCTGTGGTGTGCGGGCGGGGCTGAGGTTACTTATCTGATTCTGACCAACGGCAACAAAGGCAGCGATGACCCCGGCATAACCCCGGAAAAACTGGCCGCCATCCGGCGCGAGGAGCAGCAAGCCGCCGCCAATGTCTTGGGGGTCAAGCGCGTTCTCTTTTTTGACGAGCCGGACGGTGAACTGCAATCCACCCTCACCTTACGCCAACGAGTTGTGGCCGAAATTCGCCGCTATCAGCCCGAAGCCATCATTGCCCCCGACCCCACCCGCTATTTTTCACCAGGCATATACATCAACCATGCCGACCATCGTGCCGCTGGCGAAGTCGCCATCGACGCCGTTTTTCCGGCTGCTCGCAACCGCATGTACCACCCCGAATTACTGTTTGAGGGCCTGGAACCTCACTTTGTCAAAGAAGTTCACCTATCTGGCTCCGTCCAGCCGAACCGCTGGGTAGATATTTCCAGCGTATTTGAAACCAAACTCAAGGCTATTCGCTGCCACACCAGCCAGATTAAAGACCCGGAGGCCATGCTCAAACGAGTCACCGAGCGGCATAAAGCCATTGACCAATTTGGCCGTGAAGTGCTGCGAGAAGAGTTTCATGTCATCGTGATGTCATAAGTGGTGTGCAACAGTAGGTTGCAAGTTGCAGGTCGCAAAATATTGCGCATCACGGATCACATTTCACATAATTGACGATTTAACACAGTAGTACTTTGTCAATTTAAAGATGATAAGTTCGTAGTGACGACTTTAGTCGTTTTTTAGCCGAATTAAGCGACTGAAGTCGCTACTACAACCCTTCAATTTAACATTGACAATGTAGTAGATTTATGGAGGCAATACAATGGACTACCGCATTGAAACCGACACGATGGGCGAAATTCAGGTGCCCGCCGATAAATATTATGGCGCGCAAACGGCTCGCTCGCTCATCCACTTCAAAATTGGGCACGATCGCTTTCCCCGCGAAATGATCCGGGCTTTGGGCATCCTTAAAAAAGCGGCGGCCCTGACCAACAAAGAACTGTATCCCAAGTTCGCCGAAAAAGCCGATTTGATTATCCAGGCTGCCGATGAAGTCATCGCCGGCAAACTGGATGAGCATTTTCCGCTTTCCATCTGGCAAACCGGCAGCGGCACCCAGACCAACATGAACGCCAACGAGGTTATTTCCAACCGCGCCAACGAAATGGCCGGCGGCGTGATGGGCAGCAAAAAACCCATCCACCCCAACGACGACGTCAACAAGGCCCAATCTTCCAACGATACCTTCCCCACCGCTATGCACATCGCCGCCGCCGCAGAGATCAAGCGCCGCCTCATCCCGATGGTTAAGCAACTGCGCGACACGCTGGCCGTCAAATCAGGTGAATTCAAGGACATCATCAAGATTGGCCGGACGCACCTGATGGACGCCGTGCCGTTGACCCTGGGCCAGGAATTTTCAGGCTACGTCCAGCAGCTTGACAACGATTTGAAACGGATCGAATTTGCCCTGGACGGCCTGTACGAGCTGGCCCTCGGCGGCACAGCCGTTGGCACCGGGTTGAACACCCACCCGGAATTTGCCCTCAAAGCCGCCGCCCACATTGCTCAGCTCACCGGCCTGCCCTTCCGCAGCGCCCCCAATAAATTCGAGTCCCTGGCCGCTCACGATGCGGTGGTCTTTGCCAGCGGAACGATGAAAACGCTGGCCGCCTCGCTCAATAAAATTGCCAACGACGTGCGCTGGCTGGCCTCCGGCCCCCGCTGCGGCATCGGCGAGCTGATCATCCCCGAAAACGAGCCCGGCAGTTCGATCATGCCCGGCAAGGTCAACCCGACCCAATCCGAAGCGATGACCATGGTCTGCGCCCAGGTCATGGGCAACGACGCCGCGGTCAACATCGGCGGCATG
>CAZRYD010000293.1:0-747 GCA_964604225.1 uncultured Caldilineaceae bacterium
CAAACGTTAAAAAAATAATTTATCCCCCGTTTATGAGGGGTTTTTCGTGGTTGGGGGGGGGGGACACCCCCCACCCCCCAACACATCTCTTGTTATCCGAATTTCCGCATTGACACATCCAAGGCCACCGGCTCACCCTGTAGCAGGGCCTGTACAGCAGCCCAGATACGGTCAGGTTCGGGGGGGCAGCCTGGGATGAAAGCATCCACCTCAATAACCTGGTGGAGCGGCACTACGCGAGGTAGGAGGGCCGGCATAACTTTATCGGCTTCACCACCGCGTGGTGCTTTGCCCGGCCCCTCCTGATACACTTGCGTCAGCAGATCGTCTACTCGCAGTTTATTGCGCAGGCTGGTCACATTGCCGGTGACGGCGCAATCACCAAAGCTGACTACTACCTTGCTGCGCGCTCGAATATGGTGAGCCAGTTCCAGGTGATCCACATTAGCCACGGCCCCTTCGACCAGGGCTACATCTACCTTGGGCGGAAATTCCTTGGCATCGGCAATGGGACTGTACACCAACTCAACCGCCCCGGCCAAGTCAATTAGCTTTTCCCCTAAATCCAGAAAACTCATGTGGCAGCCCGAACAGCCGCCTAACCAGGCGGTCGCCAGCCGGATTTTGCCATTTTTTTTCGCTGTCATAAGATTATCCCTTCAACCCATTCATTAACAATTGATAATTGACAATTCATCATTGCCAATTAATCACCAATTCCACTCTTTCTTTTCCCGGCCAGTCAAA
>CAZRYD010000293.1:757-8531 GCA_964604225.1 uncultured Caldilineaceae bacterium
AGGCGGTCGCCAGCCGGATTTTGCCATTTTTTTTCGCTGTCATAAGATTTTCCCTTCAACCCACTGATTAACAATTGATCATTGCCAATTAATCACCAATTCCACTCTTTCTTTTCCCGGCCAGTCAAAATCCAGCCCAGAAAATCAGGTCTCTTCTCCATCTCCGCCACGGTGACCCCTTTCTTAACCAAAGCACCCGTGGGACAAACCTGGACGCATTTGCCACAACTGGTACAGCTCTGGCTGGATCCCCAGGTTTGGTTCAAATCGGCAATGATGCGGCTGTTGACACCCCGGCCCATCACATCCCAGGTGTGAGCGCCTTCCACCTCGTCGCAAACGCGGACACAGCGAGTGCAGAGAATACAACGATTATGGTCTAAGACAAAGCGTTCGTGGCTGGCATCCATAGGCAGATCGGGATGGAGATAATCATAGCGCACATGATCTACGCCCAACGAGGCCGCCTGCCACTGCAACTCGCAATGTCCATTCATCACACACACGGCACAGACGTGATTGCGTTCGGCCAAAAACAATTCCATAATCATTTGCCGGTATTTGACCAACCGCTCGGTATGGGTAAAAATGACCATACCTTCCTGCACTGGCGTGACACAGGCCGCCACTAATCTGGCATTGCCGTGCCCATCAAACAATTCGACCATGCACAGCCGGCAACTGCCGCGCTCGCTCAACCCCTCCAGATGGCAGAGGGTGGGAATGTGGTTCCCATGTTCTTTAACTACTTCCAACAACGACTGGCCCTGTCGGGCACTGACCAATTCATCATTAATCGTCAGGGTTATAACAGACATCACCAAACCTCCACCTGAGATTCATCAATTTGAGGTAGACCTGTCAGGTTTTGTTCCTCTGACAGGTCTGAGGAAACAAACAGAACCATCATCGACTGCCTCCATTCCAGGCTGTAGTCAACCGGGGGCCATCCTCGCGAATTTGGGATTCGTATTCCTCCCGGAAGTAGCGCAAGGTGCTCATCACCGGATTGGGAGCCGATTGCCCCAGACCGCACAAGCTGGTTTCTTTAACCAGCACACATAATTCTTCCAGTTTTTGCAGATCGGCGCGAGTGGCGGTGCCGGAGGTAAAGCGATCCAAAATTCGATACATCTGAACGGTCCCAACCCGGCAGGGCAAGCATTTACCGCAGCTTTCGTCCATGCAGAATTCCATAAAGAACTTGGCCATGTCGGGCATACCACTTTTATCATCCAGAATCACCAGACCGCCAGAACCCATAATGGAGCCTAACGCCTTTAAACTTTCAAAATCTACCGGCGTATCAAGCTGTTCTGCGGGCAGATAGCCACCGCTGGGGCCGCCGGTCTGGGCGGCTTTAAAGGTTCGACCGTCCGGGATACCGCCGCCAATTTCATACACAATCTCACGCAGCGTAATACCCATCGGTACCTCAATCAACCCAGTGTTATTGAGTTTGCCGGTCAACGCGAAAACTTTGGTACCCTTACTCTTATCAGTGCCGATACCGGCGTACCAACTGGCTCCCTTGTTAATAATAGGTGCGATGTTAGCATAGGTTTCCACATTGTTGATTAGCGTAGGGTACCCCCACAGGCCACTTTGAGAGGGATAAGGTGGCCGTGGCACCGGCTGGCCACGCCGGCCCATAATCGAAGCCATCAGGGCCGTTTCCTCGCCGCATACAAACGCACCCGCGCCAATACGGAGGTCTACCCGGAAGTTAAAATTGCTTTCAAAAACCCGGCTGCCCAGCAAGCCTCGCCGTTCCGCGGCGCGAATGGCCTTTTCCAGGCGCTTAATTGCAATGGGATACTCGCCGCGCACGTAGACATAGCCCTGCTCCGCACCGACGGCATAACCGGCTATGGCCATGCCTTCCAGCACCCGGTGCGGGTCCGATTCCATAATGGTGCGGTCCATGTAAGCCCCGGGGTCGCCCTCGTCGCCGTTGGCGACCACAAATTTCTTTTCGCCGGGCGCTTTGCGCACCAGGCCCCACTTGATGCCGGTGGGATAGCCGGCTCCACCACGCCCGCGCAGACCACTGCGAGTAATCTCATCACACACTTGCTCGGGGGTCATCTCGCGCAGGGCATAAACCAACCCTTTGTAACCGCCGTGCATGATGTATTCTTCCAGCCGCTCGGGGTCGATATTGCCGGCATTCGACAACACCACCCGGGTTTGTCGGGTAAAGAAAGGGATGTCTTGCGGCAAGACATGCGGCGTCACATCAACCTCAGCCTCGCCAGGGACGATGTGTTTGGCCGCAATCTTCTGGGCAATCTCTGGCGTGACATGCTCGTACAGAACTTCGGGTTGATCGGGCGTCTCCACTCGGACCATTGGCCCACGGCTGCACAAGCCCATACAGCCGGTTGGCACAAGCTGCACCTCTTTGCTCAATTGATTGGCCTTGATGGCCTGCTCAAAAACATCCTGAACCGAAGGCGAACCAGAGGAAAGACAGGCCGTGCTGGCACAACATAACAATCGGCAACGAAATTGCTGCTGCCGTTCCTGTTCCTTTAGGACTATATTTTGTAAATCATCGCGATTCATAGAGCTTCCGTCTCCTGTAATTCTAAGGCTCCAGCATCAGGTTTCGGTTGCGGAGGAACGCTTTTGCTAGTCATCAAGGTCTGCACCCGCTCGACAATGGTATCTGGCGCTTCGCGTCCTACAACATTTCCATTTATCACCAACACCGGGGCCAACCCGCAACTGCCCAGGCAACGAGCCGTGGAAAGGCTTAATTTGCCGTCCGGGGTCGTTTGCCCGGCCTCGATGCCGAATTCGTCCTGGAGTTTTGCTACGATTTCACCCGCTTGTTTGACGTAACAGGCCGTACCCAGGCAAACGATGCAGGTATGTTCGCCCAGGGGTTTCAAGGAAAAGAAGTGGTAAAAGGTCGCCACTCCGTACACCCAACTCAGTGGCAGCTTCAACTGGTGGGCAGTGTAAATTAGTAAATCTTCCGACAGGTAACCAAACGCTTCTTGCGCCGTGTGGAGCACTTCAATCAAGGCATCCTGCTGATATTGCAGGCGCTTTAACGCTCGGTCTACCAGCTTAAAACGGGGATCGCCGCTGGGATGTTCGGCTTCAGGCGCTTTGGCTGCTTTGGTCACATCATTTTTGGTCAGATTAGCCATAGTACTTTCCTTTACCTAAAGGTGGAATGGGTATAACTATCCTAAATTAGGAGTTAGCATAGCACACGTCAGGCAACCCCAATAGTGTTAGGTGTCACCATTTTGGTGTGACATTTATCACAAATTGTGAATTTTATCACAATATAACGGGTTGGCAAATTCGGGGCAACTACTCGCTGGCGAGCCGGTCAATTACTTGTCAAGGTGGAAACATCAAATCCACTCGCTAGCGTGGAGGCCAGAGGTATTCTCAGCTTTGATGCACCTATCTTAACAGCACTTACGACCAGCGATAAGTGTCATCTGTCATCTTTGTGAAGTGACAGATGTCATTGTACTTATCTCGATTAAGCCGCGTCGACGCAGGGCTTGTTGCAAGAGTGGTTCAATTTGGGCTCTGATGGCTGGATTGGCGTACCCTACCCAACTCACATTGGTGCCGACATCGAGGGGAGCCGATAATAACTGGCCGCGCGCGTCGGTGATAATCACGCCTAATTCGCGGGCGATTAGCTCGGTGCAAAGATCATAGGCATGGCAGCAAATACCCAAGGCTAAACCTCGCCGAGCCAGCACGGTCTCCAGGAGAGGCCGAATATCGGCGTTGAATCGATCCCGCCCGGTCATCAACTCAAAAAACTGCCCGCCGGTGCAGATATATTGATCTTCAAAGCAGTGGGCTTTGCCCGGTTGCACCGGTCCCAGCGCCTCACGAATAATTTCTTCATCAATAGCGGCCAATTCTTCACGCGCACCGGGAAAAAACCTGGAAATCATGGCATAGCCGTGAGCAATGGTGGTGGCCTGTGAGGGTTGTAAGGGGAGGGGATATTTTTCGCCCGTGAGGCGGTTGTAACGCTCGGCCCAAGCGCCCTGCCCGGCAATAGCCCAGGCCATATCCGCTAAATGTTGTTTAACCAGGGGAATTTCGGTTTGTACGGCCAGTTGAATATCACGCAGGTTGGTCTGCGGTCCCTTGTTGGGGGCCACGCCGGTTAGGATCCAGGCGTTACGTTTCTGGTACATAATTCCACGAGTTCCATCAATCGGGTCAACAATGATGCGCCACTGCGCTTCAGCTTCAGAGCAGCCGGTCGGCAATACCATTTGTCCGGTGGGGCCAAGTCCTTCGGCAATCAAAACAATAGGGGTATGGCTGGCGATTTGGTGAGTAAAAAACTCAATCAACAATGCTTCACTAATTTTGTCAACGGCATAGATGGTATCACCGGCCTCTTCTTTGGCAATTTGAGCCAGTTCCTCCGGCGAGGACGCTTCGGCGGCAGCAATGAGGTTGTCACGAATCTGCTGGTGAAGCTGCCGAATGGGGTTCAGAAAATCTGTAGCATTTGTAAACATGTCTACCTATATATCGGCGGATTTCCCAGTCAAGATCGGGGAATAAAAAGAGAGAAACCCCGATACTATTTTCTTGCCTGGTGGCGGGGGTTATTGAGGGGATGAACTTTTTCTAACAACTAGCTGGGGTTGCAGGAGCGTTGTCTCTGGCCGGACGATTTTTCCAGCCCCTCGCTGTGTTTCAATCATGGTCGTCAGGGTATTAACCGCGATTCTGCCCTGTTCAATCAATTGATGACTCACCGTAGTAAGAGGCGGCCAGTAAAAAGCTGCTTCAGGGGTGTTATCAAAACCAACCACCCCCAAGTCTTCGGGGACGCGCCGGCCCAATTGATGAGCCGCTTGCAATACCCCCAAAGCCATTTGGTCGTTGCCGGCAAAAACTGCATCCATTTCAGGATATTGCTTCAGGAGTTGGTGCAAGCCGGACTCACCGCTGGCGGCTGACCAGTCACCTTCAACAATTTGCTTATCCTGGATGGTCGAAAGGGCATCTCGCCAGCCCAGCAGTCGTTGTTGAGCTACATGCCATCTGGATGGTCCGGTAATAATTCCAATATGTTGGTAGCCCTGCGCCAATAGATGTTTAGTGGCGGAACAACCGCCAGTGCGGTTGTCTACGGAAATCGCTGCCGCCCGGTTGTCAGGTCGCTCACTAATAAAAAGAATAGGGACCGGTAATTGAGAGTTTTTGTCCTGCAACCAGGCCCGATTATGCCCCACTTCGGGCACAGCCCAAATTACCCCTTCAACACGCCAAGCCAGCAGCTCCTGGAGTAATTGCTTACCATTATCTGTTTCAAACTCGTGCAATAGACTCAGATGGAGCGAGTAACCTCGCTCGGTCGCCCCTCGCTCGATACCCAGCAACCGTCGCATCGGGCCGTATTGCCATAATTCAGCCGCAACTACACCTAAAATACGGCTCGGTTGTTTTAAGCTACGGGCCAGTACGCTGGGCTGGTAGCCTAACCGATCAATAATTTCTTGAATCTGCAGACGGGTTTCAGGCGCAACATCGGGGCGGTTGTTGAGCACACGCGAAACTGTTTGGGTGGAAACTCTTGCTTCGTGTGCTACTTGTCTAATGGTAATTGCTTTCTTGACAGACATATCGAATACCGCTGTACGCTTGATAACAGAATTATTGCCTCTTCTCTGTGACCAGAGAAGGGGCAATTTTAGCAGGAGGTTAAGAACACCTCCGAAAGGCAGGTTTTATTCTGGCACGGTGGGCAGGTCGTTGTCCAGTTCCGGGAAACCCACCACCGGCTCGGTCCACAACTTGCCGTCCAGATAATCTTGCAGGTTCTCCGGCGTCACCACCACCGACGGGGTCAAGACAATCTCCGGCACTGCCTCACCAGCAAAAATCTTGTTCATCGTGTCTACTACCGTCACCCCCATCCGCACCGGGTCTACCCCAAGCGTGGCACTGAACTTGCCTTCCTTCAACAAATCGAGGGTGGGTTGATTACCGTCAATCCCCACCGCAAAGAAGTCCTTGTTGATCTCCAAGCCCAACTGCTCCGCAGCTAACGCCGCCCCAATCACCATCTCATCACTGTTGCCATAGAACACATCGATGTCCGGGTCTTTCTGTAAGGCAATCGAAGCCACCTCTGACCCCTTCGTCCGCAGCCATTCTCCCGTCTGCTCACCCACTACCTCCACATTCGGACAGTTCTTCTCCAATCCGACCTTAAACCCACCTGTCCGCCGATGCGAGAAAATGCTATCTATCCCCAACAGAATGAACACCTTCCCATTGGTTTCAGCAGGCGTCGAATTGTACTTCTTGGCTATCAACTCACACGTCGTCGCCGCCAGCTTCTCCGCACCACCCCACTGGTCATACCCAATGTAGGCATCCACTTTCCCTTCCGAAAACGGCGTAATAAAATTGTGCGCCAATATCGGTATCCCCTTCTCATTCGCCGCTTTCACCGCCGTGATCGCCGAATCCGTCCCAATCGGATTGATGCTGATCGCCTCAACCCCTTTCTCCAACAACTGCTGGACCGTCGTCACAAAGGCGGCAAAGTCACCTTCGCTGGCCGGAGCTTGCACATCTATCTGCCAGCCCAACTCTTCACTCCGCGCCGTCGCTCCGTCCACCATCGCCACGTGAAACGGACTCGTCAACGCCGGCGGCACAAAACCCACATAGTGCTCACCACCCGCCGCCGCCGCTTCTTCCGTGGCTGCCGGAGCCTCGGTTGGGGCCGCGGCTTCCTCAGTTACCGCCGGGGCAGCCGCTTCGGTTGGTGCAGTCGTAGCCGCCGGTTCGGCCGGGGCTTCGGTCGCTTTTGGCTGCTCTGGCGCGGGTGTGGCTGCGCCGCCACAGGCCGCGATGAGCAGCAAGACTACTATTAAGGAAATGATAGTGAAACTTCGGCAAGGCTCAAAAGTCCGTAAATTTAGATTGACACTTTTTACCACAGAGACGCAGAGGCACAGAGTTTTTTAATTGTTTTCCTCTGTGTCTCTGCGCCTATGTGGTTAATTCCTGGCTCCAATTCCCGAAAGTGTCAATCTAATTTGAACCACACCGAAACTTCGTTGACTAAACATCCTATTCTCCTCTTTTGAGTAATGCCGGTCAAGGTTCGATCTCCCCTCTTCCGACCTAACTTTATAACTAGAGGCCATATAATAGTCACCAGTAGATCGCATTGAGTATTGTAAAAATCTCCGGCTGAGTAGAACAAGTCACCAATGACTGTTTTTGAGTAGCTACCATCTCTCCAGGCGTTTGATAATGGCTAATTCCTCCTCTTCACTCGTGGTGGCAATCCATAAGAATAAGCCTTCCGGCTTCATCTGCTCAATAAACGGCTCAAGTTCATGAGACTGCAAATCTACAATGACCGGCTTTTTCGCCTGAATCTTCTTGATCAGGGGCAGCCATTGCAGGATGGGCTGGTCGTCGCCAACGCCCTGCACCCACTGGATGGCATGGACACCCGACTCGCTCAAAATTAGGTCAAGATGCCTGGCTACACCTTTGCCATCCACGTGGTAAATGTTGTGAGTGGTATGGGCAGTCTCTCGGCGCAGGGCCGGCAGGCTAAACTCGATAAAGAAATCGCTCGCAATCATCGAAGAAAAATCGCAACTGGGGATGTGCATTTTGCCAAACGAAGGGATGCCCATCCAACTGACCGAAAGCTGCTGTTTCGCTTTGAGCATGCAGTCATAATGGTCAAAAATGGTTTCAAAATCGTTGATCGCCAGGTGAGCCAGCTTTTTCA
>CAZRYD010000294.1:0-8509 GCA_964604225.1 uncultured Caldilineaceae bacterium
GAAACCGCTGACCTACCTGGCCGCATTTGAGTCGCTCAATTGGACGTCCAGCACCCTGCTGCTGGACACCCCGGTAGAGTATCCCGATTTTGCCGGCCAGATTTACCGGCCCCAAAATGTGGATCGCCAATTTCGCGGGCCGGTCTCGGTGCGGGCGGCGCTGGCCAACTCTTACAACATTCCGGCAGTGAAAACGCTGGAGCAGGTCGGCGTGGACAAGCTCAAAGAGATGGCGGCACGCCTGGGCATCACCAGCCTGACCGGGGATAATTATGGCCTGTCCCTAACCCTGGGCAGCGGGGAGGTCTCGCTGCTGGAAATGACCGGCGCTTACCAGGCCATGGCCAACAGCGGGGTTTTAGCACCACCGACCGCCATTTTGAAAATCACCGACTCCTTTGGCCGCGAGATCGAACCAATCCGGCCCCAGCCCCGCTCCGTGCTGCGCCCCGAACACGCCTATCTCATCACCAACATTTTGGCCGACAACCAGGCTCGCATCCCCGGCTTTGGCCCTAACAACCCGCTGCAACTGTCTCGACCTGCCGCCGTCAAAACCGGCACTACCAATGATTTTCGGGACAATCTGGCTATCGGCTACACCCCCGATATGGTTGCTGGGGTGTGGGTCGGCAATGCCGACAATACCCCGATGAGCGGCGTCGGCGGGGCCAGCGGCGCGGCACCCATCTGGCATAATTTTATGGAGCAGGCCCACGCGGGGCAGCCGGTGCATGACTTTACCCGCCCCTCCAGCATCGTCGAGATCGAAGTTTGCGCCGATTCGGGCACGCTACCCAGCGAGGTATGCCCCAAGCGGCGGACCGAACTCTTTGCCCAGGATCAGCCGCCGCTCGGCCCGGAGCACGACCTGCATCAACTGGTCGAGATTGACCGGCCCAGCGGTTTGCTGGTTAACGAGTACTGCCGGGCCAACATCGAGCGGCGCTACTACGAAGTTTTTCCACCGGAGGACCGGGCCTGGGCCAGCAGCCACGGCTACCCCCAGCCGCCCAGCGCCTACTGCCCCTCGGCTCACCTGCTGGCCCGGCTGACCGCGCCCGTAAACGGGCGGGCCGTGCGGGGGACACTGCGTTTAGAAGGGTCGGCGCTGGCCCCTAAATTTTCGCACTTTCAGTTGGAGTTGGGCGCCGGCACCACCCCCCAAGATTTTATGGTCATTCAGAAGGCCATTACTGAAACGGTGCGCAAGAGTCTGCTGGGCACGCTGGACACCCGGCAGCTTGAAAATGGACCCTACACCCTGCGGCTGGTCGTCTTTGACCAGTTGGGCGGCTTCACCGACGACCGCGCCCTGATTCTAGTGGACAACCCGCCCGATATTATCGCCGTCCGTACCCCGGTCACCACTCCGCCTTTCACCCCCACCCCCACACTCACGGTGACGCTCACGCTCAGCTCTACCGACATTCTCGTCCCGCCGCTCACCGCCGCCGGTACGCCCCCGCCGCCCGCCCCAACGCCGGCCCTCTTGCCCGACTCCGCCGCACGAGTCTTCACCGCGCCGGTCACTATTCCACCGCAGCCCCTGCCGACCCAATAAGTGACCGGCACTTTGAAAGTGCCGGTCACTTCATTTCTCGCCTCTCTTTCCGCAACTTCTCCAAATGTGCCTCGACTTGCAAGGTGGCGATGCCCAGCGCCTCGGGCCGGTCGGCGTAAATTTTGGCAGCGATTTCTTCAGCCGTGGTGTAGCCCTGGGCCAAGCAGTACCGAACTTGCTGCTCGCGGTGCAGCCGGTGAGCCAGATATTGCCGTAAAAGGGCTGGCGCCTCGGTGATGACCGGGCCGTGGCCGGGGAGAATCGCTGCCGGGGCCAAGGCCAGCATCGCCCGCAAGGAGTCGAGATAGGCGGTCATGTCCCCATCCGGCGGGATGACCAAAATCGTGCCTTGTCCGGCGACCAAATCCCCGGCAAAGAGCAGCCGCGGCTCGGCCAGCCACAGGCAAATGTGGTCGTGAATGTGGCCCGGCGTGTGTAATACAGTCAAAGCTGAAGACTGAGGACTGAGGGATGAAAGGGGTGCCTCGTCGAGGTTGATTTTGTCGTTATGTTGCAGAGGATGGCCGAAGCTGAGGAGGGGAATGTTCAGCCGGTGGGCCAGGGCTGGCGCTCCGCCGGCGTGGTCAGGGTGGTGGTGGGTGACGACAATAGCCTGGGCCTCGACCTGAAGTGCGTGCAACGCGGCGACGATATTTTCCTGATGCGCTGCGCTGGCCGGACCGGGATCAATGATTATCAGCCGCCGCCCGCCGACCAGGTAGGTATTTGTCCCCAGCCCGGTCATCGACGAGGGGTTGGCGGCGACGAGCCGCCAGATGCAGGGGTGGATTTGGGTGATCATTCATCCCTGAATGGAGCGGGGCAACCTAAAAATAAAGCGATTACCCTCGCCGCCATCACCCGTCTCGACCCAAATCCGGCCGCCGTGTGCCTCCACCGCCAGCCGACAAAAGGCCAGACCTAACCCAGAACCGCGCGCACTGATGCTGGTGCCGGCGCTTTGAGCAAAGCGATCAAAGATGCGCTCCCGGTCTTCGAGGCGGATAACAGACCCGCCATTAGTAACGCTAACCAAAACCTGCTCAGCTTGAAACTCAATTGCGATAGTGATCTGTCCAGCCGAGGGCGTGAATTTGATGGCATTTTCTATCAGGTTATCCAGCACCCGGTCAATTTTTTCCTCATCGGCCTCTATCAACAGTTCTTCGGCAGGAAAGATAGCTTGCAGGGCCAGAGATTTACTCTGCGCCATAGGGACCATCCTCTCTATGGCTCGTTTAATCAGAGAGGGCAAATCTAGTGGGACGAGGGATAATTGACTCTCCCCAGCATCCAGCCGGGCCATGTCAAGTAAGGAGTCAATCATTCGCTTCATGCGGCTACAATTGATGTTTGCCAATTCCAGAATCTGGCGGTTGGTCTGCAAAATGTCCTCCGGCAGCACCATTTCCAGCATATTGAGCGCCCCGGTGATGAGGCTCAACGGGCTGCGCAGATCATGCACAATAAAGTCGCTGGTTTGCTCACGCCGGCGTTGTAGTTCCAATAATTGTTCTTTTTCTGTTTGCAATTCGGAAATTTGTTGCGAAAGCCATTGTTCGGCCAGTAAGCTCTCGCTGCGAGCCTTGTCGGCTGCGCGCAGACGAGCGCTCAATGCCCTGGCCAGGGTCATTTCGAAGGTGGGGTTGTCATCTCGTAATTTCTGAAAATCCTCGCGGCTGATTCTTAAAAGGGATAATTTTTCCACCGCTATCACCGAAGCAAAGCGCGGTTTGTCTTCCAACAAGGCCATTTCTCCGATAATTTCGCCCACACCCCGATACCCCAAAATAGTCGGCGATTTTAAGTCTCCTTTGACCACTACGACCCGCCCAGAACGAATGACGTACATGGCATCACCCACATCGTCTTCCATAAAGATAATCGCGCCTCGGGGGTAGCCATGTTCGGTCATCATTTTGGCCAGTTCCTCCCGATTGGTGGCAGCCAGCAGGTCCAGAATGGGAGAATTCAGTTCGGCCGGCGGCGGTTCAGAAGAGGTGGGAGCGGCTAACAGACGATTAAGTTTTTGAGAAGTTAACAATTGAGGAGGCATAAATATCCTAACCAAGTGAGGCAATAATCAAAAGTCAATAAAAAACAACCCCATCACGCCTGGGGCTGACAGGGCTGCAATTTTGCTCTTGCACCTGCTCCAAAATTGGCCCCACAGGTATCGAGCTTTAAAGCTAACCTAACGCCCCAGGGCAGCTAACATATCTTTGACGCGGGTAAATTTTAGCCGGGGCCGACCTAACTCTTTGCCCCTGGCTAGCTCGATTTCATTCAGGTGGAGCCAATCCTGATAGGTCACGTAGTTAGGTTGGCGCTGGCGGACAAGTTCTGCTATAGCCCCCGGTTCCGGGTGAGCGGGGTGGAGTGTTGAACCTTGAGCCAAATCTTCCAGCATACAGGCCACCGTTTCGGCGGCATCCGGTTTGTTGGTGCCGATAACGCCGCTGGGACCGCGTTTGATCCAACCGGCGCAGTATTCACCGACTACCGGCTGTTGGGTGTCGGGATTGATGACCCGGCCTTTGTTGTTAAGAATGACACCCCATTTGTCGTTAAAAGGTACACCCGGCAGCGGCACACCACGATACCCAACCGAGCGAAAGACCAGGCCCACCGGTATTTCCTCGTATTCAGCGCTTGGCTGGGGGCGCAGGGTGCCGGCTTCAGTGGCGTAGAGTTTATTTTTGACCAGCCGGATGGCCTTGACGCGGCCATGTTCATCGCCCAAAATCTCTACCGGCGAAACCAAAAAGCGGATGATCAATTGGCGGGGCTTACCCTCGTCGGGGTGGTAGGCATAGCTCTGCAAAATTTCAACCTTTTTTACCGTCAGTCGATCCTGGGTACGTTCCAATTCAGCTTTGCTCAGTTCATCGAGTTCGGCTTCCTCGGGTGGAACGTAAATATCGGCCCCAGCCAGTTCGCCCAATTCCTTGATTTCAGGATTGGTGAAGGCGGCCTGGGCCGGTCCGCGCCGGCCCAGCAAATAGACTTCTTTGATCTTGCTGTGGCTGAGCGCCTCCAACGCGTAATCGGCGATATCGGTGCTGGTTAATTCTTCAGGAGTGCGGCTTAAAATTCGGGCTACGTCAATGGCTACGTTGCCCACACCGACAATAGCGGCTCGCTCTTGCGATAGGTCAAAGTGGCAATCTCGAAAATCGGGATGGCCGTTGTACCAGGCGACAAATTCGGTGGCGGCGTGACTGCCTAGCAGCTCTTCGCCGGGAATGCCCATACTGCGGTCGGTTTGAGCGCCGGTGGTAAAGATAATTTGGTGATAATGGCTGCGCAGGTCATCCAGGCTGAGGTCAGCGCCAAATTCAACATTACCATAAAAGCGAAAGTTCGGGTGGGCCGCCGTTCTATCAAAGGCGGCAGTAACCGATTTGATCTTTTGATGATCGGGGGCCACGCCGCCGCGAACCAGGCCGTAGGGCGTCGGTAAGCGATCAAACATGTCAAGGTGAACAACAAGACTCTCTTGCTTGAAGAGTTGCTCGGCCGCATAGAAGCCGGTCGGGCCGGAACCAATAATGGCAACTCGGAGAGGGGTTGTTTCAGTGCCCGGTTGAGCCATGCCATGCACCTTTTTTAAGCTTATTGGCCCAGAATTTGGGTTTGTAAGGTGTCCACTTCGCCCTGATATTGATCGCGCTGGGCCTTGACCACATCGCCAATAGAGATAATCCCAAGTAGCCTGCCCCGTTCAACAATAGGCAGATGGCGAATCCGCTTTTCGGTCATGGTATTGGCCACAGAGATTAAATCATCTTGCGGCAGCCCAGTAATCACATTTTTGGTCATCAACTCGCTGACCAGCTTAGAAAAAATATGCTCGTCTTTAGCCAGGGCACGGGTGATATCTCGCTCGGACAGAATACCAACGGGCAGGTTAGTCTCGTCGACCACGACCAGCGCGCCGATATTGTATTCGGCCAGCCGGGCAATGGCCGCCCTGATGGATTGCTCAGGACGGATGGTCACAATGTTCATGCCTTTTTTGGCTAAAATGCTTTTAATGTTCATTTGATCCTTCCCCCCTTGAAAAATCAATAAATCGCCCGTTAATATCACCCAAAAGTATAGGCTGATTCAGGTAAATGTCAACCAAAAATAAGAGGCCCGACGGGTTTTCGACACGTCAACCCATCGGGCCAAACTAGAAAAGAATTACCAAGTAAGTAATTAGTCGGCCAGGCTTAAGTATTTCTCGCCGCCGTCGGGGAATACGGTGACCACCACCCCGTGGGTGAGCGTTTTGGCTAACTCAATAGCTGCCCAGGCCGCGGCTCCGGCTGAGTAGCCAACGAACATGCCTTCTTCCTGGGCCAGGCGGCGGGCCAGGCGGTGGGCATCGTTAGGATATACCGCAATTCTGCAGTCAGCAAAGTAGGGATCATAAATACCGGGAACGAGGCTGGTTTCCATATGTTTGAGACCCTCAATAATGGCCAACTCATCCGCCGGCTCAACCGCCACCACTTCAACCTCAGGATTGAAATCTTTGAGGCGGCGACCCGTGCCCATCAACGTGCCGCTGGTGCCGATACCGGCCACAAAGTGGGTCACTGCTCCGCCGGTTTGATCCCAGATTTCCACGCCGGTGGTCTGGTAATGGGCCTGCCAGTTGACCGGGTTGTTGTACTGGTCAGGTCGAAAGTACAGATCAGGATTTTGGGCCGTCAACTGCTCCGCCGTGCGGATCGACAGGTCAATGCCCTCCAAGGGGTCGGTTAAGACCAACTCGGCCCCGTAGGCGTTGAGGATATTCTTGCGCTCGCTGCTAACATTGCCCGGCATGACCAATTTGACCTTGTAGCCTTTGACCGCGCCGATCATGGCCAGGGCGATACCCGTGTTACCGGAGGTGGCATCAATAATGGTCTTATCAGGGGTGAGCAAGCCGCTCCGTTCCCCCTCCTCGATCATAAACAGGGCCGGCCGCGCTTTGACCGAGCCGCTGGCGTTAAACCATTCGGCTTTGGCAAAAACGACTACGTTGGGGTTAACACCTTCGGCTGCGGCAATCCGGTGCAAGGCCAGGAGCGGCGTGTTGCCAATACGCGACAACAAGGTTTCGCCCAATTGAGTGGGCCGCCTGGTGACAAAGACCGGGCTGGTTTTTGGTTTTTCTATCGTTTGTATAAGAGTCATAACAGCCTCTTTTTTTATTCAGAAGTAGAGCGGATTTTGATCCGCCTTTTGGTAGGGGCAAGTCGCTGACTTGCCCCTACCGGCAGCAGCATCAGGCCAGAACGGGCTGTCCCACGCCATTGGCGCTGACCGGCGCCGCGTGGGGAATACCACAGAACTGCTCGTAATCTATCAACTTCGTTACCGTGGGATGGGCACCGCAGACCGGGCAATCGGGATTCTTGCGGATTTTGACCTCACGGAATTCGGCCTCCAGGGCGTCGTACAGCAGCAAGCGACCCACCAGCGGTTCACCGATACCCAAAATCAATTTGATAGCTTCGACTGCTTCCAGGCTGCCGACGATGCCCGGCAACACCCCCAGCACGCCGCCTTCGGCGCAACTGGGCACTTCGCCGGGAGGAGGCGGATCGGGATAGAGGCAGCGATAACAAGGGCCGCCGTTGGCGGTATCAAAGACCGTCACTTGCCCCTCAAACCGGAAGATGCTGGCATCTACCAATTTTTTACCCAAGAGCACACAGGCATCATTGACCAGGTAACGCGTGGGGAAGTTGTCGGAACCGTTGATGACAATATCGTACGGGCCGATGATGTCCAGGGCATTTTCGCTGGTCAATTGGACCTGGTGGCCCACCACCTCGACATCAGGGTTGAGTTGGGCGATGGTTTTGGCCGCGGACTCAACCTTGGGCTTATCCACATCTTCCAAGCGGTGGACAATCTGGCGCTGCAAGTTGCTGGTATCGACCACGTCAAAATCAACGATGCCAATTTTGCCCACACCGGCAGCCGCCAGGTAAATTGCCGCCGGGCTACCCAACCCACCCGCGCCGATGAGCAGGACACTAGCATCCAGCAGTTGCAATTGCCCTTCCTCACCCACTTCGGGCATGAGGGTGTGGCGGCTGTAGCGGTGGCGCTGGTCTTCGCTGAGGGATTTGGGTTTGGAGAAGGGATAGCCGGCATTTTTCCAGCCGTTGAAGCCGCCCCTCACCGAAACCACATGGCTATAACCCAATTCCTGCAAATCCCGGGCAGCCAGCAAGCTGCGCGTCCCGCCGGCGCAAGTGATAGCAATGGGATAGTTGCGATCGGGTACCAGGGCTTCAACCCGCAGCTCTAAAAAACCACGCGGGATATGCACCGAACCTTTAATGCGGCCCTGGCTCCACTCATCTTGCTCTCGCACATCGATGAGGGCTAAATCTTCACCCTCTGCCAGCATGTCGGCCAATTCGTGGACATCAATTTCATTGATTTCTTTTCTCAGCTTGGCAATTAATTGATCACTGGTGATATAACTCATGGCTCCCCCTCTCTGCCCCCGGCCATCGCCGGGATAATTGAAACTTCATCCCTATCTGCCACAGGTGTGTCGGCCCCCTGAAGCGTACGAATTTCTTCTTCGTTGACAAACACATTAACGTAGCGTTTGATTTGACCATCTTCTTCACACAGGCGCGATTGGATGCCGGGGTAATGCGCCTCTAAATTTCCAATCAATTCACGGATGGTCGCCCCACTGCCTTCGACCTTGCTCTGGCCATTAGTGTAACGCCGCAGGGGGCTGGGAATACGCACGGTTGTCATTTTTAATCTTATCTCCTTACAAACAATTTTCTAGATCTCTTAACGGATCAGGCTTGGCCCGTCTCCGGCAAATAAAAAGGCTCACCGTTGCCGAATACGACGATGAGCCTGAAAAATCAATAGTTTATTGAATTATAAGTTGTTATACAAGTAAAATTTTGCTGAGAGTCTCATCGTCGT
>CAZRYD010000295.1:0-8461 GCA_964604225.1 uncultured Caldilineaceae bacterium
TTGTAAAAGTTCGATCAACTCAGCTTTGTCTGAATCTATTTTGCACTTTAAAGTCCAGAAACTCTACCAGGGCAAAAATACCCTTCTCGCCTCTCCAAGCCCGACCTCAAGCCCTCAAATTGACAGGCACGGCCAGTCACAGTAAAGTAGTCACACAACTCAATCTCAATTGATTCTGGGAACCGAATTTTATGCCCATTCGACTCTTAGCTCTGGATTTAGACGGCACGATTCTGGCCGATTTACACACCATTCCGCCCCGCACCCAGGCCGCCATCAAAGCGGCGGTAGACCAGGGTGTGTACGTCAGCATCGCCACCGGTCGCGAGTATGATGTGACCCACAAATTTGTCCAAATGCTCGGCCTGACCGGTCCGACCATTTGCTGTCAGGGGGCGCTGATTTACAATGCCCATACCGGCGAAACCATTGGCCAGGAGGGTCTGCCGTTGCCGCTGGCGCATCAATTGGTTGACCTGGCCCGCGCTCACCGCCTGGCCCTGCACCTCCACCTGGACGGCGCCGGGGTCTACACCGAATCTGCTACGGCCCTCAGCCGCCAGGTTCTCGCTGAGGTAGGCGCAACTGTGCTGGAGGTGAGTGATCTCAAGCAGATACTGACCAGACCACCCACCAAAGGGTTGATCGTCCATCCGGCTGATGCAGCGGGCGGCCTGGTGGCCGAGTTGAAAAGCAGGCTGAATGGCCATCTGAGTGTTTTTCGCTCCCACTCCGTGCTCATCGAGATAACCTCGCCCACCGTTTCCAAGGGTTATGCCCTGGCCAGCCTGGCCGACTACTATGGTATCCCTCAACATGAGGTCATGGCCATTGGCGATCAGGATAATGATATTGAAATGATCGCTTGGGCCGGCTTAGGCGTGGCTATGGGCAACGCCAGCACCGGAGCCAAAGCTGTGGCCGACGTTGTTGCCCCGCCCGTGGGCGAAGAAGGTGCGGCCTGGGCGATTGAGCAGTTTATTTTACAGGGTAGCAAGGTCACAGGGTAGCAGCTAGACACCTTATCCTGCGACCTTGCGACTCTGCCACCTTGATCGTGTGACCCACTTTTGGGAATTTTAAGAACAAGCACAATGACCAAAATTCTTCCGGCCACATCGCGTGACGCGATTAAACTGGCCCGCCGGCTTTTGCAGGAAGGCGAGGTAGTCGCCTTTCCAACCGATACCGTCTACGGCCTGGGCGCGAACGCCTTTGAACGATTTGCGGTGCGGCAAATTTTTACCATCAAAGAGCGCCCCCCTGATAAAGCCTTGCCTGTATTTATCTATCAAATTGACGACTTAAACCTGGTCGCCCGCCGGGTGCCCAATCAGGCCTGGCCGCTGTTGCAGACATTCTGGCCGGGCGACTTGACCGTGGTTCTACTCAAAAATCCAGCCCTGCCCGACGACGTGACCGCCGGGGAGAATACCGTGGCCGTTCGCGTGCCCAACCACCCCGTTTGTCTGGACCTGGTTATTCGGGTGGGCCGCCCTCTGGCTGTCACCAGCGCCAACCTCTCCGGCCAGCCCACGCCGACCACGGCCCAGGCGGTGGCCGAGCAACTGCACGGCCGCCTGCCCCTCATTCTCGACGGCGGCCCCAGCCCCACCACCCAACCTTCCTCCATCATCGATTTGAGCGTCAGCCCGCCCCGCTTGCTGCGGGAGGGGCGCTTGACCCTGGCAATGCTGCAAGAATTTCTGCCAGATTTGACTCGAACCAATGAAGGATGAAAGTGGCAGGATGAAAAAATCTTCGTCATCCTTCATCCTTCATCCTTCATCCTTGACCTTTGGCCTTGACGCCAGCCGCGCGGCCCGTGCTCACCGGACCGGCACCGAAACCTATGCCCTGGAATTGATCAAGGCGCTGGCCCAATTGGCTTCATCTGAACGCCGTTTCCGGCTCTATACGCCCCATCCACCCCAACACACTGACTGGCCCGACGCGCCCTATATCGAAACGCGGATTATCCCCTGGCCCCGCCTGTGGACGCATATCCGGCTGGCCGCGGAATTACACCGGTACCCACCCGATACCCTGTTTGTACCCGCCCACGTTTTACCCCTGTCCTGCCCCGTGCCCGCCGTCGTCACCGTTCACGATTTGGGCTATCTGCACTACCCGGAAGCCCATCGCCGGTTTGACCGCTGGTATCTTAACTGGACCACCCGCCGCCATACTCGTGTTGCCGGCCATATCATCGCCGACTCGCAGGCCACCAAAGATGATCTGGTTCATTTTTATCAGGCCATTCCTGAGCAAATCAGTGTTGTCTACCTGGGCCGCGATGAAACCCTGACCCCGGTCAAAGAGGTGGAACTTATCGCCGCCGTAAAAGCCAAATACAATCTCACCGGCGATTACCTGCTCTATCTAGGGACACTCCAGCCGCGCAAAAATTTGGTCCGCCTGGTCGACGCCTTTCAGCAGGCCATCACCTCACTCCGCAATGAGAGTTTGAAACTGGTCATCGCCGGACGGCAAGGTTGGTTGTACGCCGACATATTCGAGCGGGTTCAACATTTGGGCCTGGCCGATAGGGTTATCTTCCCCGGCTTTATCGCCGACGCCGACAAACCGGCGCTTCTTTCCGGGGCGCTGGCCTATGTTTTTCCTTCTTTATATGAAGGTTTCGGCCTGCCAGTGCTGGAGGCGATGGCCTGCGGCACGCCGGTGCTGACAAGCCAGGTCTCGTCACTGCCGGAGGTAGCCGGCCCAGCCGCGTTGCTGGTTGACCCGCATGAGACCGCTCAAATTACCAGCGGGCTGATCAAACTGATAACCAACACTCACTTGCGCCGCCGCCTCATCGAGCAAGGCTTTCAGCAAATTCAAAAGTTTTCATGGTCACAAACAGCGACTCAAGTACTTGAGATTTTGGAAAATGCCACAAACCCCTGAACCTTCCATTCCGCCCATTGCCACCATTCTCGGCGTTCACGTCCACGCTCTGACCAACACCCAAACTTTGGCGCTGATTGAAGCGTTCATTGCCAGCGGTCAAGCGCACCAACTCTGTACGGTCAACCCGGAATTTGTGGTCGCGGCCCAGCACGACGAAGAGTTTCGACAAATCATCAACCATGTCGCCCTGGCCCTGCCCGACGGCATCGGGCTGCTCAAGGCGGCGCGTTTCCTCGGCGCCACCCCGCTGCCGGAGCGTGTTCCCGGCTCCGATCTGGTGGTGCGCCTGGCTGAGTTGTCACATCAGAAAGGCTATCGCATTTATTTTTTGGGGGCGCAGGAGGGGGTGGCCGAAAAAGCTGTGGCCAAGCTTAAAGCGCGTTATCCCCGGCTCAACGCGGTTGGCTGCTATACCGGCTCGCCCGCCAGCGAGGAGGATGAGGCCATTGTGCAGCGCCTTCGGCTCGCCCAGCCTGACATTCTGTTGGTAGCTTACGGCGCGCCCAAGCAGGACAAATGGATTGCCCGCAACCTGGAGCGGCTGCAAATCCCAGTCTGTATCGGCGTGGGAGGGTCCTTTGATTTTATCGCCGGGACTGCTAAACGCGCCCCGTTGTGGCTGCAACGCCTGGGCCTGGAATGGTTCCATCGCCTGCTGACCCAACCCTGGCGCTGGCGGCGCATCTGGAACGCCGTGCCACGCTTTAGCTGGCTGGTGTTTTGGAGCAAGTTTGCCAGCAAGTGATCAGTGTTTCTTGTATTCATTACCCATTCCTTATCTTTGCAGTTATTGAATAGAACGCCGATAAACGCAGATTTCGCAGATTTATGCAGATAAATTTTGGAAAAATCTGCGAAAATCAGGCCCAATCTGCGTCACACCTGCACTGCACGTAGGCGCAAGTGTCTGCGTTCTATTTTTGGTTGAGATAAAATAGTGCAGCCATAGTACCTTTTAAAATCTCTCTAAACTGTAGACGAAATCAAAATATTATGCTATCATTCACATTATGTATAGTTATCGACCGAAATCAAATCCGGCTGTCCGGGGAGCGCCTCACGCCCGCAGCCAGCAGACGATGTTCTCGCTGGCTATCGCCGTAATGGTCATTATGGGCGTGCTGATGGGTTTTAGGCTTTTTGGCCCGGAGGAGAAGCGAGAAATAAAAATTGCTCAACCAGCCACAGAAGAGGCTATCCCGGCCCCGGCGCTGGCGCCCACCGTGAGCGTGGCCGCCAATCCACTGCCCACGCGAGACCCGTTTAGACCTCTGGTTGGGATCGTCTCCGGCCACAGGGGGAACGATTCCGGCGCAGTTTGTCCTGATGGTTTGACCGAAGCTGACGTGAATTATCGGGTTGCCCAGGAGGTGACCAGTTTATTGGACCGGCGGGGCGTACAATCCGTTTTGCTGGATGAGTTTGATGATCGGTTGGATGGTTTTCTGGCCGACGCTCTGGTCAGCATTCATGCCGATAGCTGCATGGTTGCCGGCGCTTCCGGCTTTAAAGTGGCCCGGGCTACCGCCAGCGCTATTCCCGACGCTGAGGATAAACTGGTCTCTTGCCTGTACCAGGAATATGGCGACTACACCGGCCTGCCCGAACACCTCAGCAGCGTGACTGATAATATGACCAACTACCACGCCTTTGGAGAAATTGACCGCATGACCCCCGGCGCGATCATCGAACTGGGCTTTCTGCTGGATGATCGTTACCTGTTGGAAAATAAACCCAAAATCCTGGCCCGAGGCGTCGCCGCCGGTATCCTCTGCTTTTTAGGCAAATAAAAACTCCGCCGGATTAACTTGGCGGAGTTTTTTATTGTTTCTGTTTTCCACCTCTTCTCCAGCTAAGAACTTATCCAAAAACCTGACAGGTCTGGCAGACCTGTCAGGTTTGAAACCGAGTTTTCGGATAGGCTTTAAGTTGGGGAACAAATGGATTTTTTGTGGTGGGTCAGCTCTTAATCCCCTTCCTCATTGTTAGACCGGGCGGGAACATAATCGGCTTTGGCCGCTTTGACCGCATCCTGGAAACGGTTGAGGGTTTCATCAATCAGGCCCTCGTCGTGGGCCTCGCATAAAAACCAGGGTTCGCGGGCGTCCGCTTCAGCCCATACGCCAAATTCATAGAGATGTTCCATGATGCTGCCGTAGAGTTCAGCGTTGTGGTTGACCAGTCCCCGGTAATCTTTGATCGGCGTTTCGGTAATCAAGAAGCCCGGCATATTGGGGTGGCCGGTCATTTGATGGGGAATATCGCCGTCGCTCAAAATTTCGCTGAGGCCGCTCTTCAAACGCTGGCCGCGTTTGGCTAAATCGGCCAATACCGGGCCGGCTGCCAGAACGTCCAGCACCGCATTTGCTGCGGCCATGCTCAGGCCATTGCCGCCAAAGGTGCCGGCATGGGCCACACTGCTGGAGCCGATAATTTCCATGATCTCCCGCTTACCCACAATGGCCGCCACCGGATAGCCATTACCCAAGCTCTTGGCATACGCTGAAATATCGGGGATAACTCCATAAGCTTCGCGAGCGCCGCCGTTGGCAAAGCGAAAACCCGTTTTAACCTCGTCAAAAATCAGGACAATCCCGTGTTCATCACATAATTTACGCAGATGGGCCAGGTAGCCAGGCTCCGGTTCCAAACCGGCGCTGTTGCCCAGCGCCGGTTCGACAATGATAGCGGCCACATCCTGGTAGGTATTTTTTACGGCCCGCTCAATCGCTTCAAAATCATTATACGGCGCCGTAATCACATAATCTCGAATGGCTTTGGGGATACCGGAGCCGTTCTGCACCGGTATCGGGCTGCGCCGCGCCCCCAAAGCGCCCAACGGAGCCGAGGCCGTACTGAAAAGCACATAATCATGCATACCATGATATTGACCTTCAAACTTGATGATTTTTTCCCGACCGGTATAGCCTCGGGCCACGCGCAGGGCGTGCATGGTGGCCTCGGTTCCGGTATTGGTAAAGCGTAGAATTTCCGCTCCGGGAACCATCTTGATTATTTTTTCGGCCACGATAACCTCAAGTTCGGTGACGGTGGCAAAGGTAGTACCGTTGTCAATGGCGGCATGGGCGGCTTGATTGATTCTGTCATCGGCGTGGCCTAAAATGATCGGCCCCCAGCCCAGGCGATAATCAATAAATTCGTTCCCATCGGCATCCCAAACCTTAGCACCCTTACCTTTAGCCACAACGGGCGTAGCCTCAGGACCCAAGTAACGAAAGTTTGAGCTGACGCCTTTAACCATAACTTTCATCGCGCGATCAAAAATTTGTTGAGCTTTTTCTCGTTTCGGCATGATCTGAAGTCTCCTTAGCTAATTCGTAAATTCTAACTTATGAACTCAAAGGAATAATGCTGGGAGCAAACAAGCGAGGCACTGTTAAATAGGTTAATACTTCAACAGGTGTGTCGCGCCTAAAATCTAGGGCACACAGCTTTATCCCCTTTTGCGTCTCCGCAGCATTACTATCGTTTTATCAGTTTAATTGGGAGAAACAGCATCGATTGCTGGCTTGACGCCCGCAATCCAATTTGCCGCAGGCACGGCTTTATGGACATAAAGCATGCAGACCAACTGCTTTAGCTTTAACCAAAGTGATCGGCGTAGCGTAATACTAACTTCATTGTTAGCGCTCCTTAATTGCCTTTTATCGCCATATACCTAAAGCAGACGCCACTCTGCATGCTTACCTTTGCGAGGGGGCTTGTAGCCCGGATGAAGCTAACATGTCAACACTCAGGAAAATAAAGACACCATCATTTTAGCCGAGGGCAGAGATTTGAGCAAGCAGAACGTCAAGCGTAAAATGGGCAACCTGAAGACTCCATGAGTTACATGGTTGAAGCAGGCATATCATTCATTATTTGAGAGGATAAATCTATGACAAAATTAGTCGAACATCACAGTCTTTGGAGCGGCCTAGTCAGCGAGGCGGATGACGCTGAAATTGGGGTGCTAGGGGTACCTTTTGATAATGCTGTCAGTTGGCGAGGCGGGACCCGCCATGCGCCGCAGCGCATTCGCAGCATTACCCCACACCTGGGCTTCACCACCGAAGAAGGCGTTGTGCTCAACCTTCGAGTCAAAGATTACGGCGACGTGGAAACAGATTTGAACTGGGAGCGTTTTTTTGCGGCGACCGAGGCCGCCGCCGTCGAAATCATCCGGGGGCAGCACCAATTGGCTTTCTTTTTGGGCGGCGACCACAGTGTGGGCATTCCGCTGTTCAAGGCTTTTGCCAAGCACTTCAACGGGCCAGTCGGCTATATTCAATTTGACTCGCACGCCGACCTGGCCGATAACTTTGAGGGCCACCCCTGGAGCCATGCCAACACGGCTCGCCGTAACCTGGAACAGCCCAATCTTTCGCCCGCCCATCTGGCTTTTGTGGGATTGCGCTCTTTTTTAACCGAAGAGTTGGACTATTACGCCGCTCACCCTGAGATTGGCTGGCACACCGCCCGCAGCATCTACCAGCACGGCATTGCAACCGTGGCCCGCGAGGTGATTAGCCAGATGCAGGGCGTCGAAGCGGTTTACATGAGCCTGGATATTGACGGGATTGACCCCTCCTGCACCCCCGGCACCGGCACTCCGGAGCACGGCGGTCCCACGACCCGCGAATGTCTGGAGTTTTTGCGCCTCATTTTTGCCGAATTGCCGATCAAGGCTATGGACATTGTCGAGGTCAGCCCGCCGCTGGACATCTCCGACGTCACCTCGTTGGCGGCGCTGAAAGTGATGTACGAGGTGTTTGGTTTTGTGCAAAGCACCTAAGATATTTTTTGCGGGTCTTTGCACCGACTTCTCCCTCGTGATACAATTAAGGTGCGGTTTCGTATTCGGGGAAAATGCCAGGCCGCCAGCGCAGTTGGAACTCTCTGCAATAAAGCAATTAGGCCGACTCAAACAATCCTTATCAATCGTTCAAAATAAAAAGGAGAATACCCCATGGATGCAATTATGCAACTGTTAAACCAGCAGCTATCTGGAGGCGGGCTGTCGCAAATCAGCCAGCAGATTGGGGCCAATGAACAAACCACCGGGCAGGCGTTGTCGACGGCGGTGCCGCTGCTGCTGTCGGCGATGGCCAATAATGCCTCACAGCCCCAAGGGGCGCAGGCGCTGCATCAGGCACTGGCCCAGGACCACAATGGAGCTATCTTCAATGATATGGCCGGCTTTCTCAGCAATCCGCAGGCAGCTAACGGAGCCGGCATTCTGGGCCATGTCTTGGGAGATAAGCAAGATTTAGTCCAGAATGGGCTGGCGCAGCAGACCGGGCTGGACGCCGGTTCGATTGGACAATTACTGATGATTGCCGCGCCCCTGGTCATGGGCGCGCTGGGTCAAACCCAGCAGGAGCAGGGACTTGACGCCAACGGCTTATCGTCCTTACTGGGCCAGCAACAACAGCTAGCTCAGCAATCAAACCCCGATATGATGAGCATGCTCGGCAATCTGCTGGATCTGGACCGCGATGGCAGCGCCCTGGACGACATTTTGGGCCTGGCCAGCAAGTTGTTTGGC
>CAZRYD010000296.1:0-8434 GCA_964604225.1 uncultured Caldilineaceae bacterium
AAGTAAATACAAGAAGCCCTTCATCTTTCAAAATACGACGACATTCAATGAAAACGGCGCGTAGTTTAACTGCAAATTTATCCGGGCTGGTGTCTTGTACCTCACGTGGGTGACGGGTCGTTGATGCACTATCAAGAAAGCCTCGCGGATAAAGTTTTTGCCAGGCATAGAAGAAATCAGCCAGTTCAGAATAATGCACATTATCAAAAAATGGGGGATCGGTAACCACAAAATCTACGCACTGATCCGACAGGTTAGTTTCATCAGAACTGCCACAGGAAAGATAAATACCTTTCGGCTTGAAGTTACCCTCAACCGGCCACAATTTTTCCACGTATCCAGAAAATGCATTGCTGGAGAAATGTGCTTTGCCGGAGTCATTGACTGTCACTTCAAAAGGAGCAGCCCGGTAATCTAAAGCGCGTAACAAACGAGCTTTGAATAAATTAGTGAATGAGCCAGAGCTTTTTGCAGTACCCCACACATTTGCCTCAATAGGCGTTCGTTCCGGTTTCAGAATATGATGGGCAAACATATGTCGAACTGCTCCAGTGCCTTCACCTTTATAAGATGCGAAGAGATTATTGAACTCTAGTACCCCGGAGAAAAGGATAAGTAAAGCTTCTCTGGCTGTTGGGTCTGGCAGGGCTGCGATAGCCTCTTGTAGCCATCCTAAGGCGAGAAGCTGCCTATCATTGAAGAAATCGCGCCAGGTACGGTAGTTGTAGCCGATAGCCTGACGGGTATTAAATCCATCGGCCAAAATAGTTTCAGGAAGATGAATAGCACCTCGCTCTAATTCCTGGTGTAGCAAGTTGGAACACCCTTGGTAAGCCTCAATATCCTTAGCCGTAGTAGGAAGATAACATTTTTTGCCTTCTGCTGTCAGCAAAAGTTTGCCATAGAGTCGATGAACTGGTGGATGATTATGAGAGCGCACTGTCTCGGCAATAGAAAATAAGTTAGAACAGACAGAGCATGTCGCCTTGGTTCCGATAGCAGGACCAAGATGAGGATTAAAATTTAACCCGCAGGAGCGACAATTAACCTGCTTACTAGAGTTTAATTCAGGAAAAATGTCGCCACAGCGCGGGCAGCAAATCTGAACTTCGGGCTTACGATCAGGATAAGCGTTACGGGCAATAATAAAAGAAGGGAATAAATCTACTCCGTTAAAGCAATTTGGACATTGTATCTGTTTAACCCAGAAAAAATATAACACATCACAGCGTTGTTCGCTTTCGTCATCTGCTTGATAAAGTTCCCGAAGACGCTGACCTACTGTAGAGGAGAGAGAGGTAAAAGCATTTTGTAATTGTCGGCGATCAAGAGGACCAAGCGCGATGCGGACGCTTTCACAAGCTACTGGGTTAATATCGCGCCCCAAAGCAGTGCAACCCAGCTTATGCGCTTCGCCAACGGTAGTGCCACTACCCATAAAGGGGTCAAAAACTGTTATTGATGAAAAATTATGCTTTTGATAGAAAGATGTGCTCAAATCTGCATTTTCAGGCAAAAGACAGCCTAGCAGAATTCCCCTAAAAACAGAGCCAAGCCGTTTGGCCCACCATTTGTGAATATGATAGATGGGGCGATAGATTTCCTTTCGCCAGCTTTCTCGCTCGGCAATGCTAGAAAGAAACTCAAACGGAAATGTATCCGCCTCAACAAGCCGAATTTTATTCGTAGACAAGTCAGGGTTAGTCCAGTCTGTCATCTTCGTCACTTGGGGGATTAAGCTCAGAAGAATCGCGCATCACAACCGGCTCGTCCGGCGCACTGCCGGTTCGCCAGGCCAGAAAAACATGCTCTTGTCCGGCAAAAGGATTGGGAACTGTTTCTGGCGTTAAAGTATTGTGTCGAAGGTCAAAAGTGTAACCAACAATCAGCATATCCGTTTCTTTCCGCACTAGTGTGCCAACCTGCTTGAAGTCACCTTCAATAACAAATTCTTCGGGAAGAATAAGTGTTTGCAAATGGGCTACCCCTGAAACCAAGCCAAAAGGCGTCGGAGCGACATACATTTTTCGGTCGCGAATCATAATATCCCCATAGCTGCCAAAGCCTTTAATACTTCTGTTCTTATGGGTGTATTCATGATTCGCGTTAAGAAAATCTCCATGACAAATCACCAAATCTAAAACTGGATATGTATCACCATCGGGTACAGCGGGGTAACGACCAAACACATAGAAAATTGTGCGTCCATTGTAACTACCGGAAGGAACTTGGCTATTGCTGTCATAATTGACTTCACGGCCGGGATAAGCTAAACCTTTAACCTCATAACCTTCGGTGAAACTTACCATCCGAAAGTCGGGATAGCTATTACGACCACCCTGTTCGTGATGAAAACCTGTTTCATCAAGCCGGGCACGAATCCAATTTTGAAAGTGAAACTCCTTATCCTGCCTACTTTCACGATAAATAAGTTTACCATCACGAATGGCATGAACACATCTAGCAAAAAGCTGTAGAGTCGTTGAGTTGTACATTATTTGTTATATCACGTGAGTAAACAGCTTTAAGATAAATATTTTTCGATATGAGATATTTTTGCATGAAACAATTTAGCACAGTATACCGGATAAACAATTAGCCGGCAATAAACTTCTTTCACTTCCCAATACAAAACTTACTAAAAATCGTATCCAACAAATCCTCGGTCACTGTCTCGCCGGTGATTTCACCCAGGGCGTCCACGGCAGCACGAACGTCGATGGAGACCAAATCAGGGGAAAGCTCGGCTTGCTGGGCGGTGATGGCCGCTTGAGTGTGGGTCAGAGCGCGCTGCAATAGGGCTTTGTGGCGGGGATTGCTGACCAGCGGGGTGTCGGCCAGGGTGACGCTGCCGCCGGTGACCAGTTCGACGATGGCTGCTTCCAACGCGTCGATGCCGTCATTGCCCAGCGCGGAGATGTAGATACGCGGGGCTGCCGGCAAAAAGTCAGCCAACGCGGTTTGATTCTGGGCAGCGGGTAGGTCGTTTTTGTTGCTGACCAGCAAGGCCGGTTTGTTCCCCACCAAGCTGCCAATCTCCCAATCGCCTCGCTCCAACTCTTGACTGCTGTCAATCACCATCAGGGCGATGTCGGCCCGCTCCAGGGCCGTCCGGCTGCGCGCCACCCCGATGCGCTCGACCTCGTCGGCAGTTTCGGTGCGGATGCCGGCGGTGTCCACCAGCACCAGCGGAATCCCGGCGATGTTGGCCGTTTCTTCCAGGGTGTCGCGGGTGGTGCCGGGGATGCTGGTCACAATGGCCCGGTCGCCGCGCAGTAGAGCGTTGAGCAGGCTGCTTTTGCCCACGTTGGGCCGGCCTACAATCGCCGCGCGTACCCCCTGACGGTAAATCAAGCCCTGATCGGCGCTTTTGAGCAGTTTTTCCAATTGGCCGCAAAGCTCGGTCAACGGGCCGACCACATCCTGGGCTGGAATCTCATCCTCCACAAAATCAATGCTGGCTTCCAGAAAGGCCAGGGTGTCGAGCAGGGCGCGGCGTACCCCGGCCACCTGCGCCGAGAGTGTGCCGCTCAACTGCTCGTTGGCCACACGCAGGGCGGCCTCGGTTTTAGCCTCGATTACATCCAGCACGGCTTCGGCCTGGGCTAAATCCAGCCGGCCATTAAGAAAGGCGCGTAGGGTCATTTCGCCGGCTTCGGCGGGTCGCGCGCCCAGGTTCAAGGTGAGTTGCAAAATTCGGCGCAAGGGCACAATGCCGCCGTGCGCTTGAATTTCAATCACATCTTGCCGGGTGTAGCTGCGCGGTTGGGGCATGTAAACTATCAAGGCTTCGTCAACCGGCAAGCCGGAGTCTGGTTCGACAATTTGTCCGTAATGGAGATAATGAGGTCTCAAATCGGTTTTGCCGCGGGCAGAGCGGAAAAGTTGGCGGGCGATAGGGTAGGCTTCAGGCCCGCTGATTTTAACAACTCCTACCCCACTTTGGCCTATTGACGTAGCAATAGCAGCTATGGTATCATCTAAGCTGTACATAACTCGATTTTTCTCCGAGGGTTTATTATACCATAAGCCGGTTAGCTCAGAGAATTGAAAACGCAACGAAGTTGTCAGGCCATATCTTGCTCAGGATTTCGTTTCTGTGCCACCTCACTAACTTGGTTTACTTCAAAATTTATGGCATGTTATCAACAATAATGAATACAATTTTGTGGGTCCAGACGTTTTCAAGAGACCATGCCCCAAGCGCAGTTTTGTTGGTTTACCAGCCAAATAGCGGATTGCCCGGCTCATGAAAAGCTCGACTGATTGGCTGCAAGCTGGTACGAAATACTTTTCATCCAGCATCAGGAACAAAATTATTATCCCCTACGCTCTGCTGACGCTCATGTTAGCCGTTTTAGGGGTTTTTATCGTTACGCGTTTGGTGGCCGGCTCTTTTGAGGAACGTCTCAAGAACCAATTACTCAAAGCTGGGCGGCTGGTGAGTGATGAAGTAGTTAACCGCGAACGGGCCCGTTTAGAAATTGAGCGGGCGGTCGCCAATACCGAAGGTGTGCCCGACGCCCTGGTGAATCGCAACTTTGCCGAGCTGGACCGGTTAATCTCCCCCTTTATCGCCAATTACAAAAGTATTGATAGTATTGTCTTGCTAGACACGCAAGGCAAGGAAGTGCTGCGTTTGCAGCGTGAATTCAGCGCGCCTAATACCCCGGCTCAAACCTACCAGGGCAGTGAGGCAAATTTTTCAATCTGGCTGTCGGTCAAACGTGTTTTGACGAATGCCAACGAGGGAGCCAAAGAGGTACAAATTGCCCAAGACCCTAAATCGGGTGAATTGATTATTTATACCATTGGCTCAATCCAGACGCCAGACGGGATTATCGGCGCGGCCCTGGTTGGAACCTATCTCAATAAAGAAATAGACACGATCCAAAGTTTAGCCCTGGCCGACATAACCCTGTTCGACCAAACCGGCGAGGTGGTCTATTCCACTCTGGTGCCGGATAAGGCTGAAGCTCAGGAGATATTTAAGATTTTTACGCCTGAGCGTTATAAACGAGTCCTCGAACAAGATGGCGTTACCCTGCTGGACGAGGTTCAAGGACCAAACGGGCCTGAAAACCAGGATATCCAGGCTCGTGGTCAAACCTATCGGTTGGCTTACGCCCCCTTCATTTTACGCAATCGCATTTATGGGGTCTATGCGGTGGCTTTGCCCACCAATTTCATCACCGACACCAACGATCAGAGTCGCAACGTATTGGCCCTGGTCTTCTCGGCCGGCGTAATTATGGTCATGGTCATTGGCTATCTGGTCTCGCGGCGGATTATCCAACCGATTATCCGCCTGGTGCAGACCTCGCAAGCCATCGCCAGAGGTGATCTCGACCAGCGGACCGGCCTGGTTCAGACGGATGAAATCGGTATTCTGGCCACCACCTTTGATGATATGACGGATGAATTGCAGCGACTCCTAAAGGTGCAGCGTGAGGAAGCCAGTAAACTCAATGCCATCTTGAAGAGTATTGCCGATGGGGTTATTGTGCAAGATCTAGAGGGCAACATTGTGATTATGAACCCCGCTGCGGAGAATATTCTAGAAGCTGTAGGCGATGATTTCCGCTACGCTCCCGCTGAAACGGCTACCGAGGCCGGGCAATCCCCTTTACTCACCCATCTGAACGGACTTGAATTTCACGATGCCCGCCGCTTTGAAGTCGGCCAGCGCGTGGTGAGTGCCCTGTCCGCCCCGGTCTTCAGCGGCGAAAAGGAGCAGCTTGGTTCGGTGGTCGTGCTGCGCGATATTACCCGCGAGGTGGAGTCTGACCGGCTGAAAGATGACTTTATCACCAGCGTGTCGCACGAATTGAGAACACCGCTGACTGCTATCAAAGGCTATAATGATTTATTGCGGATGACGGCCGCCGGCAAACTGGATGAGCGTCAACGGAGTTTTATCGAGACGGTGGATGAAAACGTAGATGATTTGCTTCAATTGATTCAAGAGATGCTGGACCTATCCCAAATTAATGCCGGAACCCTCGGCATCGATCAAGAGCCGGTTAATCTGTCAGAATTAATCGCCACTGAAACCGAAAAATGGACTAAGAAAATGGCGGAACGTGAGCTAACCTTTACGGTCCATCTGCCAGATGAGTCGATTTGGGTTGAGGGAGATAGGACCCGTTTAAGTCGGGTGATTCAAAATCTGGTCAGGAACGCTCACAATTATACCTTACCTGGGGGCAGCATCGAGGTTTGGTTGAAACAGGAAAATGGCCGGGGCCAGGCGGATATCAAAGATACGGGGGTCGGTATTGCGGCGGAGCAGCAGCGCTTTTTGTTTACCCGTTTCTTTAGGGCCATCCACGCCGAAAGTACCTACGAAGTCAGTGGCGCGGGTCTAGGATTATATATTAGCAAAGCCATCATCGAAGCTCACAAGGGTGAAATCTGGATGGAGAGCAAATTGAACCAAGGGAGTACCTTTAGTTTTGCCTTGCCAATGATTGAGCCAGAAGTGGCCGAAGCGACCATGGAGCCGATAGAATACGCCAAGACGGAGTAATTGCTTGATTCAAACCGATTTCAAACCTGATTAGGTTATAATTGAGATAATCTGGGCATATTAGGCCCTTGATTTAGCTGACAAATCAGAGTAAGCTTTGAGGGTAAAGGCAAATCATGTTACCGGGAACAACACCCTCAGATTCCAGATTACAAAAAGAAAAAGATGAGCGGCGTAAAATAATCATTGCGCTGCTCTTTTTGCTATTGAGTTTTAGCTGCATTTTCTGTTCCTCCCAAAGCGCGCTGTGGTTGATTAATCGAGATCGAATTGAAGCTAGTATGCGCTCCAGCCTCAGCGCCGATTACGGCTTCGACCCGGCATTAGGACTGGCTCCCTTATCCGGTGACATCGCCGCGGAGGCCGAGCATGACGAAGCAGCTCTGGTGGCCAGGCAAACGCCAATTGCAGTCGGGCTGGGGGTAGTGGTCTTACCCAACCCCATTCCCACCCCCCAACCTCAGCCCACGGTTATCGCCCTGCTGCCCACGCCGACCCTGACGCCCACTGCCTCGGCTCCACCGGCTCCCGCCCCGGCCACACCGACGCCTGTCGCTCCAACGGCAACGCTTGTGCCGCCGACTTCAGCCCCACCCACTTCAACCTCTGCGCCGCCAATCGTCCCACCGCCAACGATTCCGCCGACCATCCCGCCACCTACCCTGCCGCCGCCAACGCTACCGCCAACCGTACCTCCGGCAACAGTACCACCCACTTCTCTCCCGCCAACAGATACGGCTACGCCGGTAGCTACCGCCACCCCGATCGATACGGCTACAGCTACGCCGACCCCAACCGATACGCCGACGCCGATCCCCACCGATACGCCGACAGCTACACCTGTTCCGCCATCAGTGCAGTTTAGTACTAACAGCTACACCGTAAACGAAGCCGCTGGCGCTGCGTCTATTGAGGTCACTCTGAGCGGAGCCTCAAGTGTAACTATTACTGTGGATTACGCTACCAGTGATCTTACGGCCTCGGCTGGCAGCGACTATAATACGACAACCGGTCAGTTGACTTTTCCGCCGGGAAGTACCAGCCAAACTTTTTCGGTGACAATTATTGATGAGACCCCTGCACTTGATGAGCCTGATGAAACGATCAGGTTGGCTTTAAGTAATCCGAACGGTGCAACACCTGGCACGCCCTTCAACGCCACTTTGACGATCATTGACGACGACACCCCCGGAACTTGCCCCGGCCTTTACCCTAGTGGTGAGCCGAATATAGGTCCGCCGAATGGTAATTCTGCCAGGATTGCTTGTGATGTGGGGATGATTATGGATTTAGGCACACCGATTACTGTGGGGCATCCGGGCTTTGACTTGGTCTACTACGAAGTGCAGGGATTGGCGGGACCTTATCCGCCTCCACCCCCCTATTACATTTATATGGATTTAATCCAAATCCAAATAGGCCAAACACCCGGTGGACCGTGGTTTACCGTCTTTGAGTGGGGCGATGGTATTGATGATACCAACACCAATATTGGCGGTATTTACCCAGATACCGGCCCCGCATCGGATAATACCTACATATTAAGTCCACCCCTCGTCGGCCCAGGAGATCCGCTCAACACCGGGGTTCAGATTGATGTGGATAACCTACCGGGAGCTTTACCAGCAGTGCCAGCCGGTTCATATCAGTATATCCGGCTCTTCTCGCCCTTAAGTGGAGCTAACGACGGACCGGAAGTAGACGCGATCGAGGTGTTACCCTAGGTGTGGTAGAAGTTATTGATCCTATGATGTCATTAAGTTAGCGTAGTTTAGCCCCTTGTGGGCGGGCAGAGCCGAAGGCCCCCTAGCGGCAAGGCCCTATGCTACGGCCTTAACTTAATGGCATTGATTCAGGACTTTCGCTCGTATGTCATTTTGAGCGACCGCAGGGAGCGAAAAATCC
>CAZRYD010000297.1:0-8390 GCA_964604225.1 uncultured Caldilineaceae bacterium
GGTGTTCATGTAATAGGGAAAGCGGCTGGAACAGCCGATGCCGGAGATGAATACTATTTTTTCTCTGGAAATGCCCAGATCGGGTAATACTTTTTGCATCTGGGCCAGAATGGCGTAGTCCCCGCAGCCGGGGCACCATCGCACCGTCTGGTCTGAGACAAAATCTTTACGAGTTAATTTAATGACTTCAGACATGTAAGGCTCCGTGGTTAGGCTAATAACGACTCGATCTTTGCGGTTATCTCGCTGATGGTAAAGGGGCGGCCCTGGACTTTTGACAAAGGAATGAAGTTATGGGTACCATAACGTCCTCTGAGAAGTATGATCAACTGGCCCATGTTCAACTCCGGCACCAAGATACGGTCGAAGCGGCTGAGAAGCTCGCCCAGGTTACGGGGGAAGGGATTGAGATAGCGGAGATGCGCGTGTGAAACCGATTTGCCTTGTCGCTGCATCTGTAAGACGGCCGAACGAACCACGCCGAACGTACCGCCCCAACTGACTACTAATAAATCCCCTTCGTTTGGGCCAACCAGGGTTTGTTCAGGGATGACATCGACCAGCCGGGCTATTTTTTCAGCCCGCTCCAGGATCATCCGCTCATTATCCTGCGGAGCATAGGAAACGTTGCCGGTTTCAGGTTGTTTGGACAGGCCGCCAATGCGGTGCTCTAGGCCGGGTGTGCCGGGAATAGCCCAGGGGCGGGCCATTGTTTCCGGGTCGCGCAGGTAAGGTTTAAAGCCATTGGAGCCGTTACTGGGCGCAGTAGGATGTTTAACGATGATTGGTTCAATCTCATCTGGATTGGGGATCAGCCACGGTTCGGCGCTGTTGGCAATGTAACCATCGCTCAAGATGAATACCGGGGTGGTGGCTCGCACCGCCAGCCGGAAGGCTTCATAGCCCATGTTGAAACAATCAGAGGGTGTCGCCGGAGCTAGAATGGGAATAGGGCTTTCGCCGTTGCGGCCATACATGGCCTGTAACAGGTCCGATTGTTCGGTTTTGGTGGGCATGCCGGTGCTGGGGCCGCCGCGTTGGACGTTGATAATCACCATAGGCAATTCCAGCACAATGGCCAGGTTGATGGCCTCGCTTTTGAGGCAGACGCCGGGGCCGCTGGTGCCGGTGGCGGCAAAAGCGCCGCCAAAAGCTGCCCCAATCACCGAGCCCAGGGCGGCGATTTCATCTTCGGCCTGGAAGGTGCGTACGTCAAAATGTTTGAGCGCAGCCAAACTCTCTAAAATGCTGCTGGCCGGGGTGATGGGATAGGAACCGTAAAAGAGCGGTTTGCCGGCCTTGTGCGCCGCGGTGACCATACCCAGGACCACTGCCTCGTTGCCGGTAATTTTGCGGTAAACCCCCGGAGCCAACCGGGCCGGCCTAACGTGATAGCGGGTCTGGAAGGCTTCGGTGTTGTGGCCTAAATTGTAGCCGGCCAGGAGGGCCATCTGGTTGGCCTGCACCAGTTCCGGCTTTTTAGCAAACTTTTCGGCAATGTATTTCATCGAGGTGTCGAGCGGCCGGTCAAACATCCAGAACGTTAGCCCCAGGGCAAAGAAGTTCTGACAGCGGTCGATGTCGCGGGTGTTTAGACCTTCGATGTCTTCAAGCGCTTTACGATTGAGGGTGGTGATAGGGAACTTATGCAGTTCGTACCCTCTTAAACTGCCATCTTCCAGGGGGTTGCTGTCGTAGTTAGCTTTTTTGAGGTTGCTGCTGGTGAAGTTATCGGTGTTAACAATAACTTTGCCACCCGGTTGCAGGTCGGACAGATTGGCTTTGAGCGCGGCTGGATTCATGGCCACCAGCACCGCGGGTGCATCGCCGGGGGTGAGAATATCGGCGCTGGAAAAGTTAACCTGGAAACCACTGACCCCGGCCAAGGTGCCTGCGGGAGCTCTAATTTCGGCCGGAAAGTCCGGCATAGTGCTAATATCATTACCAAAAATAGCAGCCGTGTTGCTAAATTGGGTTCCGGTTAGCTGCATCCCGTCACCAGAGTCGCCGGCAAAGCGGATAATAACCGACTCGATATCTTCAAAGACAAGATCGTGGGGCTCTGCCATTCCAATTTACCTCCTTTTGTTATTTGGATTTGATCCAACTTATTGGTTTATGTTTAAGCGCCATCACGATTATGAGTGACCCGATCCGGCTCCGGGGGCAGATTATAAACCGATTCCGGAAAGCGGTCGGCCAGATACTTGATGATGGCGTAATGGGTTAGATTACCAATGACCGTGCCGGTGCTATCTAACACCGGCACATTGCGTACGTGTTTTTCGTTCATCAGGTTAAGGGCAGCATCAGCCGGGTCGCTCGAGTTAACTGAAAAGGGAGTCGGGGTCATGACGGTTTCAATGGGTTGGTCCCAATTAGCAGGCACATCAACCACCCGGCGCAAAATATCGCGGTCGGTAAAAATGCCGGTAAGCTGGCCTTTGTCGGTGATAAAGGCACAATTGTGGCTCTCTTGACGCATTTTTTCGATTGTTTTTTTTACCGAAGTACCGGCCTCAACCTCGGTAAACTCGGTCAAGTTAAGGTGAATCACCCGTTCTTGCCGTAAATCATACTCAAGGCTCATATTTACTCCTTTGTTGGGTCGCCTGGGCGAATTTTCACTAGGTATTTTATACTGAGTTTTATAAAAACTAAAATAATTATTGTATATTTAGTTGCGCCAGCCGGAATCCGGTCAACGATTGTCGGAAAAATAGAGGTAGGGTAAAATTAGACCAGCAAGTTAAAGCTGTCAGCCAGGAAAGGATCCAACCCATGAAAATCCGCCCGACTAAGGGATTAACGTTTGATGATGTGTTATTGGTGCCTAAACGCTCCGTTGTGGCTTCTCGCCAGGATGTTGACACCTCCAGTTGGCTCACGCCGACGATTCGCTTGCGGGTGCCGGTCGTTAGCGCCAATATGGATACGGTGACGGAGGCGACGATGGCCATTGCCATGGCTCGGGCGGGGGGGCTTGGCGTAATTCACCGCTTTATGACCGTTGAGCAGCAGGCTCGCCAGATAGCCCGGGTTAAACGCGCCGAAGGCTACATTGTGGAGCACCCGCATGCGATTGATCAAGCCTCCTCGATTGCTAAGGCTCGCACGCTGATGAGCCGCTTTGAGGTGGGAGGGCTGGTGGTCACCAATGGCAGCGACGAGCTGGTGGGGTTGATTACCCAGCGCGACGTTCTGCTCGCTCCCGACGACGAAGCGCCGGTGGCCTCGGTGATGACCAAGCCCGACCAGATTATCAGCGCCACCCCGGAGACAACGCCTGAACAGGCACGCGCGCTGTTGCATCAGCATCGGCTGGAAAAATTGCCGGTGATTGATCGGCGGGGCCGGCTGGTCGGCCTGATTACGGCGCAGGATATTGTTAAGCAAAGCCGTTTTCCGGCTGCCACCAAGGACAGCAAGGGTCATTTGCAGGTGGGAGCAGCGATTGGGGTCAAACCCAACGATATTGAGCGGGCCGGAGCCCTGCTGGCGGCCGGAGCTGATTTGCTGGTCCTGGACATTGCTCACGGCCATGCCGATCACTGCGTGCAGATGATTAAAGAACTAAGGTATCATTTTCCTGAAGCTCAAATTGTGGCCGGTAATGTGGCTTCTAGAGAAGGAGCTTGCGAATTGACCAGGGCCGGAGCGGATGCGATCAAGGTTGGGGTTGGCCCCGGCTCCATCTGTACCACGCGCGTGGTAACTGGCTTTGGGGTGCCCCAATTGACGGCAATTATGGATAGCGTCGAGGGTGTGGCCGAAGCGGGTCGCGACATTCCGATCATTGCCGATGGCGGCATCAAGGCCTCCGGGGATTTGGTCAAGGCTCTGGCCGCCGGCGCGTCAACCGTTATGATTGGCAGCCTTTTTGCCGGCTGTGAAGAAGCGCCCGGCGCGACGGTGATTCGTGATGGGCAAAAGTTTAAGGTGGTGCGGGGCATGGCCTCGTTGGGGGCGGCTATGGGGCGGAAAGCGGTGGAGCAAACGGAGGATGAAAGCGCCGAAAGCCAGGCCGACTGGGATAAGGTGGTGCCGGAAGGGGTCGAAGCGGTCGTGCCTTATCGCGGCCACGTGGATGAACTGCTCTACCAACTGGTCGGTGGGCTGCGTTCCGGCCTCAGCTACGGCGGTGCGCAGACGATTGAGGAATTGCAAGCTAATGCCGAATTTATCGAGATAACTCCGGCCGGCATCCGCGAAAGCCGCTCGCACGATGTGGATAGGATATGAGATAATTGTGGATGGTGAATGGCCAATTGTGAAGTTTAATTGGCCATTATTGTTGAAGGAGAAAAATATGTCGGTACGAATTGATTATGCTAAAGTTGATCCCAGGGTAGTACGGGCGATGTACGGCTTGCAAAACTACGTGAATGAATGTGGCCTGGAGACATCACTCCTGGAGTTAATCAAAGTGCGGGCCTCGCAAATCAATCGCTGCGCTTATTGTATTGATATGCACACCAAAGATGCGCGGGCCAACGGTGAAAGCGAGCAGCGCCTTTATGGGCTGTCGGCCTGGCGGGAAACACCCTTCTACACCGAACGAGAGCGGGCGGCTCTGGCCTGGACCGAAGCTTTGACTTTGATTGCTGAAAATGAGATTTCGGATGAATTGTATGAGCAGGCGCGACGGCACTTCAGTGAAGCTGAACTGGTGAGCCTGACGCTGGCGATTATTACCATCAATGGTTGGAATCGCCTTGCCGTCAGTTTTCGGACCGAGGTGGGGACGTATCAACCCACCTCACGGAAGTAATTCAAGGGCTTACTGACAACCCTGTGTCAGGAGTTCGGTGAGCTTGGCTGGCCGGCTGCCTCGGCCTAAAATGAGCTTATGTTTAACGTCGTTCTGGTTGAACCTGATATTCCCCAAAACACGGGTAATATTGCCCGGCTGTGCGCAGCCACGGACATGCAGTTGATTATTGCCGGCAAGCCAAGTTTTATCTTAAGTGATAAATATCTCAAACGGGCCGGTTTGGATTATTGGGAGTATGTCCGCATCCAGCACCGACCCAACCTGTCCGCTTTTTTAGCGCAACTCGACCTGTCTCGCACCTACCTGCTGACCACCAAAGCCCAACGTCCTTACACCCTCATTCAGCCCCAACCCGGCGATACTTTTCTCTTTGGCCGCGAAACCGCCGGCCTGCCGGCCTGGCTGCTCCAGAACAACCCTGAGGCCTGCTATACCATTCCCATGAAAAATCCCCGCGTCCGCAGCTTGAATCTGGCTACGAGCGTGGGGATTGTGATGTATCATATGCTGGCGTTGTTCAATTTTGGCTTGGACAAGCAGAGTGGTCAAAGCTCCGATGGTTCTATAGAATAGTTGTCGAGCACTTCTCTGACCTTGTGGGTCAAGGCCGTGGGTGAGTAGGGTTTGGGCAGAAACATAACTTCAGGGTTCAGAATACCAAACTGCATGATTACGTTATCGGTGTAGCCGGAAGCAAAGAGGATTTTGATTTGAGGGTACAGCTTGATCATGGCTTCAGCCAGGGTTTTGCCATTCATGGACGGCATGATAACGTCGGTCAGTAACAAGTGGATTTCGCCTGGCTGGGTTTGAACCAACTGAAGCGCCTCTTCGCCGTTGGTGGCTTCTAGCACGGCATAGCCTTGCCGTCGCAGCACCCGGGCGGCCAGTTCGCGTACGGCTGGCTCATCTTCAACCACTAAAATTGTCTCCCCACCTCGCGGCAACTGCTTGGCCGGCTGGGCCTGGCCGGGTTGATCGTCCCTTGTTACCAGCCGGGGTAAGTAAATCTTAAAAGTGGTGCCGTAACCCGGTTCGCTGTACACCCAGATATGGCCGCCGCTCTGCTTGATAATTCCAAAAACGGTAGCCAGGCCTAAACCGGTACCCTTACCCATTTCCTTGGTGGTGAAAAACGGTTCAAAAAGATGTTCTTTGATCTCGGCGGCCATGCCAATGCCGTTATCGCTAATAGCCAGCAACACGTAATCGCCAGGGGGCACTCCGGCGTGCTGGCGAGTATAGCCGGAATCGAGGGTGATGTTGGCTGTTTCAAGGGTTAGTTTGCCGCCTTGAGGCATGGCATCGCGGGCATTGACGGCCAGATTTAAGATAACTTGGTCAATGTAGGTCGGGTCAATTTTCACCGGCCATAGGTCAGCAGCCAGATTCGTTTCGAGGGCAATATCTTCGCCAATAAGGCGATGCAGCATCTTGTTCATCTCGGTTACAATCATATTGAGATAAATCACCCTTGGCTCAATATGCTGTTTGCGGCTGAAGGTTAACAGTTGACGGGTCAGGTTAGCCGCCCGCCGGCCTGATTCAATAATCTTATCCAGCGACTCCTGCTGTGGGCTGTCTGGCGGTAGCTCGGTTTTGAGCAAGGCTGTGAAACCATTGATGACAGTGAGCAGATTATTAAAGTCGTGAGCCACCCCGGCGGTCAAACGACCGACAGCCTCCATCTTTTGAGCCTGGCGATATTGCTCCTCCAATTGCTGCTCGTGGGTGACATCACGCTTCACCCCCACGTAGTTGACAATAAGCCCATTTTCGTCCCGCACCGGGGTAATCGTTTCATCTTCAGTATAAAGACGGCCATCCTTACGACGGTTGACAATCCGCCCCCGCCATACTTCGCCAGCGCTAATGGTCGCCCACATCTCCTGGTAAAAGGCTTCATTGTGCTTACCACTTTTTAGGAAACGTGAATTTTGACCGATAGCTTCGGCCCGGCTGTAACCGGTGATGCGTTCAAAAGCGGGGTTGACATAGAGAATCGTCCCGTTCGGATCGGTAATGACCACACTTTCGGCGGTCTGCTCGATGGCGGTGCTCAATTGCCGGCGTTCGTTAGCCAGTTGGGCTCGGGCCAGAGCCAAGCCAACTTGATCAGCCACACTCCAGGCCAGGTTTATCTCCGCACTGGAGAATTGGCGGAGGGTGATGTTTTCCAGGCTTAAACTACCCCTGATCTCACCGGCTATGGTGAGCGGCAGAACGAGGATGGTGGAAGCGCCAATGGGCAGCGTTGGAAATAGGTTTAAACCGTTCTGGAGAGAGTCTAAAACCAGCGGACTCTTTTGGGCTAGCAGGTGCTGGAAAGTAAGATTATCGGTAATCGGGAGGGTTGTGTGCAGGCGCGAAAGCTGTTCTTCGGGCATAGCCTCGGCCACGACCGAGGCTTCGGTTTTTTGAGCGTTGAATAATACGGCCGTAACTCGAGAGACATCAAAAGCGGGAAGTAATTCGCGGCAGGCTGTTTCCAGGATTTCTTCGGCCAGGCCATTAACCGAAGCGGCGATGATGCGATTAAGCAGGGTCAATTCCCGGTTACGCTGGCGAGTTTCGTCTTCGGCCCGCCGCCGCTCTACTATATGCCCCCACTCCCGCAAAACTCGCCCGGCAATGCGTGGTAAAGCCAGTAAGGCTGCTTCAGATTTAACAATGTAATCCAGAGCGCCTGACTTCAGGGCCTCGACGGCTACCTGTTCGTTACCGTGGCTGGTCATCACTACCACTGCGTAAGCGGCAGTATCTTTATCGGCGGGTAAGAGTTCAATGCCGTCCCCATCAGGCAAAAGCCAGTCGGTGATAACCAGGTCGGGTGGAAAATCGGCCAGCAGGCGGTATGCTTCGCGCAGGTTGCGGGCCACAATTAAATCAAAGGGGGTAGGATGTTCCTCAAAAGAGCGGCGGATGAGTTCAACATGGGCCTCTTCATCTTCAACCAGTAAAATACAGGTGGTTTTCTCAGGCATTACAAATCTTTCTTGGCTGGATCAATGGGTTACAAGCAGGCGGGTCATCTTACATATCTTAAGAGTCAGGATAACTATTCCACTTTAGCCAGTACGTACCCAGTGTTTCGATAAGCTGGATGAGCTGGTCAAACTCTACCGGCTTGACCAGATAGCTATTGGCGGACCGCTCGTACGCGCCGAGGACATCGGCTTCAGCGGCTGAGGTGGTCAGGATAATGACGGGGATTGGTTTAATGTCTGGGAAGGATTTAATTTCTGCCAGCACTTGCAGCCCATCTATGCGGGGCAAGCGCAGGTCCAGCAAGACCAGGCGCGGCCGGGGGCTTTGACCAGGGTCAGCATAACTACCCCGGCGCAAAAGATAATCCAGGGCGGCCTCGCCATCGACCACATGAAAAATCTGAACGCCAGGGCCAAACGTTTCAAAACCACGCAAGATCAATTCAGCGTGAGCCAGGTTATCTTCAACCAGCAAAATGGAGGGAGCACTCTCATCTGCATTCACAGATTTCATGAGTGAAGCCTAGCTCCTTTCTGCCATGTTCCCCTTTTTGGCCTAGTAAAGAAATGTGGTAAGTTAGATTGGCACTTAATGTCACCCTTAAAAACACCCAACTGGATATTACCTT
>CAZRYD010000298.1:0-8277 GCA_964604225.1 uncultured Caldilineaceae bacterium
GCGCAGGAACTCAAACGAGTAAAGGCCAACATTATGCCCATCGGCCCAGAAGAATTGCAGGGCATAGTTGCCGACCATTTCCACCGGCCGCTCTGTCCGCAGGTCAGCCTTGGTGACAATCTGGTCGGGCTTCAAAACACGCAGCGGGTCCTGATTGCGGCGTTGCTCGTTGCAAACCGCGCAGGGACAAATTTTGCGCAGATAATCCAGCGGGTAAACGCTGCGATACGCATCGGCCCAGGTGATCCGCACCTCACGCTGTTTGAGGTCAACCTCGATGTTGCGCGGGGTTTTTTGTTCGAGGGTCAATTCAGCCATAGTTCATACCCTTAGACATAAATCATTCAGCCAGCTTGGCCTCAATAATTCCCTGAAACGTCTCAAACGACTGCGCCCCGAAGAGAAACGCGCCGTTGATATCAAAAACCGGCTGGCCGCGAATGCCGTGCCCTTTCCGCAGTTCGTCCTGGCTGTAGAGAGAGTCAAGATAACGCTGCTCATTCATGCAGGCGCTAAATTGCTCCGTATCCAACCCGGCCTCTACAGCCAATTGCTCGGCCACAGCCTGGGTATCGCCCCACAACGCACCTTGATTTTCAAATAACAAATCATGCATCGGCCAGAAGTAGCCCTGCTCCGCCGCACACTCTGCTGCCAAATGCGCCTGCACCGAATAGTCGCCGTGGCTCAAAACGGGGTTGAAGATCAGGCGCACCTGGCCCGATTTAATGTAAGCCTCACGAATAGCCGGTTCTGTACCTAACACGTAGGTCGCGCAGCTCGGTCAGAGGAAATCGGAGTAATCTATCATCGTCACCGGCGCGGCGGGGTTGCCCATAAACATCAGGTTGTCGGCGGTTCGACCCACACTTTCGAGCCAGTTCTCCGGCGTGGGCGTGGGTGTAGGTTCGGGGGTGGGGGTGTCGGTTGGGGTTAGTTCGGGCGAGGGGGTTGCAGTGAGTAGGGCGATGAGCGGTGGAGCCGGAATAGGGGTCGCTGGAACCGAGGTAGCCGTCGCTGTAGCCGTGGCGGTGTGGGTGGGGAGAACCCACAAGGCCGCAACCGGGGCGATATCAGAGTCAGGTTTGGCCTGGGCGCTACAAGCCGACCCAATAAGCAAAAATATGGCTAAAACCAGCCTCTCCCAACGTTGCATAGATTTTTACCTCAGGGAAATTGCAGCCAATAAGTTGATTATACTCGACTTTTAGATTTATGTCACCTCGAAAGCAGGTTCAGCTTTTGGAGAAATAACCTCCTCATACCTGTGGGTTTGGCTCTTTACCCACCTTGCATTAAAATAGACCAAACTCTCCTCCAGAGGCAACTGCATGAGCCAAACAAACCACGCCGGTTTAGTCAAGCCCGCTAAACAAAACTTCAAAAGAGTGCAGCTATTTGTCACCTGTCTGGTTGACAATTTCTACCCGGATGTTGGCTTGGCGGTGGTCAAAATATTGGAGAATTTAGGCCTCGAGGTCGAGTTTCCCCAGGCCCAGACTTGCTGCGGCCAGCCCGCCTTCAACGGCGGTTTTTGGGATGACGCCCGGGCCATGGCTCGCCACACCATCAACGTCCTTGCCCAAAGCGACGCGCCGATAGTCGTCCCTTCCGGCTCCTGCGCCGATATGATTATCCACCACTACCCCGAAGTTTTGGCCGGCGACATTACCTACGCCGCCAAAGCCAGAGAGATAGCCCAACGCACCTACGAATTCAGCCAATTTTTGGTGGACGTCCTGGGCGTCAGTAATCTGCCAGCCCGGGCCAGCGGCTGCCTGACCTACCACGCCTCCTGTCACGGCCTGCGCGGCCTGGGTCTCAAAGAGCAGCCGCGCCAACTGCTTGACCAGGTCGAAGGCATCGAATTCAAAGAGCTGCCGGAGGCCGAAGCCTGCTGCGGCTTTGGCGGTCTCTTTGCCGTCAAAATGGGCGACATTTCCGGGGCCATTTTGCAGCGCAAACTCGATAACATCGAGGCCACCGGCGCGGATACCGTCGTCGGCGGCGACGTGAGCTGCCTGAGGCACATTGCCGGGGGAGTGCGGCGGCGGGGCAGCCGGGTACGCGTCAAACATTTGGCCGAAGTGTTAGCCGAGCGTGGGGGAGCAGAGGAGCAGAGGAGCAGAGGAGAATGACCACTGCAACCGTCACTTTTTACGAGCGCGTGGAAGATGCGCTCGGCGACAAGAAACTGCACGCGGCGCTGAACCTGGCGACGACCCGTTTTGTGACCCTGCGCGCCAAAAGTTTCGAGTCCCTGCCGGAAGCAGATGCGCTGCGCGACCACGCCCGCCGCATTCGCGCCCACACCCTGGCCAACCTTGACCGCTACCTGGCCCAGTTTGCCGAGGCCATAGAGCGCAATGGCGGGCACGTCTGCTGGGCGGCCACCCCGGAGGAGGCCAATCGCTACGTGGTTGAGCTGGCTAAAGCGCGAGGGGTCAAGTCTGTGGTCAAATCCAAATCCATGATCAGCGAGGAGCTGGAAATCAACCACGAGCTGGAAGCCGCCGGGGTGCGCGTGGTCGAGACGGATTTGGGCGAATACATCATCCAACTGGCCCACGAAAAACCCTCGCATATCATTGCTCCGGTCATCCACAAGAGCCGGCAGCAGATTGCCGACCTTTTCCGCGAGAAGCTCAACGCTACCGAGGCCGACCTGGCCGACGTGCCCCACATGACCGCCCTGGCCCGGCGTCTGCTCCGGGCCGACTTTTTGCAGGCCGACATGGGTATCAGCGGGGTTAATTTTGGCGTGGCCGAAACCGGCAGCATCTGCCTGGTCACCAACGAGGGCAATGGTCGCCTGACCACGACCGCCCCGCGCATTCACGTGGCCATGATGGGCATGGAGCGCCTGGTGCCGACCATCGAAGATTTGGGGGTCATGCTGCAACTCTTAGCCCGCAGCGCCACCGGCCAAAAATTGAGCGTTTACAGCAACATCATCACCGGCCCGCGAAAAAGGGGCGAAGCGACGAGGAGGCGGGGACACGAGGATGGGATCGTTTCTTCTAATCCAAAATCAGAAATCCAAAATCCAAAATCGGGCGAGCCAGACGGCCCCGACGAACTTCACATCATCATCCTGGATAATGGCCGCAGTAAAATTTTGGGCAGCGAACTGGCTGAAATTTTGTACTGCATTCGCTGTGGCGCGTGTTTGAATATTTGCCCGGTTTACCAGCAAATCGGCGGGCATGCTTACGGCAGCGTTTACCCTGGTCCGGTCGGCGCGGTGCTGACCCCCGGCCTGTTTGGTCTCGAACCGTGGAGCGAGCTGCCTCACGCCAGCAGTCTGTGCGCCGCTTGTCGCGAGATCTGTCCTATACGGATTGACATTCCCCGCATGCTGCTCAAGCTGCGCGATGAGGGAGTCAAAGCCGGCAAAAGCCCGGCCTGGCTCAAGTTGGGCCTACGGCTCTACCGCTTTGCCGTGGTCCGGCCCTGGCTGTATCGCCTGGGCGGTCAATTGAGTCGCATCGGGATGAAAGTGGTCGCCCCAAACGGCTGGATCAAAAAATTACCCGGCCCCCTGGCCGCCTGGACCGACACCCGCGACTTTCCGGCCTTTGCCCCCAAATCCTTCAGCCAACGCTGGCGGGAAGAGAGAGGGCGTTGAATAATGGGGAATAGCAAATTGTGAATTGTGAACTGCCGACCGATGGTCTTTGGTCGTTACAGGAAAATGAATGAGCGCTGAACAAGAAAAGTTTCTAAATCAAATCAAAAGCAGTCTGCGGCACACCCTGCTTCCCGCCGCCAGCGCCGAACACCCCGGCTTGTTCCAGGGTTACACCTTTCAGATCGACGCCTCGGTCGAGAAAATGGCTGAAGATTTTGCGCGAGAGCTGCAGGCATTGTCCGGTCACGTCCACATTCTGGCAGAGACCGAGTCCGTGATGGCAGTCATCCTGGAGATTTTACAGGGGCACCAAGTCCAGCAACTCATGGCCTGGGATGAAGCTGGCCTGGGCTTGCCCTGGCTGAAAGGGGCGCTGACAGAAGCCGGAATTACCATCGTGGACAGTCAGATTGCGGCTGAGGCCGAGGGGCGCAAAGCTAATATGGCAGCCCTCGACGGTATTCTGGTTGGTCTGACCGGAGCGCAGGGTGGTCTGGCCGATACAGGCACACTGGCGCTGGTCAGCGGGCCGGGACGAGGCCGGTTGGCCTCACTGTTGCCGCCGGTGCATATCGCGCTGCTGCCGGCCCAAAAGCTTTTCCCTGCCCTGCCCGCTTTTTTGGCGGCCAACCCCACCGTCGCCAGCGAAGGCAGCAACCTCGTCTTCATCACCGGCCCCAGCCGCACCGCCGATATAGAACTGACCCTGAGCATGGGGGTCCACGGGCCCAAAGAGATTCACGTAATCATTTTCCCAGGCTGAGGAATTAAAGCGGAAAAGCGGCTGCTTATAGCCCATGCTTCAACACATGCAACAACGCCGCTCCATAGGCCTCACTCGCGCCGAATGCTTCAAAAAGCAGCCGTTCTCCTTGAAACCGAATCTCACACCAGTACCCATCGGCGGTGCTGGTCAGTTGCAGGGCTGGCTCAATTTCACCCAGAAGGCGCTGCTCCAATAATTCCCGCAATTGCGTCTCGGTAGGCAGCCAAATCAGATCCGTCACAAAAACATGATCCAGCGCCCACTCCACTGCCCCGTGAAAAGTTACCGCTAACTGACCATTCACCGGCTCAACCAGCACAGTCATATCGCTAATAACGTAGACTCCTTCGTCCAGCTCCCGGTCAGGGATAGCGAAAAAATCGTTCTTGGCCGGAGTCCAATTGAGACCTGCTGCTTTTAATTCTTGAGCCAGAGTTAAGGAAAGCATCGAATGTCCTTTGTAAGGCTGAAAAAGAAATATTCAGCCTGTACCCTTGACCACCAGCGGCAGCCCGGCCACCATAAACACCACCCGATCAGCCTGCGCCGCCAGGAATTGGTTGGCTCGCCCTAAAACATCACGGTAGATTCGACCCAAGGGATAAGGCGGCACCAGGCCAAGACCCACTTCGTTGGAGACAACAATGAGCGGCACGTTCAACCGCGCCTGCGCCGCCAGAATCGCCTCCAGTTCGGTCCGCACCGCAGCCTCGATTACTGCTTGTGGCTCAGCTTCCAGGGTCAGGAGCATGTTGGAAACCAACAGGGTCAAGCAATCAAGCAAGAGCGCATCCAGCGGGTCTTCAATTTCAGTCAGGGCCAGGCCGACGTGTCGCGGCGCTTCCAGAGTTTGCCAGCCGGTAGGGCGGGCCTGGCGGTGGGTCGCGATGCGCTGGGCCATCTCGTCATCGCCAATCTCAGCCGTGGCAATATAAAGCACATGCGGCCCCAACGCCGCCGCCAATTGCTCAGCATAGTCACTTTTGCCGCTGCGCGCCCCCCCCAAAATGAGGGTCAGTGAAGCCGATGACAAATTCATCACTCCTTTGTGGCCGAGAGACGATTTAGCGAGGCAGTGGTAAAATCGTTGCTTCGTGTCTTGGCCTCTGGCATCCTCACCATTATAGCAACACGAAGTTTATTTTACCAGAAGACATGATAAGATAAGAGGTAGCCGATTAAACGAAGGATTTTTTCATCAGAACGTATAATCAAAACGTCTATGTCGAGTCCATTAAACATCATCCCTGGCATCCAGGTTGGCCATGCTCAAAATTTTGAAGCGGCGACCGGCTGCACAGTGATCTTGACGCAAACAGGCGCGGTCTGCGGTGTTGACCAGCGTGGCGGCGCGCCTGGTACGCGTGAAACCGATCTGCTGCGGCCCATGCACCTGGTTGAAAAGGTTCACGCCGTGCTGCTCACCGGGGGCAGCGCTTTTGGCCTGGCCGCCGCCGACGGCGTGATGCGCTGGCTAGAGGAGAACAACATTGGGTTTGATGCCGGCGTGGCCCGTGTGCCGATTGTGCCGGCGGCGGTTTTGTTCGATCTGGCTATTGGCCGGGCGGATGTTCGGCCCGATGCAGCCATGGGCTACGCCGCTTGCCAGGCTGCTGCCGGTCAGCCCAATGCGACAGCGGCTGGCACTATCGGCGCAGGTACCGGGGCGACGGTGGGCAAAATTTTGGGACCGGCGGGACGAATGAAGGGCGGCCTCAGTACAGCCATTATCGAGTTGCGCCAAAATTTGTGGGTGGGTGCGCTGATCGTCGTCAATTGTCTGGGAGATGTAATCAATCCTGAAACGGGCCATATTCTCGCGGGGGCGCGAAAATTGCCAGAAGGCAATTTTGTTGATACCATGCAAGTAATGAAAAAGCCGCTGGCGGGGAGCTTCACCGGCTCCGGGAACACCGTCATTGGCGTGGTAGCCACCAATGCCACCTTATCAAAAGAGGCGGTCAACAAGGTGGCTCAAATGGCCCACGATGGCCTGGCTCGTGCCATTCGCCCGGCCCATACCATGTTCGACGGCGACACGATTTTTGCGCTGGCGACGGGTCAGGCTGAAGCGGCTGAGGTCAATCTAATTGGGGCCTATGGGGCTGAAGCCACAGCCCAGGCGATTGTCGATGCCGTACAGCAAGCCACTTCAGTGGCTGGCGTACCGGCCCTCCGCGATTTGTGAAATAAATGGAGCAGTCATGACGGTTACGTTAGAAATTCAGCTTCAAGATTACATCCTCGAAGAGGAAATTGGTCGGGGCGACCTGGCCATTGTCTATCGCGCACGCCGCCGCTCCGATGGCGCGGCGGTAGCAGTCAAAATGCTGGCCTACCAATTTACCTTTGACGAATTTTTTGGGCGGCGTTTCAAGGAATTAGCCAAACAAACAGCCCGGTTAGAACATCCTAATATTGTCCGCACCTATGAGGCTAAACAGCAAGGCAGCGTCCTTTATGTGGTCCGTGAGTTAATTGATGCCCTGCCCCTGGCTCAGGTGCTCGATGAAGAAGGACCCTTCTCACCCCAGCGCATGTTAATCATCGCCCGCCAGATTGCTTCGGCTCTGGATTACGCCCACCAAAAATCAATTAATCACGGCGACCTGTCGGTCCACCGGGTCTATCTTGATGTCCACGATCACGCGACGGTAGCCGATTTTGGGCAAACCCAGGCCATGGTCGGCACCAGCCTGGTCAAGCAGGGCTTTGCCGTTGGCTGCCCCGAAACGATGGCTCCAGAACGGGTCCATGGTCAAGGTCCGACCCGCCAGTCGGACCTGTATGCCCTGGGCATTCTGTGCTACCAAATGTTAACCAACAAGCCCCCCTTTAACGGCACACCGGCGGCGGTACTGCATGCCCAGGCTTACGAACAACCTCGCCCGCTGCACCTGGTCAACCCTAGCATTCCGGTGCCTTTAAGTGAGGCGATCGGGCGTATGCTCTCCAAGGGGTTGGAATTGCGCTACAATACCGGCGCAGAATTTGTCCGGGCGCTTTCTGTCGCTATCGAGGGGACCGCGCCGGTCCGCGCGCCGGCAGCAGCGGCGGCGCAGATCAAAGAAGCGGGGCTGCAATCAACCCTGCCCTTCTGGAAACGTCCCTGGGTCTTGGCCCTGGGGGGAGTGCCGGTGATCGCGCTTTTGTTGATCTTGGGCTTTTGGGTTGTATCGCTGTGGAACTCGGCCCAACCCAGCACCCTCGGCACCCCACCTCCGGCGATGAGTCAAGCAACTGTCACTCTGGCTTCCCCAAATGCGCCAGTAGATGAGGAAGCACCGGTCAATGCCCCGGCGGTAGTGCAAGTAACAAACACCCCATCTCCCACGGCTGAATTCACCCCCACCCCTACCCCAACCCTGATTCCCCTGCCCACCCCCGGCGCGCCCACAATCGCCGCCGATAGTCCTTTTACCAATTTACGGCTGGCCCACGGTATTAGTGAGAGCAATCAAGCGGAAGGGATAGGCACCTATTTTCCGCCGGGTTCGCAGCCGGTCTATTTGTTTTTTGATTATGATGGCCTTAAACCCGGCACTGTCTGGACCCATCGCTGGACCTGGGCCGACACGGAGTTGGATGCTTACCAGGATGTTTGGTCGTCTGGTTACAACAGCAGCGGCACCGCCTGGGTTTATTATAATCCCACCGGCGGCTACCTCCCTGGCCCTTATAAAGTCACCTTAGAGGTCAATGGTCAGACCGTGGCGACGGCCACATTTGTTATCCAACCCGGCGCACGCTAATGATTCGGCGAATGAGCGAATAGGCGAATGGCGAATATAACGGCTGTAATCCTCATTCGCCATTCGCTTATTCGCCATTTATTGTTGACATATTAGGAACAATTGGCTATAATTCCGACCAAATAGAA
>CAZRYD010000299.1:0-8241 GCA_964604225.1 uncultured Caldilineaceae bacterium
CTTAACTTCGGTAATGGCTCGCAATTGGTCTTCGGTTTCGACAAAGGGGAAGGCATCTTCAATTTCGGCTTGCCACTCCGTATCGAGGCTAAAGGCCCGGCCCGGCGTAACCTCACGTTTGGCGTAAATTTCCAGCAGCTCTTTGGCAATCTCTTCGACCGCTTTTTTGGCCCGGCGTTTGACCGTGTTCCAATCGGCGTTGCCCAGCCGGTTAAGCGTGGGCGCGGTTTCGTCCATGCCCACGTAACGGGCCAGCCGGTCGGCTTGGTGGATGGGCACATACAACTTGTCGCTATTGGCGTATTGAACTTCCAGATATTCCCGCTCGACGCCTTCAAAGTCCAGTTTAACCAGCCCGGCGTAGCGACCAATGCCGTGTTCGATATGCACCACCAAATCGCCGGGGTTGACGTCGGCAAAAAAGGTTTCCGGGGTGACGCCCTTGCGCGGTTTGCGCTGGCGCAGGGTGGTCGGCTTTTTCCAGCCAAACAATTCGGAATCGGACATGACGATGAGCAAGGCCGGGCTGTCAGACTCAGCCCGCAGCGCCCAGCCCTCGATTAACATGCCGTGGATCAGGCTGATGCTGCCCGATGGCGGGGGCGGGTCGCCGGGGTTCAGGCTCTCCGCCGGCGTTACCGTCAGGCTGGCCTGCTCGTCCAGCAGGTGGCTCAGTCGGGCAGCCTGGCGGCTGACCAAAACGACCCGTTCCTTTTTCTTCTTGCGCTCGACAATTTCCTCGACCACATTTTTTACCTGGCCGCCAAAAGCCGGCGCAGGCACAAAGGTGGATTGGAGGAAGTAGGGAGACTTGTCAATTGTCAATGGTGAATTGTCAATGGTGAATTGTGAATGAGAAAGAGAGAGTTTAATATTGGTGGCGTCTTGGTTAGGACTATCGGCGCTCGGCAGGGGGTGGTCGGCGGTCAGCGGTCGCAGGGCTGTAAAACCCAACACGAGGGGATTCCTCGCGCCCAGCAGCGCCGCCAGTTCGTCCCAACCAAAGTAAGGATCGGGCCATTCGCCAGGCAAATCGCCCACGTCGGTCAAATCGCGTTTGAGGGAGCGGGCCTGGGTTTCCAGTTCATCGACCACCAGGGCCAATTCTTCGGCATCTTCGATAAAAATTAACCCGTCAGCGGCAAGGTAGTCCAAGATTGAAGCGCCGTGGGGGCAATCTGTTTGGCCCTGATGGCCGTTATAAAAGAAAGGCAGGTAATATTCGACCCCCCGGAAAGTTGCGCCGCTGGCCAGACGGGCCACGTCCTCTTCAAAAGCGATTTTGGCGCTGGGCTGCAAGTTGGTCAGATCCCATTGACTCAATTGGGCCGCAGCGCGTTTGGCATAGCGGGGCAAAGGCTCGACCGCCGGGCCGACGGTAAAAGCCTTGAGCCGGGCATCCGATCTCTGGGTCACCGGGTCAAAATAGCGGAGGGAGTCAATTTCGTCGCCAAAAAGTTCGATCCGAATAGGCATAATTGCCTGGGGTGGGAAAATATCAAGGATGCCGCCGCGCCGGCTGAAGCTGCCCGGCACTTCAACCACTTCTTCCGGTTGGTAGCCCAGTGCCACCCACTGCCCCACCACTTCATTCAAATTGATGCGCTGGCCTACCTTAAATGGCAGCAAGGTAAATTCGGCGGGCGGCAGGGTGTGACTCATCAAGGCTCTGGCCGAGATGATGATTAAAGGAGGGCTGGAAGAGAGGAGGTCGGTGGGTTGACCATTTTTATGGGCCACCAATGCCGAAAGAGCAGCCAAGCGTCCCTGGATGGTTTCGCTGCCCCAGGCCACTCGTTCGTGGGGCAGGGAGTCCGGATCGGGCAGGCGATAGACGCTGGCCGGATTTTCAACCCAGGCCTGAATTTGTTCGGCCAGAATCCGGGCCCGGTCGGCCCGAGCGGTGATGAAAAGCATAGGCCGCCGCAAATCGGTGTGCAGAGCTGCCAGCAGGGCCGGACGCGCCGCAGTGAGCACCCCCAGCGGGTGCCGGACTTCCTCAGAAAGCTCGCCGCTATGCAGCGCATCGGCCAGAGTGTTGTAAGTGGGTATCTGATTGAATAACTTAAGTAAAGGTGATAGGTTCATCCCGTTGCTGTTTCATGAGTTAGCAATTGTTAATTTTTTAACAGCCAAGCTAATTATTATAGCAAATAATTGCCAAAAGCTCGAATCAAAAAACCCCGCTGCCAGAGAGAGCGGGGTTTTGGGGCTAAGGTAATCGGCGAGGACTGAGGTCACTCCCGCGGCCGCATGTGCGGAAACAGAATCACCTCGCGGATGGATTGCTGGTTGGTCAGCAGCATGGTCAGCCGGTCAACCCCCATGCCCAGGCCGCCGGTGGGGGGCATGCCCTGCATGAGGGCCATGATGTAATCGTCGTCCATCTGGTGGGCCTCTTCGTCAGAATCTTTTTGCTGCTCCAAAAAGCGCTGGCGCTGCGTAATCGGGTCGTTCAACTCGGAGTAAGCATTGGCGATTTCCATACCGGCCACAAAAGCCTCAAACCGCTCGACTACACGCGGATCGTCGGGGTTTTGCTTGGACAGCGGCGAAATTTCCAGGGGAAAGGTGTGGATAAAAGTTGGGTTGGTAATGGTCGGCTCGACATACTCGCCCAGCAGTTCACCGACTAACTTGCCCCAATTCGGCTGCGGTGAGACATTCAGCTTGAGTTTTTGACATTCCGCCCACAGCGCTTTGACATCGCCGTAGGTTTCAAAAATGTCTATCTCCGTGTACTGCTTGATGCCTTCAGCCAGGTTGAGCCGCCGCCAGGGTGGGACTACGTCAATCTCTTTGCCGTCAAAAATAAGTTTAGTCGTTCCCAACACCTCTTGAGTCACAAAAGCAACCAGATTTTCGGTCAGGCGCATCATATCCTCATAGTCGGCGTAGGCCCAATAGCACTCCATCATAGTAAATTCCGGGTTGTGCCGGGTGCTGATGCCCTCGTTGCGAAAATCCTTGCAGATTTCGTAGACCTTATCAAAGCCGCCGACGATCAACCGCTTGAGGTAAAGCTCATCGGCGATGCGCAGATAAAGCTGCATGTTCAGGGCGTTGTGATGGGTGGTAAAGGGTCGAGCCATGGCCCCGCCGTAGAGAGGTTGCAGAGTAGGCGTCTCTACCTCTAAAAAACCTTCGCCATCCAGGAATTTGCGCATGGCGGTAATGATTTTACTGCGCTTGACAAAAATATCGCGCACTTCGGGGTTGGCCAGCAAATCCAAATAGCGTTGGCGGTAGCGGGTTTCGGTATCTTTCAGGCCGTGCCATTTCTCCGGTAAAGGGTGCAAGGCTTTTGATGCCAGTTGAAAGGCGGCCACGTGAACGGTTACCTCACCGGTGCGGGTACGAAAGAGAAAGCCCTCTGCTGCTACAAAATCGCCCAGGTCAAAATCCTTGTTAAAATGCTGGTACAACTCGTCGCCCAGATCATCCTTGCGCAGGTAAAGCTGCAAGCGCCCGGCGCCATCTTCGATATGAGCAAACGTGCTTTTGCCCATATTCCGCACCGCCACCAGCCGCCCGGCGACAGCCACGTTTACCTGCGGCTTCTCTTCACTGCCTTCCGGCAGGGCTGCCTCGGCGGCTTCATACATCTGAATGGCGGCGGCAGTCGTCTGCTCACGGCTGACTCGGGGTGGGTAGGGCAGTTGACCTCGTGCGGTAAAGTTGCTTAGCTTGTCCAGCCGCTGTTCGACCTGCTCGCCAAAATTTCTAAAGTAAGTGAGGTCTTGTTCCATGAAGTTTCTTCTCCAAAAAATGCAAATAAAAAGCGGAGTCCCCCCAAGGGAGACTCCGCTTTATTATGCACGCTTACCGCGTTTGACGCAAGCTATTCGATCTTCACTACTTTGAAGACGATCTCGCCGTTGGGAGTCTCAGCCCTGACGGTATCGTCTTTTTTAGCCCCCAATAAAGCCCGGCCAATCGGCGACTCATTGGAGATTTTGCCGTTGAGTGGGTCGGCTTCGGCTGAACCTACAATGTGGTAGGTTTCCTCATCAAAGCCTTCTTCGACCACCGTCACTTTGCTGCCTACATCCACCTGATCTGAGGCGCCATTTTTCTCAATAATAACGGCCTCACGCAACTGGACCTCAATGGTCTGAATGCGACCTTCAAGGAAGCCCTGAGTCAATTTGGCCTCGTCATAAGCGGAATTCTCACTGATATCCCCCTCTTCTTTGGCCGATTGTATGGCGGCAGCAACCTCCTTGCGGCGGACAGTTGTCAGGTACTTAAGTTCTTCTTCTAATTTCTTTTTGCCTTCTAAGGTTAAATAAATAGGTTTATCTGCCATTGAAAAATTCCCTTACTTCCAATTCTGTTATTAACAGAAGTATTTACATAGATCCAGACTATCTAGGTTTTTAACAAGTTCTGGAGGTTTTTAACATTCCCCTCGCGAGGGTGATAACGAGGGAAAACCAATAAAAAAAACAGAGACCTTATTCGGGTCCCAGTTACGGCGGCGAACAGTTTCGCAATTAATTATCCACTATTATACCCGAACTTTATTATTTTGTAAAGGCCTTTTGTAAGCCGATTATCCTATGTTTGTCCTACGCTAATTTCCCAACCATGGGCTGACCTTGTTCGTTTTTTGACCAGAACTGGCGTGGGATACGTTAGGTCATCGATCCTATTGGCCTATTATACGGATTAGTCAAATGAAACCTTCAACTCTTTCATTAAAGTTTCCCAGCGCTCCAGCCGCACCCGTGTTTGTTCAGCCAACGCAACCAAAATGGCCTGGGAGTCGGCATCCTCCTTCAAATCTTTAACGTGTGTCCCATACCACTCCATCTGATATTTCAGCCCGTGGTATATAAATTTTATTTTATCTTCCAAGCTGCGCCGGCTGCGTGATTGCCGGAGCAATTTTTCACCGCTTTCATCAAGCTTCTGCTCAAGCAAGGGATGGTTCAATTGACGCAGGCGGCTGGCCACGCGGGCAATAGCCTCCTGGGCATCTTCGACAGCAAAACTCAGGGTCGATTTGAAATAAGGATTGTCACTACTTTGCTGATACTCACGTAAAATAGCCAGATGCGCTAATTGGGCCTTGATCTGTTGCGTTAAAATCGAGACGGATGGGTTACTCATGGTTCACCTCAATCCCGCAAATAGATCGGTTTCTTTGTGCTTGGCCGGGTCGGCCAGGGCCAGACCCTCCAAAGACCAGCCTAAAATAAACGTTTCCTGCCAAAACCACGGATTTTTGTCCAGTTCAAAAGTATTCTGCAAATAAGGGCTGGCCGGATCGATTTGAGTGGCATGAGAGCGGATGCCTTTTAGCTTGTTTTCAACATAATCACGCACATTGATGACCGTCGTAATTTTTTCTAGAGGGTGTCCCATAAACGGAAATGGCACCCCATCCATCAACACATGCGTGCGTCCGGTCATTTTTTGCATTTGAGCCAACTGCTCTTGGGGCATAGCCCGATGGTAGAATTTAGCCACCTGATGGGGCGTTCCAATCTCCGGCCAGCGATCAACCTCCGCCGCCAGTTGAATGGCAGCGGTGGCCCAGCGATGAACCGCCAGGTGATCATAGTGACCATACCCCCCGTCGGGGCCAAAAGAAATCAACACCTGCGGTTTAACTTGACGCACTATCTTGACCACCTTATAAACGGCCTCTGCCTGAGGCGCGACCGTAGTCTGGCCATCAATGTACCCCAGCAAATAGAGATGTTCCACCCCGTAACAGGCGCAGGCTCGGCGCAACTCTTGCTCACGAACCACGCCAATGGGTTGGGTCAAGTTAATCGCCGGGTTTGCCAACACCCCAGCCTCACCTCGGGTGGCGATGGCCAAATGTACGTCAACGCCTTCGTGGGCGTATTTGCTCAAGGTTCCTCCTGTGCCAAAGGCTTCATCATCAGGGTGGGCAAAAATAGCCAATAAGGTTAGTTTTTCCGGCATGACCTCATCTCAAGGGACATTTATGGTTGATACCATAATTTTGCACCGAACACTTGTTCTAAATTATAACTTCAACTTGATTTTTCGTCAAAATAAGGCGCGACGCCCTTTTGCTCCTACGACACTTCTTACGGTCGCAAGATCAGCGTGCGTCGCACATGTCATAAAATAATAGCCTGGCTCGCTTGATTGTCAAGGGATTATCGAGCGTTTTGGTAAACCTCGTCCATCACCTCGCTTAAATCCTCCAGCCGCTGGACTTGTTCGGAAATCTCGTCTTGCAGCCGGTTGACCCGATTACCCTCTTCGTCTTTACTGCCCACCAGAAGCAGTTGGGAGTAAATTGTGCCCAGCGCCGAGATAGTGCTATCCAATTGGTAACCGGCTTTTTCCATATTGTCGTCCAGGTTTTGCAGGGTTTGGAGCTGGCGTTGCTTGTCGGCGATAGTCCGCTGCAATTGTTGCTGGACCGGGGGACTATCTTCTCGGGCCAATTTCTGCTCCAAGTTGCGAATATCAGCCGGCACCCGCTGCAAATCTTGTTTGATGACCTGATTCAACTGAAACTTGTCCACCCGCGTAGCCAGCTCATACACTGCTTGCAGCCAATGCGTCACTTCACCCGTAGTCCGTTCAAAGCGGTCCCGCATCGAGGCTTCAGCAGATTTCGTCACCGTGTTCTGAATCAACTCCCAATACCGCAGTGCCTCGTCCACTTTGGCCCGGATGGTTTTATCCTGAATCGTATCAGGATTAAATTGAACCTTGGGCCGCAGCATCTCTTCAACCGCTTTGGCGTGGTTCGTCTCGTTGGTGATACCGCGATAGATAAACCAAGGGGTCAAGATCAGCCCAAGCAGCGCTGTCGGAATGGCTGCCAGTGGGCCTAAAATAAGCCCAAGAGCGGTAGAGGTGACAAGAGTGCCCCCAATCAAGGTAGCAGTGACGGGATGAAAGGTATATCGCTCCCTAAGTTGTTTGATAATGTTAGGGTCTTTATTCCAATCGGCTCGCTGCTGCTTGTAACTCTCAACAACATTTTTGAGAATAGCCTCTTGGGCACGTTTTTCCAGGTCTTTTCTAAAATCTGAGGGCATAGTGGTGATAGTGAGGCGTAATACGTGAGATGTGACTCTAACGCATCACGCCTCAAACCTTGAAATTTATATTTATAACGTAGGTTTTTTAGGAGGACGAACTGGCGGCCTGTTCGTCCTGATCCAGACCGAGGCGGCGGCGGCGTTCAGCCAACTGACTGTCCAACCGATCTTTGCCCAAAACCTGATCCATCTGATTGCTCAGCCGACCGGCTCGCATTTCCACTTCGGCATCGGCGCGATCCAGCCGCTCCCTGATTTTATCGGCCACACGGGAGATATCGGAGTCGCCCACACCTTCCAGCGCATCGAGCGATTTCATGCTCTTGGCCGCAATCTCTTTGGTCTTGGCCAATTCCAGCAGACCCAACACATGCTCTCGCTCCTGGCGGATGGTGCGCAGGCGGGCTTCCAGTTTGAGCCGGGCATCGGCCATCTTGTCGGCTTCGGTCTTTTGCTGCTCATACTGCTTGCGGTACTCCTCTGCCAGGTCAGCTTTGGTATTGTATTGGCTCTGGGCAGCCATAGCCAGGTCTTCTTTGCCCAGGCTCAACAGCCGGTCAATATCGCGATCCAGCGATTCGGCCTCGGCCTGGAAGGTTTCATATTTGCGTTGCAGGGTTTTAACCTGGCCCTTGATCGTGACCAGTGCGTCTTCCAGGTCATCCAGATTGTCTTCTGCCTGGCGGATGTATTCATCCAGCACCGCCACCGAGTTGGCATCGAGCGCTCGATCCACCATCGCATGCAAGTTGGCTTTGATCAGGGTGTCAATTTTTTGAAATAATGATTGCGCCATGAGTTCGGTCTCCTTGAGAAGTAAGGCGTAAAATGTAAAACGTAAAGACTTTAGGCGATAAATCCTTACGTTTTACGTATTACGTTTTATGCATTAAATTTCGGTTTTCATTATACACACTATCCAGAGAAATTTCCAACTCAAAAGTTTAAACCAATTGTCACCCCTGAACAGGTGTGCTACAATAAAAGCTGGAGGCTTTGATGAGCGAGATTCAACGGGTGCGTTTTACCCTGCCCCTGCCGCCGAGCATCAATAATCAATACACCCAGATTGGTAAAATCCGGGTGCTTTCCAAAGAGCACAAATCCTTCAAACAGCAGGTAGAGCGGCGTCTCCAGCGTTTGCGGGTGGATGAGGTCATCACCGGACCCTTTATCGAGGCGCTCAAAGCCGGCTGGATTG
>CAZRYD010000300.1:0-8214 GCA_964604225.1 uncultured Caldilineaceae bacterium
TCGCCCAGCGCTGGTATATGAAGGGCTTGATCGAAGGCGCGTTGAAAGTTTAATTAACAGTTAAAGTTTGGTAAACCTGAATTCAATGAGGCGGGGGGCGAGGGTTTCTTCGTTTCCTCGTCTCTTTTTAGGGAGTCGTCACCAACCTGCGGACCATCACCGTTATTGAAAAGGTAACAGGGGCGCATGGTTTACCTGTCTACTGTCTACCGTCTACTATCTTCGTAAGGAGAAGGCAATGGTTGCCAAAATTCGCGTAGGTGTCGCTGGGGCTGGCTTTATTGGCGTGGTACACGCCCGGGCCTACAAACAAGTAGCCCATGTGGAACTGGTCGGCCTCGCCGACCCGGCGACTGAGCGGGTCGAACCGCTGGCCCGTGAACTGGGCTGCGCCCCTTTCCATGATTATGAAGCTTTGCTCAAAGCCGGGGTGGATATTATGAGCATTTGTTTACCGCCCCGTTTACATTTGCCTGCGGCGGAGGCAGCGGCTCAGGCCGGTACCCACATACTGATGGAAAAGCCCATCACCCGCACCGTGGAAGAGGCCGACCGGATGCTGGCAGTCTGCCGCCAAGCCGGGGTGTCTCTAATGACCGGCTTCACCCATCACTTTTACCCGGAGATGCGCGAAGCCAAACACCTCATCGAAAGCGGGGCCATCGGCCAGCCGCTAACCGTGCTCGACTCGATGTCTATCACCCACAGTTTTGTCTTGCCCTGGTATCGAGATAAAGAAGTTGCCGGCGGCGGTGTGTTTATGTGCAACGCTGTACACGGTTTTGACCGAGTCAGTTGGGTGTTGGGCCAGCAAATCACAGCGGTGGCGGCCTTGATTGAACCCAGCGAAGGCTCCCGCGCCGAAGATTACGGCTCCGTCCTGGCTCGCTTCGATGGTGGGGTGCAGGGTACGTTCTTCCAGCATTGGGGGCCTTATCGCACCGTGATGTGCGAGATGCAGGTCTATGGTGAAACCGGCCTGCTGCATGTCCGCTCGTGGGATTCGCTGGAGCTTTTTACCACCGGCAAGCGGACGGTCCAGCACTTTTATCACCCCGATGCCGGCCTGTCGGAGCGGGTTATGGTGGCTATGGTGGCCGAGTTGACCGAGATGGTTGAGGCCGTGCGCGAGGGCCGGCAGCCCGAACCTTCCGGCGAGGCAGGCCGCACTTCGGTCGCCCTGGTGCTGGCTACCTACAAAGCGGCGGAAACCGGCCAGTGGGTCGAACTTTAATTTTAGATTTTGGATGGGTCAATGAAATCAATCCGAAATCCAAAATCTAAAATCCAAAATCTTACAAGGATTTGTGGCTATGTACGATTTACTCATCACCGGCGGGCGGCTTATTGACGGCACGGGCACGCCCTGGTATTGGGCCGATGTGGCCGTTCAGGCAGATCGAATCGTCGCCATCGGACCGCTGGCGGGTGCGGCAGCCAAGCGAGTGGTCAAGGCGGATGGGCGGATCGTTTGCCCCGGCTTTATTGACGTGCACACCCACTCCGACCTGTACCCGCTGTATCATCCCTTGATGGAGTGCAAAATTCGCCAGGGCGTCACCACCGACGTGGTCGGCCACGATGGCCTGGGCCTGGCCCCGGTGACGCCCCAAACGGCGGCCCAATTGCGCGAACAACTGGCCGGCTGGAATGGCCGGCCTGATTTAGAGTGGGATTGGAGCACCATCACCACCTATCTGGATCGTTTTGAGCACAAGGTGGCGCTCAATGTGGCCACTCACGTCTCGCATGGTACCGTGCGTATGGCTGTGATGGGCATGGACAATCGTCCTCCCACCCCGGCAGAACTGCGCCGGATGCAGCAACTGATTGACCAGAGCATGCGTGAGGGGGCCATCGGTCTGTCCACCGGACTAACTTACGCCCCGGCCATGTTTGCCAGCGATGACGAAGTGGTTGAGTTATGCCAGGTATTGCGGCCTTATAACGGCTTTTATTGTCCCCACCACCGCAACTACGGCATGGAGGCGTTGCAAGCCTACTACGACTCCATTGAGATTGGCCGCCGGGCCGGCGTGCCGGTTCATTTGACCCACTGCCACCTGGGCTATGCGATCAACAAGGGCCGAGCGCCGGAGTTACTGGCTGCCGTTGATAAGGCTCGCGCCCAAGGGTTGGAAGTGACTATGGACACCTACCCCTACCTGGCCGGGAATACCTATCTGCACGCTTTTCTACCTTATTGGATGCACGAAGGTGGGACCGAGGCCACCCTGACCCGGCTGAAATCGCCCGATATTCAGGGGCGGCTGCGCCACGAGATGGAAGTGACCGGCTCCGATGGCTTCAACGGTGTGCCGATGGGCTGGGAGATGCTCCAAATCGGCGGGATTATGGGCGAGCACGATCCGACCCTGGTAGGTATGTTTTTGCCCGACGCCGCTGCTCGCGCCGGGCAAAGCCCCTACGAATTTTTTGTAGACCTGCTGCTTCAAACCCGCCTGGGTGTTTCATGCCTGGCCCATATCGGCAACGAGGAGAATGTGCAGACCATTCTGCAGCACCCGGCCCATGTCGTCGGCAGTGACGGTATCCTCGTCGGTGGGCGGCCGCACCCGCGCGGCTGGGGTACGCACGTCAGGTTTCTGGCTCATTACGTGCGTGACCTGGGACTGTTGACTTGGGCCGAAGGCATTCGCAAGATGACCTCGGCCACGGCCCGACGGATTGGCTGCCTGGATCGCGGCATCGTCCGGCCCGGCTTCATGGCCGATCTGGTTGTCTTCGATCCCGACACCCTGCGCGATACCGCCACCTATGAAAACCCGATCAGCTACCCTAAGGGGGTCCACTTTGTGGCCGTCAACGGGGTTTTAGTGGTGGACGAGAGCCAGCCTACCGGAGCTACGCCTGGCCGGACCTTGCGCGAGCCGTATGGTCGCCAGCCGGAGCGGATTACTGAACCGATCCAATAAAAAGGAGTAGCGAGGTCAAATGAGCCAGCCAACTGTGCTTGAAATCTGTATCGACTCGGTTGAGTCGGCCATAGCGGCGCAAGAGGGCGGGGCCAACCGGGTGGAATTGTGTGATAATCTGCTAGAAGGCGGCACGACCCCCAGCGCGGGCACGATTGCCCTGGCCCGCCAGCATATTGAGATCGATCTGAACGTGATCATCCGCCCCCGCGGTGGCGATTTTTACTACTCCGACATCGAGTTTGAGGTGATGAAATTCGACATCGAGCAGGCCAAGCGTTTGGGTGCCAACGGCGTGGTCATTGGGCTGCTCCAGCCCGATGGTACGGTAGACGTAGCCCGCACCACCGCCTTGGTCGAACTGGCCCGCCCTCTGAGTGTCACCTTTCACCGGGCTTTTGATATGTCGCGTGACCCGCACGAGGCGTTGGAAACGATTATCTCACTGGGGATTGATCGAATCCTCACGACCGGCCAGGAAGCCTCTGCCCTGGAGGGCTTGGATTTGATTACGGAACTGGTGCGCCGGGCGGCTGGCCGGATTATCATTATGCCTGGCCTGTCCAGCGGAGTTTCAGCCCGGAATGTGCAGAAAATTATTGCCCAGAGCGGGGTTAAAGAATTGCACACTACGGCCAGCGCCGGTTTGGAAAGCCGGATGACTTATCGCAACCTGCGCTCCTTTATGGGCGGCGAGTTGCGCCCACCCGAATTTACCCGCACTGTTACGGATGCTCAACGGGTGAGGGAATTTGTCGCGGCTGCCCGCTGAAATGAAGAACAGGATACTACCCACGTAACGCGGAATATAACAATCGCTGACCGGATTAGCCCCGTCAGGGTCTCCGGCCGGCGGCCATACTTCTATAAACACAAAGATGTGCTGAAGGAGGCTAAACCATGAAAACAGTCAGTCAACTCTTGCAAACCAAAGGGCGTCAGGTCTGGTCCATTGGTCCGGAGGCGTGGGTCATCGACGCCTTGAAGCTGATGGCCGAGAAGGAGGTTGGAGCCTTGCTGGTGGTTGAGGCAGGCCGGGTGGTCGGCATTCTCTCAGAGCGAGATTATGCCCGCAAGGTCAGCCTGCACGGCAAATCGTCCAAAACCACCCTCGTGCGTGAGATCATGACCGAAAAGGTGGTCTATGTTCGTCCCGACCAAACCGTAGCCGATTGTATGGCGGTGATGACCAACAAACGGATCCGTCACCTGCCGGTGCTGGAGGACGACCAATTGGTCGGGGTCATCTCTATTGGCGATGTGGTCAAAGAGGTTATCTCTGCGCAGGAATTTATCATCGCCCAGCTTGAGAATTACATTACCGGCCGATGATATTTTGCCAGAATAAAACGGAACACGCAGGGCCTTGAGGAGAATCATGACCGTTATACAAGCTGTGCCTTGCTTAAAAGTCCCTCGTGCGCCTGATAATTGGGACACCCAGGCCGACCCGGCTACCTGGGACTGGGGCAGTGTACCTTCGCTCCCGCCTTTCATCCTGGCCGATGGCAGCGGCCAGGCCATACAGCAGACCGTCGCTCGTGTAGGCTATGATCCTCAGGCTTTATATGTCCGTTACGACTGCGACGACCGCAATATTTGGGGTACCTACACCCAGCGCGATGAGCCGATTTACGATGAAGAGGTCGTCGAGATTTTCTTTGGTCCCGGCGAAGCCGATATGGTGCGCTATTTTGAATTCCAGGTGAGCCCCAACGAGATTCTGCTGGACGCACGGATTTACAATCCTACCTCGCAGCGAACGGAATTGGAAGTAGATATCAGTTGGAATTGCCCAGGTATTCGCTGGCGGGCCGGTCGAGATGATAGAGCTAACCACTGGTGGGCCATCCTGATTATACCCTGGGCAGCCGTTGCTCCACCTGGGGAGTTGCCGCGAGTGTGGCGGGCCAACTTTTATCGCATCGAGCGTCCCCACGACGCCGCGCCGGAATTTAGCTGTTGGTCGCCAACTATGACCGAACCGGCTGATTTTCACAAGCCGGCCTATTTTGGCCTGTTGGAACTGGCCTAACCCGTTGTCGTTAAATACCAAGGAGCAGGTCACAAAGTCGCAGGGTCGTAAAAGTTTATCTGGCTACTGACCATTGACTACGTTTACATGAGTCGTCACGAGCTAACGCACACCACCGATATCCTTACGGGCACACGTAATGAGAATTTTTTCGGCGGTCGGCGGTCTGCCGTCGGCGGTCTATTTATGAGGAGAGAACTATGACCCAATTGAGTGACATCATCCCGGCTGAAGCCAAGCTGGAAAGAGTCTTTGCTGGCTGTGCCTTTGCCGAGGGGCCGGCTGCCGACGCCGAGGGCAATGTTTATTTCTCCGATTGTCCCAATAACCGTATCCTGGTCTACCGCCCTGACAGCGGCCAAACCGAGGTTTGGCAAGAACCAAGCTTGCGGGCCAACGGCATGAACTTTGATCACCAGGGTCGCTTGGTGGTCTGCTGCGATGGCAAGGACGACGGGGCGCGGGCGGTGCGCCGCTACGAACCCGACGGCACGATCACGACCCTGGCTTCGCATTACCAGGGCAAAAAGCTCAATGCGCCCAACGACCTTTGCTTCGACCGCGAGGGGCGCATCTACTTTACTGACCCGCGCTACGGCTACAAAGAGGATTTGGAGCAGGATTACATGGCCGTTTACCGCATCGAACTGGATGGTTCGCTGACGCGGGTGATTGACGATATGGAAACGCCAAACGGCATTTTGATCAGCGCCGACAATCGCACCCTCTATCTGGTGGATCATAATCCGGAGCCGGGCGGGGCGCGTTTCCTGGTTGCTTATGATCTGGCTGCCGACGGTTCCTGGCAACAGCGCGGTATTTTGTACGATCACGGTACGGGCTACGGTGGTGATGGGATGGTGCTGGATATTGAAGGTAATATTTATTTGACGGCCGGAGAAAACGAAAAGGCCGGCATTTACATCTTCTCACCAGTGGGCGACTTGTTGGGAATTATCTCTATGCCGGAGATACCCGGCAACTGCACCTTTGGCGGGCCGGATTTGCGCACCCTCTATATTGCCGCTTCCACATCTTTGTATCGAATCAACTTAGCCATTCCGGGGCAACTGGCTTATCCACCTCTGCACGTTGCATAAGGAGTAAGAATGAAAGCACTGGTTTATGAAGGCCCCCGCCAACTGAATATTCGAGATGTACCTGAGCCGGAACCGGGGCCGGATGAAGTGATAATCAAAGTGGTCTTTTCCGGCATCTGCGGCTCGGAGTTGGGCGGCTACCTGGGCCACAACAGTCTGCGCAAACCGCCCTTGATTATGGGGCATGAATTTTCCGGCGAAATTGTGGAATTGGGCTCGCAGGCCGCTCGACTGAAGCCCGGACTGGCTGTCGGCCAGCGCGTTACGGTCAATCCCTTGATTCACTGCGGCGTGTGTCGCGCTTGCCTGGTGGGCCGGCATAACCTGTGCCGCGAGCGTCGTATCATCGGCATCCACCAACCCGGCAGTTATGCCGACCTGGTCAAAGCCCCGGCCCGGCTGGTCTACCCCCTGCCTGACCAACTCAGCCTGGAGCATGCGGCCTTGACCGAGCCGGTGGGCTGCGCCGTCCGGGCGGTCAAATTGGCAGATTGTACCGCTCTGGATACGCTGCTTATTACCGGCTTGGGGCCGATTGGCCTGCTGGCCTTGCAGGTCGCCCTGACCTTTGGCCTGACTAAAATTTGGGCCACCGACACCGACCCGCACCGGCGGGCCATCGGCGAGCAGTTTGAGGTGCGGGTGTTGAATCCGCTGACAGAAAATGTGGTTGAAATTGTGCGTGCCGAAACCGAGGGGCTTGGGGTGGAGGCGGCGATTGATGCCGTCGGGTTGGCCATTACCCGGCAGCAGGGTATCGAGGCGGCAAAACCGGGCGGCACAGTTGTTTTTGTGGGCTTGCACGACGAGGAAAGCCAGATCCAGTCAAACCTGCTGATCCGCAAGGAAGTCAATCTTAAGGGTAGTTTTGCCTACGCGCCGCTCGATTTCGAGGATGGGTTCAATTGGCTGGCGGCTGGCCGGGTAAAGATTGATCCCTGGCTGCTCAAAGCGCCTCTGGCCGATGGACATGAATGTTTTGAGCGCCTCTTGGGCGAACCTGGTCCTGTTGCTAAAATTTTGCTTCATTAAGAAAGAGCAGGAGGTACATTTATGTCCATCGAATATAAAAAAATTATGGTCACCTTAGATGGCTCCACCCTGGCCGCTCAAGCCTTGCCCCATGCCCTGGCTCTGGCCGAAATTCACCAGGCTGAATTGATTCTGTTTCGGGTGGTTCAAGAGGCCCATCCTTTGGTTGGCTATGTTCAGGAGGGCGCCTTGGATACTCAGAAACGCCAGGAACAGGTCTTGGATGAAGCCAGCCAGGCTCTGACCGAAATAGTGAATGAGCTTAAACTGCATAATCTCACGGCCAGGTCTGTGGTAGAAGTGGGCCTGCCCGCAGAAACAATTATTGACTACGCCAGTAAAAATGATGTCTCGCTCATCGTCATGAGCACGCACGGGCGGACCGGCCTGGCTCGCTGGGTCTACGGCAGTGTGGCCGATAAAGTCCTGCGTGGCGCCCCCTGCCCGGTTTTACTGGTGCGGTCGACAATTAGTAATGCGTGATACGTGATACCTAAAAGAAAAGACTATCTATTATGCCTCACCCTCATCAAACTATAATTTCACGAAAATAAAGGAATTATTTAAGGAGAACACTTTATGCCAAAACAACAAATTTCCACCAAAAAAGGCGCGTCGCCGGTCGGAGCTTACTCGCAGGGCTTGAAAGTGGGCGATTTTGTCTTTGTCTCCGGCCAGGGACCGCTGGACCCCGAAACCGGCCAGGTTGTGGGTGTAACGATTGAGGAACAGACCAGCCGCACTCTGGAAAACGTCAAAGCCATTTTGGAAGCGGCCGGGGCCAGCATGGCCGATGTGGTCAAAGTGTCGGCCCATTTGAGCGATCTCGGCCTCTTTGATCGCTATAACAAAGTCTACACCACCTACTTCCCCGACCCTAAGCCGACCCGCACCACCGTCGGCAGCCAGTTGCTGGGTATCATGGTCGAAATTGACGCCATTGCCTACGTGGGCGACAAGTAGTCCCCCTAAAATTGGAAGGTGACATGGCCCGGCTAACCCCGCAGCGCATCGACGAATTGATTAGGCGCTTACGCTTTCACATCGATAAAAAGTTGTCGATAGCTGGCACCATCACAGTATTGCGAATTTGCGAATGGCGAATGGCGAA
>CAZRYD010000301.1:0-8134 GCA_964604225.1 uncultured Caldilineaceae bacterium
CAAACATTTTGGGCCAACGGCTGTCGCGCCAAGGAGAAGGTCGTGAGTTCGAATCTCATCGCCCGCTCTTTATTTGTAAAGCAAAACCCGTCCCAAATCTGGGACGGGTTTTTTCTTTATACTGCTTTACTGTCAGCTATTTTGGCGCTTTGGCGCGACAGCCGTTGGCCCAAAATGTTTGAGCATCACTGATTAAAACGTTAACGATGATAGGCCACAAGGCACAGAGTGGCAAATTTGGGACCGGTTAACCTTTGTCAGACCTTGCCACCTTTGTTATAATCGTAGCGGCAGGTAGATTAATGCGCAAAGGAAATTATTGATATGACTGAGATAAGTCAAGCCCGCTTCACCCCGCCAGAATTGGAGCAGCTCCAGCAAGTGCGCCAGGCAGTGATCGCTTTCCAAAATTCGATTGCCTCGCTGCCGGCTGACGAGCAGAATGACGCCCGCAATGAAGAATTCAATCAGATACGGCTTGAGGCCAGGGGGTTGCTAAAGGATCAAAATTTTGATAAAAAAGTCCCCAAAGCCGCCACTCAGGATAATTTGGCTGATCGCTCGCAGCGAGTCATTTTCCCGCGTCTGTCGGGGATTGTTATATTTGGCGTGATCCTGGCTTTGCTGGGGCTGGGGATTAACTCCATCATTTTAGATGATTTTATCGTCAATAGCCTGGCCTGCCTGGTCAGTAGTGGGGGCATGGCCCTGGTGATTGGCGCTTTTGTCGTCTGGGCCATCACCAACGCCCGCCAGCGGTTGAGCAGTTTGGGTGAACTTTATCTGCGCTGCAATGCTTTGCGGTCTGAAATTGAGCAGACTTTGAACCTGGCCTGGCCTGGTTGGGCCGAACGACCGGCCATGGCTATCCCCGAAATTCCTTCGGTGGTGGCTTTAGCCCTGGACTCCCTGCATAAACAGGCTGCCGACTGGCAGCAGAAGTTGCGAGATTTGGAGGAGCAGCGGCTAAATCTGGGCCAGGATACGCCGCTTGAGTTAAAGTTTAACCTTGATTATGTTCAGCGAGAGCTGCAACGGGTCAGACAGGAGATTGACCGGCTTGAAGGGCGGGTCGAAACAGTTTCAGAGATTGGGATTGCCGGTCCGCCCGTAGGAGCACAAGTCATCATCCCGCCCGGAGCCAGAGAAACCGCTATCGATTCGACTTCGCTTAAGCGAGCCAAATCGGTGACGATAGACATGCCGGTGAGCCGGCCCGAAGAGATAGACGCGGCGGAAACAGACGAAACCGCTTAATACGCTCCGTTCCCAAAAATCACCTTGGGAATAGTCTGCAACAAAATCTTGGTGTCCAGCGCCAACGACCAGTTTTCGATGTAATAAATATCCAACAAGGCTGTTTCGTCAAAGCTAAGCTCGGACCGGCCGCTAATCTGCGACAGCCCGGTGATGCCGGGCGCAACTTCCAGGCGGCGCTTGTGCCACTCCTGGTATTGTTTAACTTCGGCGGGCAGCGGCGGGCGCGGGCCAATCAAACTCATATCCCCATTGAGAACATTATAGAGCTGCGGCAATTCATCCAGGCTTAATTTGCGCAGCAATTTGCCTACATGGGTTATGCGCGGATCATCTCTTATTTTAAACAAGGGACCCTCGGCTTCGTTTAGCTCTTGCAGAGCGGCCTGTTGTTCTTCGGCCCCCTCGATCATGGAGCGGAACTTGTAAACCGTAAAGCGCCGGCCATTGCGGCCCACCCGTTCTTGTCGAAACAGGATTGGTCCCGGCGACTCCAGCTTAATCATCAACACAATTAAACCCATCAGCGGCGCACCGATTACTAGCACCAGCGCTGAGAAGACCAGGTCAATGCTGCGTTTGACCACCTGATTGAGACCGCTGATGCTGACCTCTTTGACCCCAATCATCGGTACCCCGGCAATATCCTCGACATGCATGCGGCTGATGGTCATCTGAAACAAATCCGGCACAATTCGCGTCCGAATATTTTCGCGTTCGCAGTGGGTCATAATGCTGACAATTTTGCGATGGTACTGCCAGGGCAGAGTGATGATGACTTCGTCAATGGCTTGCTCGTGCAGCACATCAACCAAATTATCCAGGCTGCCCAGGGCTTTGAAGCGGCCAATATCTGTTTCACCTTTGACCGGATTATCGTCCAGAAAACCGATAATGTTGAAGCCGCATTCCGAGTTGGCTACAACGGCTCGCATCACCGCGCGGGCTACCTCGCCGGCGCCTACGATCAACACCCGCTCTGAACCAATGCCTCGCCGGCGCAGGTAGCGCAGAAGGCTCACTTTAAGCAAGCGGCTCAAGCCCAGGAGCAAAACGACAAAAATAGCCGCATAAATGAAAATGGCGCGAGAGTAAAAGGCCGCCTGGTAGATGAAGATGAACACGATCATGATGATCGTGCCGGTGGCCGTGCCATTGATGATGGCGTAAATTTCATCAAACCAGGAAATTTGGCGGCGCAGCCGGTATGCTCCCTGCTGGCGATACACCAGAATGAGCAGCAGTGTAAACAGGCCGGCAAAGGGCAGGTAAACACCGTAGGGAACATCAAAAGCCGGGTCTACCGCCCGGAAAAGTTGCAGCTTGTACCGGACCCAGTAGGCCAGCACAAAGGCAACATTGATCAGCACGACGTCAACCAGCACCCAGGTAATGGCGGCGGCTCTTTGGTTGCTAAATAAAACCGTTAGGCGTTTCACAAAGGTAACACTGCTTTTTTATAAACTTCCACCGTCTCTCGCGCATTCTTGTCCCAGCGAAAGCCGGCAGCCCTGGCCAACCCTCGCTGCGACATCGCCGCGCGCAGATCGGCGTCAGCCATTACCTGGCTCATCGCTTCGGCCAGAGCCTCGGTATTGGCCGGGTTGACCAAACGAGCGGCGCCATCCGTGCCGGCCACTTCGGGTAAGGATGAAACGGTAGAGGTAATCACCGGCGTGCCACAGGCCATGGCTTCCAATACCGGCAGTCCAAAACCCTCAAAATGAGAGGGATAAACAAAGAGTGAAGCCGCATTATACCACAGAGACAACTCACTTTGCGGCACATAGTCGGCAAAGCGTACAGTTTCCGTCAGGTTGAGCTGTTCAACCAGGCCAAAGATTTGGCCATAATACCAGCCTTTTCCCCCGGCAATGATGAGCGGCGGAGCGTCTGGCTGCCATTCGCGCCAGCGGGCATAGGCGCGAATGAGACCGTCCACATTTTTGCGCGGTTCCAGCGTGCCCAAAAACAAAATAAAGGTGTCGGGCAACCCCCGCGCTGCTTTGAAAGCGGCGACTTCAGGTGCAGCCAGCACTCGAAACTGTTCATCGGCCCCGCAGTAAATGGTTTGGACTCGCTCCGGCGGCGCGCCCAATAGGTTAATCACATCCTGCCGGGTGCTTTCTGAAATGGCAATAATCGCTTTGGCTCGTTTAACTGAATTGGCCGTGAATTGTTGAAGGTACCAGCGATTGAAGGGCCGGAAGGCTTCAGGATAGCGCAGAAAGCTGAGGTCGTACACAGTGACCACAAAGGGGCAGGGGGCGGCCAGCGGGGCTACATAGGCTAAGGCGTGCAGTAAATCCACCCCGGTCCGGCGCAGCGCCAGCGGCTGGATGAATTGTTCCCATAGAATGCGGACCATCGGGCGCCGGGTCGGCAGGCGACTCAGGCGCAGCGCCAGCGATGGCTCTCGAAAGGCTCGGTCGCTTAGAAAGGCGCTATAACAAAAATCTGGCGATACCTGGGCCAGATTCTTAAGCAGATTGAAGATGTACCAGCTTATACCAGCGCCCCGGTACGATTGGCTCAGCGATAACAGGTGCGCGTTCAGCCCGATATGGATGGGTCGGCCATTCATTGGCCGTATTATAACACAAGGTTTAAAACTGGGTTAATTCTCAGCTATAAATTGTTGCTTTGATTAAAACCGAATATTGGTTATACTTCAAAGCAATTTGCTAAAAACTGAAAATCTGACAATTGTCTCCAAGAGGAATGCTAATGGCTAAAAGAAAAAGACACGAATCAGGAAAAAAGCCATTTCGACGACCACCGCCCGAATCTAAATATCCGATTGCCACCATTGCCTACTACGGCCCGGATGACCGTACCCCCACCAAGGTGGCCGTAGGCATTGTCAACCAACACGATATGGTGGTGGCTTTGGAACGATGGGCCGGACCGGATGTGGCCACGAACCCTGAAATTGCGGCTAAAATTCAGCAGTTTATTGTCCAGCATAGCGCAAAAAACGTGGTTATGACTGATGGCGTCATCGGCTGCCCGCACGAAGAGGGGATTGACTACCCCGAAGGCGAGGATTACCCCTTCTGCCCGTTTTGGCAAGGGAAGCAGGGCAGTGTGGCGTATAGGAGCTGAAATAATGCGCATAACCAAAGCTACAATTTATGGCTCCTTTTAACACCCACTTTCTCATTGCCGAAAAAATCTGGCCGGACTTGCCCGGCCCCTGGCAGCCCTACTATGGGCAATTCTGCTTTGGCTGTGTCGCGCCCGATGTGGACAAACTCTCGCCCACGTTGACTCAGCGAGACACTCATTTCTTTGATCGCTTTGGCGATTATGAGTTCATGGCCTCGCATCGCAGCGCTGCATTTTTGCAGCAGCAGGCGGAGTTTTTGACCCGCCCTTTTGCCCAACTTACCCCTGAGGCTCAGGCGTTTGCCCTGGGCTATCTCTGCCACCTCTGCGTAGACGAAGTATCGAAACACATGTGGCGGCGCGAAGCCTGGCTGCAATTCAAAGACATCGGACCGGGGCCGACTTTTGCCGCGCTAGATGAACTGGCCCGAGAACAGACTCAAAATTATCCGGCGATTGTAGAGGCGTTGGCTTCGCTCCAAATGGTTGAGCTGATTCCGGTCATTCCTCAACCTGACCTGGCGGCGTTTTGGCGGGGCGTCAATCGTTTTGTCCAGGCTCACACTGCCGAGGCCGAATATCTGGCGCTAGTGGATATGTTCGACCGGCCCACATCGCAGGAGCGTCTGGCCAAGCTGGCGTCCTTCCGCGCTGGGATTGATTTGGCTCACCAGCGGATTCATTTTCTCCAATTTGATACCCTGGTCAGCGCCAGTCTGAGCCATAGCTACAGCCGCCTGACCGATTTGATTGCCAGTCGGGTGCCAGAGCCGGGGTATCCAGACCTGCCATAATAATGACCCAAATGGTTTAATGATCGGTCAAAGCCTCATTTTTTATAGATAATGGGCAGATACAGCGGCTGAACCTTGAAAGCAGCCTGAGCCGTCAGAGTCAGGGGATCATTAAGCCCATCTGCCACGATGGCGGTGTTATTGATACCGCTGCTGGTTTGATAACTAATCACTGCCCGATAAGTCAGGGTAGCAAGCTGGTCTTTGGCCAGGCTTGTGGTCCAGGTAAAGCTCCTGTTACTGCTAATAAGTGTCCCCTGACTGGGCGGGTCAATCCCAACCAACTCTAGCATGGGTGGCAGAGTATTGGTGGCCGTCACTACTGGATCATCTACAAGGCCATCATTTTTTAAGGTTAGAAGGTAGGTTAAGACATCGCCTTTTTCCACACCTTTAGCCGGAGTGACGGTAAAGGTGGAGCCGGTCAGATTGGGGAAGTTGACCCGCACAGCGGCCACCCGATCAAACAGGATGTGATGGTCAGGATAAGCCAGCCAACTGACCTGGCTAATGGTGGTGCCCAGGGGCTGCGCCCCGGCCAGACTGGCGGTATAAGTTAACACTTTGCGCTGATTTCGGACTAGGGGCCCACTCCACACCAAATTCCCGCCCACCAAACTCATATCCGGCGAGGCTGGCCCTGGCGTCAATTGGACCGGAAACGTGGCGGTAAAGACAACCGTGGGTAGATCAGCCCAACCATCATTGGTCAAAATGGCGGTATAGGTGAGGTCTGTCCCATCCAGCGAGGTTGATACGCTCGGCGTTACGGTGGAACTGCCCAGCCAACTCAGCCAACCCAGAGAGCGTTGCAGCAGTCGCGTCCGGTCAGCGGCGGCCAACACCTCCGGGCCAAAAGCCATAAAATTGGTATGCCAGGTTTGGCTGCTAGAACCAAGCCCGTGCTGAGTCAGGCTGTTGGCTTGACCTGCCTGACCCACGCTGGCAATTTGGGCTGTCGCGCCGGGCATCAACGCGTCGGTGTAATTGTCATAGCCTGGGGGAAAGGTCAGCGTATACGGCCCCAGGTGTGTCCCAACCGGATTTCCCAACCGGCCAATAACAACCGTACTGCTGTAATCTTCGGTGTGATCCAATACCCCCAGATAGTTTTGGGCAAACGGGCTGGGCTTATGGTCTGGCAGACCGTAAATATAATCTTGACTGCTAAAAAGCAGCCGTCCCCCCCCATTGAGATAAGCCGCCAGGCGATCTTCCTCGGCGGTGGTCAAAGGTTGAAACCAATCGTAGGCAGTGTACCAAACGGTCATTGGGTACATTTGCAAGGTGGCCAGGGGCGGACTGGGTGGGACGGGGCCACTCCACGATTTGGGTACCAGCCAGTAATCGTAGGGGACCTGATTGGCTTCCAGAGCGGCTTTATATTCCGCGGCAAAACTATACCAGCGGTCATCGTCAACCAGCAGTACCGGAGCCGGACTCTTGGTACTCCGGGCCACCGTGCTGCTGATGGCGGGATTACCGGCGGCTTGAACGGTCAATTGACGCGTATCAGATACGTGCCAGCTATTACTCAGGTTAACCCCTACGCCCATCGTAATGGTTTGAGATTGGCAAGAGGTCAAGGCCAGGCTGGGTGGAGGGACAGGATTGACCGGCCAGTTGTAGGGCGTCCCGCTGCTGAGCGACAGGTTAAAGGTGGCCGGGTTAGCCCCGGTGTTGCGCACCCGCACGGTATGCGAAACCACTGCGCCAAAGTTACCGATCAGCGTTTGCTCCGCCGGTGTGACCTCTACTCCGGCTGGGGCAGGAACTTGTTCCAGCCAATCAATCGTTCGCTGTATCACGGTATCGCGCTCGGCCCGGCTGCTGATAGCCTCAAAGCCAAAAGGCAGAAAAGCGACCCGGTAGGGGACGCACAGGCCGATATAAATCCCGGCTAGATCAGCACTATTGCCGTAGGTCAACAGATTTCGGGCAAAGTCGCTATCCAGGTTACTAATCACATCGGGACTGTTTTGGTTGTTTGCTCCATCGCCGCCAGCCAGGGTGAGCGACAGTCCGGCCAGCGGACTATCAAGAACCCCGGTGGCAGAGAAAACCTCGCTATTCTCTTGTAAAAACTGGGCCTTGAGATAGCTCCGGAAATAAGGCGCTTCGCCAAAAATCGAGCCTCCCCCATCAAAAAAGGCCACATCCTGCCCGCTGAGCAATAATTTGCCGCCCTGGCTCAGAAAGCCGCGCAGCGCCGCGTCAGCCCCCACATACCCCGGTGAGTCAAGCGGAGCCGACCAGATGACGATGTTGTAGGCGGTTAAGGTGCTGGTCACGGGGACATCGTTCGGCGTTTCAAAGGGTTTGGTGATCGACCAGGTGTCATAAGGGTAGCGCAGGTCAGTCAAGGCTTGCTGGTAATAGCCAATTTCACTCTCCTGGTACCAGCGGCCGCTGTCGACCAACAGAATTTTAGGCCCCGGAGCCAGCCAAAAATCCTGGGTGGTGGTGCCGCCGTCGTTGATGGTCAGGCTGACGGCCTGGGTGATGCGGTGCGCAGCCGCTATGACCGTGGCGGTGTAAATTCCAGCACCCTCTGGCAGGGTTAAACTGTAGCTGCCGTTGGCGGCAGAGGTCGTCTTGGCCGGCGTCCCTTCGATGGAAATGGAGGCTACCAGGGGCGCGCCCGTGCCCAGCTCGCGCACGACGCCGGCCAGGGCGCCGGTGGGGTTGAGCGTTAAACTAAAATTTTGGATGGTCGGCGTTTGGCTCACTATTGTAAGGCCGTAGGTGGTCACAGAGGTGTAACCAAAGGCCGAAGCAGTGACATCGTAGGTATTGGGGGCCAGCCCTTGCAGGTAGGCGCCGTTGGCTTGAGAGGTGGTAAAGATGGCCGAACCGCCGCCGTGAGGGCTAATCTGGATGGTCGCGCCGCCGACAGGCGCACCGGCATGGGTCACCGCCCCCTGGAGGGTGCCAAATGAGCCGACGGCCATGACCGCGCGATAGGCGTCAATCCG
>CAZRYD010000302.1:0-8103 GCA_964604225.1 uncultured Caldilineaceae bacterium
CTTTGGCTCTCCTTGTTCAAGGTCCCTAAACTCGCCTAATTTTTGGGACGCCCCCTCTTTCTCCTTACCCCTTTGTAGAGACATACATTTTATTATACAATGCCCTATACATCATTTGATATACATTTTTGGAAAGCAAAGTTGTATTGTTAAGTTAATGGTTGAGAGAAACGCTACCCCTAGAAAGTGGTGATGCCATATGGCCGATGTACAGACAAAGCTAAATTTACTCAAAGAAGTTGTAACCGATGAAGGAACCTTAAATCTGGTTCTGGACAAATTGCTTGATACTATCTTGGAGGAGCATCGTCTCCGACTGAACCGATACCAGGTAGATTTGAAAATTTTTGAGGCCCGCTACGGGATGCCGTCGGTTGAATTTTACGACGAGTTTGAGCAGGGTAAGTTGGGTGATGGCATGGACTTTTTCGAGTGGGCCGGCTTGTTTGAACTTCAACAAGATTTACTTGAGAAGATACAGCGCCTTGAGGCAGTCTGATGATGGATGCAGCCGAGTACATTGCCTATGTCAAATCCATTCTCATTGCTGATCCGCATATCACCAGCTTAAAGATAGTCCGTGAGGAAGCACAAGAAAAGATAGGCTTGTATCGCTATCGACTGGCCTTGGCCGATGGCGGGCTGCTGGAGATGTTTGAACGCTTTGAGGTGGTATTGGATGAGGTCAAGGTGACCAAATATAGCTTTCAATGGCAGGCTGTCGATGGAACACTACGGAAGCGCTGGGATAACGCTGCCCATCATCCTGAAGTGTCAACTCACCCGCACCACCTTCACGATGGCTCCGAAGAGAATGTTCTGCCGCACGAATCTGTAACGGCAATAGATATTCTGAAATTGATCGGCAGGTAACTCGTTGCTCCTCACCGTAACGCCCAACGCTACCATTGACCGCATGCTCCACATTGCCCAGTTGACGCCGGGCCTGGTGCATCGAGCGACCTCGGTGCAATTGGGGGCCGGCGGCAAAGGCTTGAACGTGGCTCGCGCCGCCCGCACCCTGGGCCGCGAGGTTTTGGTTACCGGGCCGTTGGCTGGACATTCGGGCCGCCTCCTGGCCGATCTGCTGACCGCGGAAGGGCTGCCGGCCGATTGGTATTGGCTTGAGACGGGCGAAACCCGCACCTGCGTGTTGATCACCCACGACAGCGGCGATGCGACGGTGCTCAACGAACCCGGCGAAGCCATGTCGCCGGCCGCCTGGGCTGCTTTTGCCGGACACGTCGAGCGGCTGGCCGAGCAAGCCCAGGCCGTTGCTTTCAGTGGCAGCCTGCTGCCGGGGGTCGAACCGGCAGCTTTGAGCGCCCTGGCTCGCGCCCTGGTGAGGGCCGGACGCACCGTCTACCTGGATACCAGTGTGGCTCCCCTCAGCGCAGCCCTGGCAGATCCCAACGGCCTATGTCTCAAGGTTAATCGAGCGGAATTGGCCGTCGGTTTGGGCCAGCCGGTTGACGATTTCTCAAGGGAGCAAATTATCAAGGCGGGTCAAGCGCTGTTGGCGCGCGGTGCGGCGCTGGTGGTGATCACCCTGGGCGGGGAGGGGGCGCTGGCCATTGCCCCGGAGGGAGTCTGGCAGGCCAGTGTGCCGCCGGTGCCGGTGGTCAGCACCGTTGGCAGCGGCGACTCGTTTCTGGCCGGGCTGGCTGTAGCTCAGCTAGAGGGGTGCAGCCTGGAGAGCGCCCTGGCTTACGGCACTGCCTGCGGTGCGGCTAACGCCACCACCAGCCTGCCGGCCCGGTTTGAGCGCAGTCTGGTTGAAAAGTTGCTGAGACAGGTCAATGTAGTAAAATATTAAACCTGACCCGGTCTGGTCCACCATTGAGCTTTCTGGCGGGTCTTAAATTAATTCCAAGACTTTCCCAATCCTTACTCAAAGCAGAGGTTTGTCGCCAATGTCAGGTCGCAGCCGAGAGTCAATTCAGCGCGAGTTGAAGACTCGCTACCGCAACCTTGAGGAGCTTTTAGAGCGCCAGGCCAAGTTTGGGATTAACACGCCCCTTGATCTCATCAACCAGATCCATGACGAGCGTGAAGCGGTTGCCGCGTTAGAGGAATTGCTCCAAAATGAGATTGCTGTCGAAGCGCCCACTGCTTCCCTACCTGCCGACCGCCAGGGACGCGGCGCTTCGATCCAAACTCTGGATGACCGGGATTGGGACAATTTGCTGCGCCGCATTCGTGATGGTAACTGCACGCCCCTCATCGGCCCCGGCGTGGGCGCTGAACTCCTCCCGTCCGATCAAGAAATTGCCCAGGGTTGGGCGCAAGAGCATAGTTATCCGCTGGACGATCCCGCCAACCTGCCCCGGGTGGCGCAATTTTTAGCCATTACCCGCGACCCCGCCTTCCCCGCCGAAGATTTAGCCGGACGTTGGCAAAGCCTCAACACCCGCCCTAATTTTAGAGAACCCACCGAACCCCACAGTTTCCTGGCCGGCTTGCCGCTGCCTCTCTATATCACCACCCATTATGCCGATTTTATGTGTCAGGCGCTTGAGTACCGCCTGCGCCGCCCCCACCGAGAATTGTGCCGCTGGAGTCAACATCTGCGCGACCTGCCTTCGGTGTTTGATCCCAGTTCCACCTTTGACCTCAATCCCGCAAACCCGGTTGTCTTTCACCTCTTTGGGCATATTCAGATGCCCGAATCACTGGTGCTGACCGAGGATGATTACCTGGAATTTCTCATCAATATTTCCAAGGATCAAAATGTGGTTCCCCGGCGCGTCCAAAAGACCCTGGTCAATACCTCGCTGCTGTTTTTAGGCTTTGAGCTAACCGACTGGCGCTTCCGAATCCTCTTCCGGGGACTGATTGCCTCGCTGGAACGCAGTTTGCGCCGCACGCGCGTAGCGGTGCAGTTGACCCCTAAGCCGCCGGCCAATGCCGCCGTGACGACCGATCACGTACGCTGGTATTTTGAGGATTATCTGACCAAAGATGATGTGCGGGTCTATTGGGGTAGTTCGCTCGATTTTATCAGGGAATTGCAAGAACGCTGGGAGGAGTTCAATGGTCGCACCTGAGGTGAGAATCACTGAAGAGGCGAGGGTGATGCAGGAGGCCGGGCGTGAATTCAATCCCTATGTCGGTCCGCGTCCTTTTGAGCGAGCCGAGCAGCGCCTTTTCTTTGGCCGTGATTGGGAGGCGGCAGAAATGGCTGCGTTGATGATCACCCACCCGGCGGTACTGCTCTACGCTGAGTCGGGTGCAGGCAAAAGCTCCTTGCTCAATGCCAGGGTGCTGCCCGCCCTGGAAGCGGCCGAGGGCTGCGAGCTATTACCCGTTGCCCGCATGCGGGGTGATATTCCACCGGAGGTTCAGGTAGGGCAAATCAAAAACCTGTACGTTTTTAACACCCTGGTGAGCTGGAGCGAAACAACTGGCCTGACCCCGGCCCAATGCGCGGAGTTATCCCTGGCCGATTTCCTACGCCAACTACCCCACCAGAGCGATCATGAAGGGTATCCGGCCCTGCGGATCGCGGTTTTCGATCAGTTTGAGGAGTTGTTCACTTTTTACCCGGAACGCTGGTTAGAGCGGGAAGGGTTCTTTATGCAGGTCAACCAGGCGCTGGCTGAGGACTCGTTACTGCGGGTGCTGTTGGTCATCCGCGAAGATTACCTAGCCCAACTTGACCCCTATGCTCCCGCGCTGCCGGAGCAACTACGTTCCCGCTTCCGGCTGGAGCGCCTGCGCCGGGAAGCGGCCCTGGCTGCCGTCGTTGGCCCGCTGCGGGGGACAGGGCGCTCTTTCGCGCCGGGTGTGGCCGAGGAACTGGTGGCCGAGTTGCTCAAGATTCGGGTCGAGGATCGCAGCGGAGCCATGATCGAAACGCCGGGTGAGTTTGTCGAGCCGGTGCAGTTGCAGGTTGTCTGTCAAAGCTTGTGGGCCGAACTGCCGCCGGAGGTGACCGAAATTAGCCAGAGCCACCGTCTGGCCTTTGGCAACGTAGATCAGGCCCTGACCCGCTTCTACGAAAAAGCAATTAAACAAACCTCCCAACAGACTGGCTTCAAGGAAAGACGGCTGCGAGCCTGGTTTGACCGCCGCTTGATTACCTCCGCGGGCACGCGCAGCCTGGTTTACCGAGAAGCCAAAACCACCGGCGGCGCGCCAAACGCGGCGGTAGATATCTTGGAAGGCCATCACCTGATTCGCGGCGAACAGCGGGCTGGGGGCCGCTGGTACGAATTAACCCACGATCGCTTTATCGACCCTATTCAAAAATCAAACATAGATTGGCGGACTCGTCGCCTGCGTACTCAAATTATGTGGGCTGTGTCAGTGCTGGTAGTAATGGTGCTTGCGGCACTGGCGTTAGTTTTTATTGCCGGGCAGGACTCATCTGTGGCTGTACAGGCCGCCGAAGTCAGGATAACTCAGCTTGCGGCTACTGCCGCTGCCAATGGCACGCGGGCGCGTGAAAACCAGATTATCCTGGCTACTGAAAGAGCCAAAGCAACCAGGACTCCACCCCCCGTCCCATCTGCTACCAGTATCATCCCCACCTTGGTCGCTACACTGCAACCGGACGTGGCCGCTTCGTCAGGTGGAACCATTGCTTATCCAGCGTTTGACGGCGAGACCTATAATCTTTATTTTGGCGATGTGGCCAGCGGCGCAAACCAACTCTATCGCCAAGAAGCCAGCCAGCCGGCTTTCAGCCCCGATGGCTCGCGGATTGTCTTTGTTTCTTGGGGTGGTGGATCTCGCGGCCTAGTCACGGCTAGCCGCAGCGGTGGAAACGAAATTTTAATTGACCCTGCGCCGGAGAGCAAGTTACCCACCTGGAGTCCCGATGGCCGCACTATTTTATTTTTCACCCGCCGCTCCGCCGATCGGGCTTCTCAACTGTTCCGTACCCAGGCCGATGTGGCATTCACGGGCGGTAAAGCTCAACAATTTCTGACTGAGGGTGAATACCCCACTTGGGGCGCGAATGGCCAGGTTGTATTCCGGGCCAAAGGGCGCACCGGGGTTGGCCTGCGTCTGGCCCCGGCTTCGCTTGATAATCCACTGGCCTTGACCGACCGCGACGAGGACACTGCTCCGACCCTTTCACCCGACGGCCAGCAAGTAGTCTTTATGTCTCGGCGGGATGGCAATTGGGAGATTTACCTTATCAAGGCCGATGGCTCCAACCTAACCCGTCTGACGGATGACCCAGCTACGGATGGTTTACCTACCTGGAGCCCCGACGGCCAGACTATTGCCTTTGTCAGCAACACGGGCGGGCAGTGGGCTATCTGGGCCATAACACCTGATGGCCGTAACCGGCTGAAGCTGTTTGAAATGGTCGGCTCGCCCGATGGCCTTGTCTTTTTCGACCAGACCAATTCTACGGGTTGGATCGAAGAGCGAATCAGTTGGATGCCTTGATAAACGACAATTTTGGGCAGTCCTGACAGGATTTCGTGCAGCATACCTGTCAGGATTTTAATCAAGCCGTCTCACGCGGCTTCACCTCCTCCTCGACTACCTTCTTCAAATTCTCCAGCGAGCCGGCAATCATCTCTTCAAAAACGCCGTTACCGGTGAAGCGAATCAGGATGGCGTTGAGTGACCAGCCGCCGATTAATTTCCAGTCAACCGTCCAAATGATGCGCGTGCCCTCGCTTGTCGGTTCCAGCTCAAAGCTGCTGGTTTGGGTCATCTGCAGGGCGGCGTTTTCTGTTTGCTGTAATTCGTAGGCCAATTTTTTGGGGGGCTCCCAGACCGTAATCTTTTGCGTGGCAATTTGCCCATCGCCCGACACCCCAATCCAAATGGCGCCTGGCCCCTCGTGCTGCTCGCTGCCGTAGCGGCCTTCCACCGGGTAGGGAAAGCGCCCTTCGGTAAAGGCCCAATCCGGCAAACGGGTCACGTTAGATAAGACAGCCCAAACCTGCTCCGGCGTGGCTTTAATTTCCTCGGCATAGCTAACTCGACCCATCCTTGTTACCTCACTGTTTGCTGCAAATTTGGATTTATGATAATCCCATTGCCGGGAATGGTCAACTAAATTGACCCTGACCGGCAGCCGTCCTGAAAAGTTCTCGAACATTTGTTTGAGTGGGATTTAGGTGGTGGGAAAATGTACAATATCTAGGGGATATTTAACTCTGGCTACCCAAGATGTAGTACAGGCTGCTCTGGCGACGGGCTGCCCTGATTTGAGAAAGTAAACCCTTTATGGTATAATATAGTGTCATATTTTAGGTGAATAGTTGCTGTTGGAAGAGTTTTTATAAAATGAGGTAACTCTAAATGGCGGGCCTGTGTATTAGCTTAACCTATTAGGCCCGCCGGACTGTGTCGAAAAACTTTTCTGAACAGGCAAGAACCAAATCTGGAGGCATTGATCCTTACATGGCTACAACAGGCGCAAATCAATATACCGCTGAAAGCATCACCGTTTTAGAAGGGCTGGAAGCGGTTCGCCGCCGGCCCGGTATGTATGTGGGCGGTACCGATATCAAAGCGTTGCATCACCTGGTTTACGAGGTGGTCGATAACTCGATTGACGAAGCCCTGGCCGGCTTTTGTACCAATATTCATATTATCATTCACGCCAACAACAGCGTCTCGGTGATTGATAACGGGCGCGGTATTCCCGTGGCCGAACACCCCCAGAAGAAGATTTCGTCTCTACAACTGGTGCTGACCACCCTGCACGCCGGCGGTAAATTTGACCGAGATAGCTATAAGGTGTCGGGCGGTTTGCACGGGGTGGGCGTGTCGGCCGTGAACGCCCTGAGCGAGTGGCTGGTGGCCGAAATCGCCCGCGATGGGGCCGTCTGGCGGCAGCGCTACGAGCGAGGCGTGCCGCAGGGGCCGGTGGAGCGCATTGCCACCCTGCCGCCGGGCCGCGAAAATGAGACCGGCACCAAAATCACCTTCTGCTTCGACCGTGAAATTTTCAAAGAGGTGGACGGCTACCAGTGGAACACCCTGCTGGTCCGTTTCCGCGAGATGGCCTTTGTGACCAAGGGCATCCGCATTTACTTTAAGGACGAGCGCCCCGACCAGGAACGGGAGTACAACTTTTATTTTGAGGGCGGCGTTACCTCGTTTGTGCGCTACCTGAACCGCAACCGCCAGGGCCTGCACGATCCGGTTTACGTAGGCAAGGAGGTGGATTACATTGGGGTGGAGGTGGCCATTCAATACACCGACGCCTATACCGAAAGCGTCTACGCTTTTGCCAACACCATCCTCACCCCCGACGGCGGCACCCATCTGACCGGCCTGCGCGGAGCCTTGACCCGGACCATCAACGATTATGCCCGTAAAAACAACCTGTTGAAGGACAACGATACCAACTTCTCCGGCGAGGATACCCGCGAGGGCCTGACCGCGATTATCTCGATTAAGCACCCCGACCCTCAATTTGAAAGCCAGACCAAGGTCAAGCTGATGAACGCCGAGGTCAAAACTATTGTCGAGTCGGTGGTGGGGGAGCAGTTCTCGGCCTTTTTAGAGGAAAATCCGCGCCAGGCCCGGGCCATTGTGGAAAAGTGTCTGACCTCTTCCCGCGCCCGCGACGCCGCCAAAAAAGCCCGCGAGCTGGTGCTGCGCAAGAGCGCCCTGGAAAGTACCACCCTGCCCGGCAAGCTGGCCGACTGCTCCAACCGCGACTCGGAAAACTCCGAGCTGTACATTGTCGAGGGCGACAGCGCCGGCGGCAGCGCCAAGCAGGGCCGCGACCGCCGCTTCCAGGCCATTTTGCCCCTGCGCGGTAAAATCCTGAACACCGAGCGGGCCCGGCTGGACAAGATTTTGGGCAACAATGAGGTCAAGGCGCTGATTACCGCCCTGGGCACCGGCGTCGGGGCCGACTTCAACCTGGAAGGGCTGCGCTATGGCCGGATCATCATCATGACCGACGCCGACGTGGACGGCGCGCACATCCGCACGCTGCTGCTGACCTTCTTCTTCCGCTACATGACCGAGCTCATCGAGCATGGCCACCTCTTTATCGCCCAGCCGCCGCTGTACCAGATCAAGCACAAAAAGGATGTCGTTTACGTTTACAGCGACGACGAGAAGGACGCCCACCTGAAAAAGCTCAACGGCGATTCCGGTTCGGTCAACATCCAG
>CAZRYD010000303.1:0-8091 GCA_964604225.1 uncultured Caldilineaceae bacterium
GATTATGCTCTTTGACGAGCCGACCTCGGCCCTGGACCCGGAAATGATTAAAGAGGTGCTGGACGTCATGCAGGAGTTGGCCGAGTCGGGCATGACCATTATGGCTGTCACCCATGAGATGGGCTTTGCCCGCAATGTCGCCAACCGGATCATCTTCTTCGACCAGGGCAACATTGTTGAAGAAAAAGCCCCGAAAGATTTCTTCGCCAACCCGGAACACGAACGGACCAAGTTATTCCTGAGCCAGATTTTGCACCACTAATCAGAACGACATCTCCCCCCGCGCCTGCAGTTCCAACGGCAGCAAACTGTGATAGATAAACGTGTGCAACGGCGTCGCAACTCCAACCTCCTGGCCCAAACGCACCACTGCGCCGTTCTGCGAAGCCAATTCCGAGGGACGACCGGCCATAATATCGCGCTGCATCGAGGCCGTACCATGCGGAGGAACGGTGTCTATAAAAGCCAGGGTCTGGCTGACGACATCTGCGGGTAAGGCGATATGGCGCGCCCTGGCTACTTCGAGAATCTCTTGAAGCGATTGTTCCAGGAGTTGCCGGGTTTCCGGCACGCTGCGCAGCACGCCAATCGGCGCTCGGGTGATTGCCCCGACCCCACTCCAGGTAGCGATAAGCAAAAACTTGCGCCACATCGCCGCCTGAATATCGGGCGGAACCGTGACGGTGACCCCTTGAGTCCGGGCAAAGGCCTGGCGCAAGCGTTCCACCCGCTCGCTGGGGTGATTATCTAACTCGCCAAAGGTAACAAAAGGTTCGATGCCGGTGTGGCGGATGTGCCCCGGCCCGGCCACAAAGGCAATGAGACCACACAAGCCCCCCAAGACGTGCTCAGCTCCCAAGGCCGCCGCCAACTCCCCTGGTGCGTCCACCCCATTTTGCAGTGGCACCACCATTGTCTCTGGGCCGACCATTGGCCGGATGGCCTGAGCTGCCTCGACCACTTGCCAGGCTTTGACACAGACCAGCACCACCTCCACCGGCCCAACCTGGGCTGGGTCGTCGGTGGCCTGGGCCGGTTGGATGATAAAATCGCCCGCCAGGCTGTCTACCTGCAATCCTTGAGTTTGGATAACCCGCAGATGCTCGCCGCGAGCAACAAAGATGACCTCTTCCCCGGCCTCGGCCAGCCGCCCACCAAAGTAGCCGCCAACGCCGCCGGTACCGAATACAGCAATCCGCATGAGACCCCCTTATTTGAATAAACCGCCCAAAGCCGGCCTATCTTGTATCGAACGTTGAACTTAAGTTTATATTAGTACAGGCCCAGGCTTACGGCAACTCAGCCAGCAGAACCTTGGTTATGTTTCCACGGGGAAGTTGACAAGCAAGGCCGTTTCATTTACAGTGGCCGGACGATTATACGATGCTGCCCTGAGGGAGGTGTTTTGATGAACGGATTGCTGCAAACAATCGCCGAGCGGGCCACCTGCTACCTGGCCGGACTGGAGAGCCGGAACGTTTTTCCGACCCCGGCAGCGCTTGAGCGCCTGTCCCTGTTGGATGAACCACTCCCGGCTGAAGCAACTGAGCCTGAGCAGATCTTAGCTCTGCTGGACGACCTGGGTTCCCCGGCTACAGTCGCCTCGGCAGGCGGGCGCTATTTTGGTTTTGTGACCGGCGGCTCGCTGCCGGCGGCGCTGGCGGCCAACTGGCTGGCCGGGACCTGGGATCAGAACGGGGCGTTGGCGGTGATGTCGCCGGTAGCCGCTAAATTGGAAGAAGTGGCCTTGCGCTGGCTGGTGGATGTTTTGGGCTTGCCGTCTGAAAGCGGCGGCGGCTTTGTCACCGGGGCGACGATGGCTAACTTTAGCGCCCTAGCCGCGGCTCGCCACGCGCTTTTGGACAAGCAGGGCTGGGATGTCGAAGCGCAGGGTTTGTTTGGCGCTCCACCGCTCACGGTCATTGTCGGCGACGAGGTGCATGTCAGTTTGCTGAAGGCGCTGAGTTTGCTGGGCTTGGGACGCGAGCGGGTCATCCGTGTCCCTGTGGACGGGCAAGGCCGCATGCGGGTTGAGGCCCTGCCTGAACTGTCGGCTGCGACCATTGTCTGTATCCAGGCCGGGAATGTCAACACCGGCGCGTTTGATCCGGCGCCACAGATTTGTGCGGCGGCGCGTGAGGCCGGCGCGTGGGTCCATGTAGACGGCGCTTTTGGTCTGTGGGCGGCGGCAGTTCCCCAACGAGCGCATCTGGTGGCCGGGGTGGCCGAGGCTGACTCGTGGGCGACGGACGCACACAAGTGGCTCAACGTGCCGTATGACAGCGGCGTGGCCTTCTGCCGCCAGCCCGGCCATCTGCGGGCGGCCATGTCAGCCACGGCCGCCTATCTAGCCCCCAGCGACCAGCGCGAGCCAATGTACTTCACCCCCGAAATGTCCCGCCGGGCGCGCGGAGTCGAGGTTTGGGCTGCCTTACGTTCGCTGGGCCGGTCTGGTTTGGCCGACCTGATCGAGCGTAACTGCCGCTACGCCACCCGCTTTGCCGAGGGGCTACGCGCTGCCGGGTATCAGGTGCTCAACCAGGTCGAACTGAACCAGGTCTTAGTTTCCTTTGGTGAGGCGGAGACAACGCGCCGGGTCATCGCCGGGGTGCAGATCGATGGCGCCTGCTGGTGCGGCGGTACGGTCTGGCAGGGCCAGACGGCGATGCGCATCAGCGTCTCTTCGTGGGCTACGACTGAAGCAGATGTGGAGCACAGCCTGGCGGCTATCCTGCGGGTAGCAGCGGAACAGAGCCAAAGTTAAGATGAGCTACTTTGCTGTTATTTGAACCGTCGTCAAATACAAAAAATCGTCGGGGCTGCCGTCGGTGCGGGGCAGGCGCTGGCCGCTGCCGACCTGGTATAGACCGACAATGAGTGAATACGTGCCGGGGGACAGATCCTCCGGCAGTTGCAGGCCATAACCCTGCGGCACGGTCTGCCCCGGCAGCAGCGGCGACTGCTTGAAGTTCTGTAAATCAACCAACAGTCGGTCATTTTGGGCTACTTTTTGCCCCGTAATGTCATCTACCAGTTGGGCAGAGGCGATGATACTGCCGGTGGGCAAACTCTGGGCAGCCAGGTTGGTTTCTGCTGCCGCCTGCCAGGTGAGGCGCAGCTTCAACACGTCACCCGGTACAGGCGCATTTCCACCCACAGCAAAATCAATTAAATTTACCCCCCCCTGAAAAGGCACGTCGAGCGGAGTCGGGACCGGCGGGGTCTTATCGGCCAGAGCGTAGAGGGTTAAGCGGCCACTTTGGGCAAACCACTGCTCTTGCAGCGGAAAAGCTTCTCTATTGAGGCGGGTGGCCGTAACCGTGGCCGGCTCGCTCTGAGTTAGCCAGCGCTCAAAAAGCCAGACCCGCTGCGCTTCTGTCTGCACCGCTTGCCAGACGCGCTCGCGCTCGGTGGGTTGAAGGGCGCGGGGGTCGCTTTCAATCCAGGCGTAGGTAGGCAGGGGCCGGCTCTGGTAGGCCATCAGTCGGGTCGAGATCTCTTGCACATCGCCAAAAGGGGGCATGGGCACCAGCAACACATCGCCGGGACGGGCTGAGGCAGCCAGCGTTTGCAGCACCGGCAGGTCAAATTGGGCCTGTTCAGTGACCAGGGCTGTTCGAGCCGTGCCGGCCAGCGTGAAGTAGGTTAGGAGAAGGGCGACCAGGAGAAGGATGAGAGGTGAGAAGTGAGAGGTGAGAGGTGAGACCTCTAATTTCTTATTTGTCATTTCTTTTTGCTTGGGGTAAATGATGGCTAAGTTGATGGTAGTCAAGACAAGCAGAGCCAGCGCCGGCAGCAAAATGGTCCACTCGAGGTGGAGACCCACCGGATCCGGTTGCAGCCAGATCAAGTCCACCAGGCCCTCTTGTAAAATCTGCCAGTGGGCTAAAGGTGGAAAGACGGCCCAGTTGAAGACAAAGTTATCATTTGCGCCCAGCCGCAAAAAATGCTCGTTAAAATCCACCAGGATGCCGAGCAGGTTGACCAGCAGGCTAAGAGCTACCAAAACGTAAAGAGTTAGGCGTAAAACGTGAGGCGTGAGGCGTGAGGCGTGAGGCGTGATGGATTCGGCATTCGCTATTTGCCACCCGTGGCCGCCGCCCCTGGTAACAGGCCATTCACCATTGGCCCATGCGATAGGTTCGGCTACAAAGAGCATGAGCAGGGGCAAAATCGGCAAAAGGAAACGGGGTCCCCAGCCCCAAGCACCGCCCCAGGCAAACCACGAGCCGTAGAATAGCCAATAACACAGGCAGAGAACCACAATCAGCCAGAAATAGAGTCGAGGCAAGCGCTGCCAGGCGGGGCGCAGTCCGACAAATAATAACAACAGCAAAGGCGAATAGATGAACAAGCCCCGGCCAGGGCTGAACAACAAGCCATATGCGCCCACCCACGGCTCACGGAAAAGAATCTCCTGAGTGTAGCCGGTTTCGATCAAGCTACCATAACGGATAAAGTTAAAATACAGCAGGCCGAGACCGATGAGGAGGGAGGGGGCCAGATAAAGCGCAAGTGAGGCGATGAGACGGGGGACGGGGGACGGGGGACGGGGGACGGGGAGCGTGAGATGTCTTGTCTCTTGATTCGCCTCTTCGCCTCTTCGCCGACTCGCTGCCAGGTAAAGGTCCACCAAAACGAGGGCTATAGCCGCTTCAAAACGGAGGGTCAGACTGACAGCCACGGCCAGGCCGCAGAGCAGCAACCATAACCCTTGGCGTTGAGGGTGGACCAGGTGCGTGGCTCGATAGGCCGTCCAAACAGCCGCCAGAAGAAAGAGCGCCAGCAGCGAGGACTCCCAAAACATGCGGGCGTAAACCCAGGCGATGGTGCACAGCCCATAGCCCAGCGTTGTCAGCGTAGCGGTGGAGCGATTAAATCCGAGGTCGATCAACCAGACCCAAAGGAGGCTGGCAGTCAAGGCGGTGACGATGGCATTGGTCAGCAAACCGACGTGAACGGCGTTGAGGTCGGGCAGGGCGTGGCCCAGCCAGATCAGCGGTGCAGTGATAAAAGAGATACCGGGCGGCTTTTTGGTATAGAGATTAGCATCGCTGCCCCAAATACCGGGTGGGTTAGGGGTCCAGTGGTTGGTCCAGATGAGCGGGTTGATATCGGCGCGCTGGTACTGGGCCAGGTTATGGCCGGCGGTGAACACGGCCAGTTCGTCCATTACATGGAATTTGCCGGAAAAGCTGAGGAGATAAACGGAGAAAAGGAAAAGGCCGAGGGCGAAGGGCAGAGCCTTAGACATAAGCTATGGGAGGGTTGGAAGGTTGGAAGGTTGGCGCAAAGAATTGGCGCACCATAATCTTCCATCCTTCCAATCTTCCGCGTCTCCTTTTACAGCTTGGCTGCGGCTTCCATAAGCTGTTGAATCCGGGGAATCATATCCGCCGGATTGGGGTGGATGCCTTCGAGCACCAGGGCGCTCTCAAAAAGCTGCTCAATCAAGGGATTAATCAAGGCGTCGTCGGGGTTGGCTCCCAACCGTGCAGACAGGTTTTGAATCAGCGGGCTGCTCCGGTTGATTTCCAGGATTTTCTTGGGCACGACGTAATCTTTGCCCAACAAACGCTGCACCCGCTGCATGTTGGTATTCATGGCATTGGGTGGGTTGACCAGGCGGCAGGGGCTGTCGGTGAGGATTTTGCTTTCACGCACAGCCTCCACTCGATCCTGTAACGTTTCTTTGAAGCGGGTCAGCAGGGCCTCAAATTTGTCAGCAGGAATAGCTGCCTCGGCCTCTTTGGTTTCTTCTGATTGGTCATCTGCGGGCAGGTTGAGGCCGGCATCGTCTACGTTTTTGAGCGGTTTGCCGCTGTACTCCCTCAAGCCGACCAGCATGAAACTATCCATCGGGTCGGTCAGATATAGCACTTCCAGGTCGTGCTTCTTGAAATATTCCAGATGGGGGCTGCGCGAAATAACCTTGTAGTCGTCGCCCAGAATGTAATAAATTTCACTCTGATCCTTTTTCATCCGCTCGACATATTGGGCCAGCGAAATCAGGTCAGCGGCGCTTTCGCCCTGGCTGGATTGGAAGCGCAGCAAATCGGTGAATTTGCCGTGGCTGTCGGGGTCAAGGGCAATACCTTCTTTGATAAAGCCGCCAAACTCTTGCCAGAAGGTGCGATAGGTGTCGGGCTGGTCTTTGGCCAAGTCGGCCAGATCGCCGGACAGGCGGCGCACCAGTACGCTCTTGATTTTCTCCAATATTGGCGTGGCCTGAACCATCTCGCGGGAGACGTTGAGCGGCAAATCTTCCGAGTCCACCACCCCCTCGACAAAGCGCAGGTAATTGGGCAGCAACTCCTTGAAGTTTTCGCGAATGAGAATTTTGCGCGAGTAGAGCTTCAGGCCGTGGTCCTCTTTGGCCCCAAACAGCTTGTAATCTTTTTTAGAGGGGATAAACAGCAGGGCATAAAACTGCACCGGCGCGTCGGCCGAGGTATGCAGCCGCAGCAGCGGTTTGCCAAAATCCAGGGTAAATTGGTGGTAAAAGGACTCGTATTTTTCCTCAGCCACTTCACGCGGCGACTGCCGCCAGATGGCCTTTTGCTGGTTGATCTGGGTAAATTCGGTTTTGCCTTCTTGCTCACCTTCTGCCGAGGGCTTTTTCTCTTTGAGGTAAATGGGAAAGGCCACAAAGTCAGAATGAGTTTTGACAATCTGGCGCAGTCGATAGGGCGCGGCAAACTCTTTGGCGTCTTCCTTCAGTTTGATCTGGATGCTCGTCCCTCGATCTGTTTTATCCGCCGGGCCAATGGTGTAAGTCCCCTGGCCCTGAGACGACCAGACCGCCGCCTCAGCCCCAGGTTTATAGGAGAGAGAAGTCACGGTCACTTCTTCGGCAGCCATAAAGACGGAATAAAAACCGACACCAAACTGGCCGATGATGTCAGTAGTGATGCTTTGCCCCTTTTGGCCCGCCTCTTCTATGGCCTGCAAAAAATTCTTGGCCCCAGAGCGAGCTATCGTGCCCAGGTTCTCTACCAACTCGTCGCGGGTCATCCCAATGCCGGTATCGCGCAGGGTCAGAGTACGGCTGGCTTCGTCGGCTTCCAGCCAAATCCCCAACTCGGCTTGCTCGTCCAGCACGTCGCGATTGGTCAGTAGCTCAAATTGGATGCGGTTGAGCGCATCCGAGGCATTGGAAATTAATTCGCGCAGGAAAATTTCCCGCTCGGTGTAAAGTGAATGGACCAGGATGTTGAGTAGTTGTTGGATTTCTGCCCGAAACTCAACTTGGGCAGCATCCTTTTTCTCTTCGCTCATTTGTACTGCCTCCTTGAGTAAAATTAAAGAGCGTTCATCTGTTTATACCGCCTCTTTTACGCCAGCAGGGAAAGCAGTGAACGCTCTGATTTAGATTTAGGTATGGCTCAATTATAAATCAATCAGCCAGAATTTTCAAGATTTTCAGGTGCGGCACAGTCAGGGCTATTACCGCTCGATCACGTTCTTGATAGATTTCTCCAAAATCTCCATCGCTTCGTCGGCCACATCCTGGTTAATCATCAATGGCGGCATCAAGCGAATGGTGCTGACACCACAGGAGAGTAGAAGCAGGCCATTATAAAAGGCCTCGTGAATGACCGCTTCGACCAATTTTTTGGCCGGCTCTTTGGTCACGGAGTCTTTGACAAATTCCATGCCAATCATCAAGCCCTTGCCGCGTACCTGGCCAATCACCGGGTAACGAGCGGCCAGATGACGCATTTTGCCTAACAGATAGTCGCCCATGACGGCGGCGTTATCCTTGTATTCGCTTTCAATTAGCTCAATCGTGGCCAACGCAGCCGCACAGCAGACCGGGTTGCCGCCATAGGTGTTACCGTGCGCCCCGTGCGCCCACTGCTCCATCAGCGATTTGCGCGCCGTGACCGTGCCGATGGGCATACCCGAAGCCAAACCCTTGGCCGTGGTGACAATGTCGGGCTGAACACCCCAATGCTCGACGGCAAACATTTTGCCGGTCCGCCCGATGCCGCTTTGCACTTCGTCGGCGATGAGCAGGATGCCGTGACGGTCGCATAACGCCCGCAGACCGGGCAAGAAACTATCGGGGGGAACGAGATAACCACCCTC
>CAZRYD010000304.1:0-8091 GCA_964604225.1 uncultured Caldilineaceae bacterium
GATTTTGTTCCTCTGCCGTTTTATAATGCCCTGATTTGGACTGGTATCACTTGGGATGGCAACGACTATATTTGGATAGCCAATAACGAGCTAAAGGCTATCGCTGGCTTCAATATCGAGAAGGTAACGAATGATCGCTTAGTTTCTTTTCCACTTGATCTAAAGGAGACGCCCACAATAACTGGTTTGACCTGGGATAGGGCTAACTTTTGGGTATCAGATGTGGCTAATAGAATGATTTATCAGATTGATCTAACCACAGGCAAAAAATTAAAAGGGTTCAACTACGATGGTACACCCAATGGCTTGGTTTGGGGGGATAATGACCTATGGGTTCTCTCCAAAGATCGACTGGCCATTGAAAGGGTTTCGCTAACAGGTGAACGCTTGCAATCACTAGCTATCCAGGGAACCTGGCCCAGCGGATTGGCGTGGGATGGGAAATACTTTTGGTACTCAGACGCTCATGAGGGCACAATTTCCCTGTTTAACCCGGTTACCGGGAAAGCCAAGAGGTTAGATGAGATCAAGTTTATGGCCAACCCCGGTACTTTTAATGGGTTAACCTGGATGAATGGTTATATGTGGATTGCTACCGAAGGTGATGAGCGTCTGCATCGCTTCGACACTTCTCAATTAGACTGGGAAGCATTGAACGCCTCTCTACAGTAGCGAAATGTTGGTATGGGGTCTACAGAAATATGAGTTTGGCAACAGTTATACACATTTCAAGCCAAGATACTGATAAGCGTACTCGATTTGTCAATGCTCTGAGCAAGACACTGCGAGATCGAGGTTATTCCGTGATTGAATTTCTTGAGCACCACATCGTGGAAAGTTTGGCTTCTACAGACAACCACTTATTGGCCCGTACAATTCAGTGGGCAAGTGAACTCCTGATTAATACAAGAGCGCTCGCTCTAGTTTCAGTTAGCCTTCCATTGAGTAAAGTGTTGACTAAGCTCGATCGGTATGCACCGACCGTCGAGCTTACAATCGATGAAGAGTTTATGACCCTAGCTCCTCATCGGCTGAGCATAACAGCCGAGGATATGAATCTGCCACAAGAAATCGCTCAAGTTATCCTATTACTGGAAACGATTACCGAGGGTCAACAAATCTTTTCAACACAGCCTGTAGCCGACGACGATGTTTATTCTGCTCAGGAAGAGGCATCGCTTGAAGAACATTTAAGAGCCTTAGGTTACATGTAATCCCCTAGCTATCTAGGAATTTGGACAAGACTGCGTGAAATTTACAGGTGAACGGGTCATTCCCGAGCAGGTAGAGCTAACTCCATTATTAGAGGAACACCTGGCGCGTTACTTTTTTGCTAGAGAGTTTGTACAAGGTCAACGGGTCCTTGACTTAGGCTGTGGAACAGGTTATGGCAGCTATTATCTAAGCCAAAAGGGAGCACAGTTTGTCCTCGCTACTGACATTGACGCGGAAGCTATTCAGTATGCTCGTCTCCACTATAAGGCGCCTAATTTGGCTTACTTCCAAAGTAATGGCAGTCACTTACCGTTATCCCAACAAACCTTCAATATAATTGTTTCTTTTGAAGTTATTGAGCATCTCCAAGCTGTAGAGGCCTACCTGACAGAGATCAGTCGCGTTATGACGGATAACGGTTGGTTAATTGGATCAACCCCGAATAAGTTAATTTATTCAATGGGGGCAAATGAGTCGCATAATCCATTTCACTGGCGAGAATACGATCCGTCAGAGTTGGACTCGTTGCTCAAACAGTTCTTTAATTCAGTTTTTATTCTTGGACAAAGGCCCTTCTATGGCTTTGTTATTGGTCCTGTTCCTATTAATCAAAACGAAACTGCCCCTGTGGTAGAGTTCCTACCAGAGAACATCCGTACAGAACACTCTATCGCCGATAGCAAGTATCTAGTCTATCTTGCAAGTAAACTTAACGATCAAAATGATGGAATTCAGAGACATTTAGTTTCGAATTATTATCTGGGCCAACCCGCGAGTTATCACGATATGTTGACCATTGCTTATATTCGAGGGTTAGAGAAAGATCACTTAAAAATACAAAAGGATTATCATAAACTGGAAACTTTGGTAAAAGGATATCAAGCAGGTAAATATATTCGCTTTATGCGTATATTACATCAATGGCGATCTCGAATTTTTGGCAGCCGAAGTCGCCTTATCATTCCAGGTGATAAGTAATTACAGACGGTCTATGAATAACCTCCGACAAGCTCTGCCTATCACTATTGTATCAGGTTTGCCCCGCTCCGGTACATCAATGATGATGAAAATACTCGAAGCAGGAGGATTACCTCTTCTGGTAGATAACCTTAGAGGGCCAGATGATGACAATCCCAAAGGTTATTACGAATTTGAAAGGGCAAAAAAGCTTAAAGAAGGCGATACTGACTGGCTTGTAGATGCCCAAGGCAAGGTAGTTAAGGTAATTTCTGCCCTATTAACTTACTTACCAGTTACCTATCCTTACTACATCGTTTTCATGCGTCGCGTTATACCTGAAATTCTTGCCTCTCAACGAAAAATGCTAATTCATCGTGGAGAGGATCCCAACAAAATTAGTGATGATCAGTTGGGTAGGCTTTTCGAAAAGCATTTGGCGCAGGTAAACATCTGGATAAATAGCCAGCCGAATATCAAACGTATTGATGTCAATTATAACCAAGTTTTAAAGGAACCTGGCCCACAAATTGAGCAGATTAATCAATTTCTGGGTAATACACTCAACATTGAAAAGATGATCCAAGTGGTGGACCCACATCTCTATCGCCATCGTTGGTAGTGAGTCTAAATCGTCCCCAGATGTGTCTAAGCGCAATTGCTTACTTAACTAAACTGGTATTTTCTACGTTCACTTCACTTCTAAGAACGCCTCAGCCTGGTCTTGCTGTTTCGCAACATCTTCCTTAGCTTTTTGTCTCTCACAAAATTGAGTTGTGATCCCCTTGACTAATTCAACAGAACCTGTTAAACTACCTATGTACATTGATAATCTAGGTATAATTCTAGATTATCCTAACTTTCGATAGGTGACTTTTATTTGATTGATGCGTATATTGAACATAAGAACGATTGAGACTGCTCTACTATTCCATTCCAGTAAAGCTATTGCTCAAGTCATTCTTTTCTGACTATTGACACTGGCTACTGATTTGAGGTTCTATGCGCTGCCCAAACTGCGATCAACCGGCTTATCAGCTCTCTCAACCCTGTCCTCAGTGCCACTTTAGCGGCGACCCGGCCCTTATTGAAGAACTGGCCCAAGTCGATTGGATTTTAACCGAAATTGACACCTGGCAGGCGTTGGGCGTCCGCTCTCATGACCGTCAACTCATCCAACAAAAATACGGTACTCGCCAGCGCGAGTTGGAAATAGCCCTGGGACTCCGTCTTCCCCCATTTACCGCGGAGGAAGCCGAAGCAGCTTGGCCTGAGCTTTTCCAGCGCGAAGCCTTACTCCAAAAAATGGGGGAATGGCTCGAAGCCGGTCGGATCCACCCCACGACAACGCAAACAATAGTCGATCAGACCCAGCGCCAGGTAGATGAGTTACTCGAACGGTTGGAAGAGTATCCGCGCCCTACTTATCCTCAAACTGACGCCGAACGCCTGGAGTTAGTTAATTTTCTCTTCGACGCAGTAGGATATCTGCATCAAAATAACAGCTTTGCCACGACCACAGCCGAAACACAGATTCGCGCCCCTCTCATAGCCGAAAAGGAGCAACTTGAAATCAACCTCGGCTTTCGCCCGGCGCCTGAAGTAGCGAGGCAGCCGGTCAGCGAGCCAACCAGCCAACCAGTCGCCGAGATTGCGTCAAAGACTGATATTTCCGTTCCTCTGTCTGCGCCGCCTCGTCTCCCTGTCTCCCTGTCTCCCTCGCCCTCTCACGCTCCTGCTCCCCCGCCTACCCCCCTCCGCGACCGTCTATGGCGCACTCTCCTATCCGAACGAACCTTGCAGGCCCTGCTTTTCCTGGGCATCTTTCTGCTCTTTGCCGCTGCCCTTTCCTTTGTAGTCTGGGGTTGGAAGGATTTCTCCGCGCCTCTGCGTGTTGCCATCCCAACCAGCTTTACCGCCATTTTCTTCGCTCTGGGTTGGTATGTTCGCGCCAAAACGCCTTTGTATCGCTCCGGCATTGCCCTGAGCGCCATTGCGGCTCTCCTCATCCCGATTGATTTTTATACCATCTACGTCAATTTTCACGTTTCGCCCAATGATTGGCCGTTATTCTGGCTGGTGACTTCGCTGGTCTGCCTGCTTGCTTATATCGCTGCCACGCTCCTGATTCGCAGCCGCTTTTTCGGCTATTTGGTCGGCACGGCAGCCGGTAGCACCGTGCTGGCTATCATTCAGTTGAGCCATCAATCCTTTGGCCTCTCGCTCGATTGGCAAACTGCCGGACTTTCCGGTTTGGCGCTCGGCTTGATCGTTCTGGCAACCGCATTGGAAAAACGCCAAGGCGCTACCGCTTCGCCTCACCTGCCCCAGGATACGGGTCGCCTCTTTGCCTCTTCGCTGCACGCTTTCACCGAACCTTTCCGCTACCTGACCTTGCTCACCGCGGGCGTGCTGATGCCGCTGACGTTTGGCTGGCGTTTTATTGACCGCCCCACCTACGACACGCTCCATTACGCCCTCACCGTCAACTGGTGGCTCGGCGGCTTCATTTTCGCTTGGGGAGCTATTCATTATCGCAGTCGCAGCCTGGGCTTGTTGGCGGCAATCTCTCTGCCGGTGGCGACATATCTGGCCCAGGCCGCTGTTTTCAATCAGGCGGGAATCAATCCGGCCTGGCACGCCTTTGGCTGGGCCTGGCTGGTGCCCTTGTATTTCCTCACCGGCCACAAACTCCTGGCCAATCAAAACGACCCGATTATCCACGGTCACGGTCGTACTGCCACCGGCTGGGGTGTAGCTCTACTCATTACCGCCGCCCTTTGGTCTCTCACCGATATCACCAATGGAACGGCTGCGGCCAGCAGCCACCTGGTGCTAACCGGCGCTGTTATTCTGGCCGCGCTGCTGTGGCAACGCCCCGCCTACCTTTACGCTGCTTCGCTTCTTGCTCTCTCGGCGACTACTTTTGCCCTGGCCGAGTTGGGCCTGAATGTCTCTCAACTGGGCGTCGGTTGGGCCTCCCTGGCAATCGTACACATTATTATTGCCCTCAACCTGGGAACCCGGTTCCCAAGCCCAGCCGCCAAGCCCTTAACCAACCCTGAGAGCAGTTTCGCTCAGCCTGTCGCCATTGCCGGCTACGTCATTGCCGCCCTGGCCTGGCTGCCTGCCCTACTCCCCTATGACGGCGACATACTTGCTTACAGCCTCGGCAACTGGTTGGGGCTGACGGCCTGGGGCGCTTACCTGGCTCATGGAGGACAACCCGGTTTTGCGGCTAACAGCAAATGGCGTAAATCCATTTTTCACTGGTTAACAGCTTTGCCCTTGCCGGTCTGGGTCTGGTTACTTTTTGCCAATCGCCGCCCCCTTGATTTTAGCCTGCCTTTAGCCCTAGCTGTTTTGGCCTGGGGTCTGGTGCTCCTCAGTTACCGGCTGGGCCATACTAATCATAGCTATCGGTGGCCCTGGTACGTCACCGGCCTGCTGGTCAGCGTGATGGCTCCACTAGCGGCTTTTACCATCGCCCCGGCTGGCTTCGCGCCGGGATTAACCCTGCTCAGTGCCGGCCTGCTCTACTTGGCCGATGCCCTGACCCGCCGGCAATCGTTTGAGTTGGCTCCCGGAAGCGTGGTGACAGCTTGGGGCTACACCTTGGTGCTCAGTCAACTGCAATTTTCTTTCGATGCGGCCAGCTTTGCGCTAACTCTGCTCGTCGCCGTCTATCTTCTGGTTGGTTTGGAAACCGAACGGCGCAAGTCATCAATTTTCACCCGCCAGTTTCTCATGCCGCTCTATTTGGTGGCGCATGTCCTGGCTGTAGTTATCCTGGGGCGAATTTACCTTCAGCCGTTCAATGACCTATTCATGGCTGTACCCTGGACCGAGCCAATGCGACTATGGGGCGCGGCTGGTCAATTTGTACTAGCTGTGACCTACGGGCTTTATGCCTGGGGAACTTATAAAGAGCGCTGGGGGCACCTGGCAATCTGGTTAGCGGTAGCGGCTGGTGGCTTCGTAGTTATCAATTATAGCCAAGGCCGGGGTTCGTCGGCTGCTGGGGGGGCGGTGATGGCGCTGGTGTTGGTGTTGGCGGAACGGGGCCTGCGTGGGGCCTGGTTGCGTAGACACTCGGGATCGAGTCATCGTCAACTAGCCTTTTTCCGATTAACCTGGCGGCTCTTCCAACGTCCACTCCTGGCAGCCGGTTGGACCGTCTCCGCCGGGGCGATTGGGTTGGCCTTAGTTCGCAATTTATGGTTGTTGGGTGGAGGCCGCATCCAGCAGATCTGGGCTGTCGTCGGCTTGTTGATTATCACCGGCCTGTATGCCTTATCGGCGCGATTGTTCCGGCAGGCTCACTTTATGTGGATGGCAGCTTTACTCGTCTTTGCCCCCTGGACCATTCTCACCAACCTGGGCTGGTTCAGCCCATATCGGCCGACCGTGCCCGGGTTTGCGCTGAGTTGGACTGTTCTGGCCTGGTTCCTTTTCTTGACCGGTTTGGCACTGCGCCGATTCATTCCCGTCACGTATATTTTACCCTTAAAGTCAGTGGCCCATGTCCTGCTGCCTTTTTCGCTGCTGTGGGGGATCGCCGACGTTGACACAAGTCGTTTTACGTTTGGCCTGGCTATCGGATGGTACAGCTTGGCAGCAATTTTAGATCACTGCTGGTTACAAAAACATCCCGGCGAAACTTTTTCAGCTTTAGAGAAAAGCAAGTTCCTTTATCCAGCTTTCATATTGCTGCCCGTCTGGAGTGTCTATCTGTTAGCTTGGCTGCTGCCAGCAGCGCGTCACGAGTATTATGGGTTGATGTTGCTGGCCTTTGGCTCGTTGGGCTTGATTGCCGGGCAGTGGTTGAAACGGATCGCTCCCAAGCCGGAATTAGCCCAAAGCTATGCTCTAGCGCCGTATTTAACGGCATACGGCTCCATGATCGTCGGCACCATGCTGGTCGCCCACGATACGCCGCTGCTGGCGCTGGCTCTCTTATTTGACGCGTTGCTGCTGGTAGTTTCGGCACGCTTGTTCAGGAATCCGCTGTGGGTTTACCCGGCAGCAGCGATTGTACCGGCCTCGCTTTTATTAGCCTTGCACGAAGCCAGTGTGGTGGGGAGTCGTCACGGCTGGTGGTTAATCGGCTTGGCCTCGATTTACCTGGCGCTCGCCTGGATGCTGCGTCGGGTCAATCTGGCCGGGTATGGCACGGCTACGCTGACAATTGGTTTTGCCTTGATTGCCTTGGGCTTGCCCCCCTCGAGTCAGGATCAAACGGGAGCACTGTGGGGCTATGGGGCAGCGGCATTACTTTACGCGATAAGCGCTTTTTGGCTGCGGCAGCCGCTGCTGCTCACCCCAGCCAGCACCCTGGTAATCATCCCTTATGCAATTGGCCTGCAAAAGTCATCTTTAGGGCCAGAGTATTATGGCCTGGCCCTCTTTCCCGGCGCTGTGGTTGGGTTGGCGATGGGTTGGACACTTGACCGCCGCTTGGGCGACTGGCGAGACTTTCCGTGGAGCAATCCAGCGGGTTGGCTGGTGGCGTTAGCCAGTCGCTTCCTGAGCTGGTGGGGGCTGCCGTTTTATGTTCTGGGCTTTGGCCTGGCAATGGCTAGCCCTTTCTTTACCGAATTTAGAGCAGGGCTGTCGGCTTTAAATTTCTTGCTCATGATGCCGATGTTCGGCTGGGCGATTTATCGCTTCCGGCTACGAGTGTGGTTGCTGGCCTTGGCTTCGGCTGGACACCTGGCAGCAATTTATTATTTGCATGAGTTGGGTTGGTGGCGGTATCCGGCCTGGGCCTGGTACAGACTCTTGCCAGTTACCCTAATTACAGTATTAGTTGCCCTGTTTATTGAGTATTGGCGTGAAGAAGGGTCTCCCCTTGAATTTGCGTCTATTTTTAAGGGATGGTCACGACCACTTTACATAATAGCATTACTTGACATAATA
>CAZRYD010000305.1:0-8052 GCA_964604225.1 uncultured Caldilineaceae bacterium
ATAGTACCGAGAAGGTTCAAATCTCTAACTCACTAACAGATCGTTCGTGCACCGAAATCGGCTGGCAGTCTTGACAAAACGAGGAAATGATTGTATATTATTTCACAAGGCATTTCTCTCCTTTCTTGTTGTTTGCCTCCCTCCTTAATAAGATGGCCCCGGCGCTGCCCCCGCCCGGGGTCATTTTATTTTAAAACCAAATAGGGTGCACTTGGCAAGTGCACCTTATTAGAATTTTTCCTGCTTTAAAGTCGGTTTGACAAAGAGGGTTGAGCCAGGTATAACTTTCTAACAACAGGCGGCGTTCGTTCCTCTTGTTGTTGTTTTCCTCCCCTCCTCAAGTCGATTGCCCCGGGACCCCTCCGGGGCAATCACTTTTTAGAGCAAGCGCCGATACCCCTTATTGGGGCACAGGCCGCCGACGGTTGACCGCTAAAGCGTCATTCTGAGTGACCCGCAAGCGGGAAGCGAAGCATCTCCCGGATCGTCGCGGTAAGGCTTACTCTCCTGCAATCACCAGCCGGTGATACTTCTTTTTGCCGGCCCGGAGTAAAATTCCCTCCGGGGTCAGGTCAGCCGCAGTCAAAACGGCTTCAACCTGGTCCACCCTGCGATCGTTGACGTAGAGGCCGCCCTGCTGCACCATGCGCCGGGCTTCGCCGCGAGATTGCGTCAGACCAACCCCGGTAAAAATTTCTAGAACACCCAACCCCTGTTCCAAGCGAGCCAAATCGATGGCGGTCGTGGGCATGGCGCTCAGATCACCACCCTGGGCAAAAGCAGCGCGAGATGCTTCCTCAGCGGCGCGGGCTTCAGCTTCACCGTGAGTAATCAGGGTAGCTTCGTAGGCCAAAACGCGCTTGGCTTCCCGGAGTTCGGCCCCTTCTAAGGCAGCCAAGCGTTTAATCTCAGCGACCGGCAAAAAGGTGAAGATTTTGAGCAGTTTCTCCACATCGCGGTCGTCGCAGTTGACCCAGTATTGATAGTAGTCATAAGGGCTGAGCCGTTCGGCATCGAGCCAGACCGCACCGGCGGCGGTTTTGCCCATTTTGACCCCGCTGGCGGTGGTGAGCAATTGATACGTCATGGCCTCAGCCGTGGCGCCTTCAACCCGTCGAATTAAGTCTACCCCGGCCAGTAAGTTGCTCCATTGATCATCGCCGCCCAGTTGCATGGTGCAGCCGTAGCGCCGATAGAGTTCCAGAAAATCATAGGCTTGCAGCAGTTGGTAGTTAAATTCGATAAAACTCAAGCCGCGTTCATAGCGCAATTTATATGCTTCGGCCGCCAGCATGCGGTTGACGCTGAAATGGCGGCCTATGTCGCGCAAAAAGGGGATGTACTTGAGGTCAAGCAGCCAGTGGGCGTTATTTTCAGGGATAGCCTGGCCGTCGCCAAAGTGTAAATAGTGGTTGAGTTGGGCATGAATTTTTTGGGCATTGGCCTCAATCGCCTCTTCCGTCAACATCTGGCGCATTTCGGTTCTGCCGCTGGGATCGCCCACCATGGTGGTGCCGCCGCCCACCAGCCCAATAGGGCGATGTCCGGCCCGCTGCAAATGCATCATGGCCATAATAGGGACTAAATGACCGGCATGCAGGCTATCGGCAGTGCCGTCAAAGCCGACATAAAAGGTAATTTGGCGCTCGCCCAGCATTTTACGGACCGCTGCTTCGTCCGTCACCTGGGCCATAAAACCGCGCTCCTGGAGGATGTCAAAAGCGTTGTCGCTCATAATTATTACAAGAATTCGTCCTTCCCTTTGGGATGGGCCATTATACACCCGCTATGGCCCATGAACAAGAGACCTTCTAACCGTCTGTCATCTCGGCAGACAGGATAAGGTGCGCCGAGGGATCTTTAAGGTAGAAGACGTAAGGCTGCGCCCGTCAGGGTTGAAGGCCACACCGACACTGGTTCGGCGTGCCCTTCTAAGAGTCTGGCACGCTCACCCGGTTAGCTCCGTTCTGGGATTCTTAATTCCAGCCCCACCCGCAGCAAGCTGGGATTGGCCAGCTTATCGCGGTTGGCCTCAAAGATGAGCGTCCACAGGCTCGCCTTGCCGTAAAGCTGCAAGGCAATTTTGCTAAGGGTGTCGCCGGGCTGGACGATGTAGGTGTCCTTGACCCCGTCGCTGGGCGGTTCGGGGGAGTCGGTGGGGGGTTCTTCCTGGGGAGGAGCCGGGGCCACGCTGGTGCGGAAGCGTTGATTGCGCTGGGCCATCTCGTCCAGAATAGCCTGGGTGGCTTGCGGGGTGTCGCCGATAACCCGCTCGACCAGCAGCGCGCCTGCACCGCGCATATCGTCTAGCCGGGCCTCGGGAATTCGCTCCGCTGGGGCAATAACAGTGATATAGGCCCAACGCTCGCCGGTCTCATGGGTGGTAAAGGTCAAATCGGGGGCAAAGCGGCGAATGTATTTGAGCGCCGCCGGTACATAGTGCTCAAAGTCGGCCAGCAACAGCACGTGCTCGCCGGGCTTGGGGCTGGGACCATCGGGGAGCGGGGTGGTGGAAATCTCCTGGCCCATCGCCAGCAAATAGCGCACCCCGGCGCTGATGTCCAGTTCGACCGGCTGGCCGGGGGCAAAGGTCTGCTGGCGGGTGCGCTGGCTGTCGCCATAAACCCGGTAAACCACCACCTCGCGGGCGCGATTCCAGGTTGGGATGAGATCCCAGGGGTCAAGCGACAGCCGGCCCGCGCCCTGGGCGTCGATCAACAGGCCCTGCGGGTCTTGTTTAATAAAGCAATGAGCCAGCCCGGCTTGGGTCTGCCAGCGAATGGCTTCATCCTGATAAATGTAACCGCCGACGGTGGTTTGCTGCGGCGCGTCAAAACGATAGGAAAAACTGCTCTCCAAATCACGCTTGGTGATAAAGGTAGCGGGCTGCTCAACCGGCGGCCAATCCTGACTGAAACGCAGCACCAAATCGCGGATGGGTTTGGGTTGGTCGCCCGCTTTGAAAACACCAAAGTTGGCCTGGTAGGGATTCTCGGGGGCCTGGGCGTCGTTCAGCATCCATTTGAAGCCGCCGGCAAAGGCATTGGCCCGCAGGTAAGCATAGGTGGCGGTTTCATAGAGAGCTGTCAGACCGGGATGCACCGGCTGGCTCTGGCGCGGGTCGGCGCTGGATTGATTGCTCCAGCCAAACTCACCAAAGATAAGCGGGTGTTTGGGAAAAGCCCGGCGCAAACCCTCCAAGTGAGCCGCGTTGGTATTGAAACCGCTGAGCGTGGCGGCCTCGTAATGATGGTACTCCTGAAAATCCAGCAAGCGGTTGGCCGGCAGCGCCGCAAATTGCAGCCAGTTCCAGCCGAGCGTCAACAGATGGGCCTGATCAGCCGCCCGAATCGGGTCAATACGGGCCCGCAGCCAGGCCTCAACCGTTTTGTCCAGCACCTCGATAAAATTGTGCCAGGGCGTGGCTTCGCCGGAAAGCATAAAATCAACCAGGGTGCCTTTGCCCCGGCGAACAAAGGTGTTGGCAGCGGCGTCATATTCCAGAAAAATGCGCAGGGCGTTGATATAATAAAAAGCGGCGTCGGCGTCGAGATGAGCGGGGATTTGGCGGCGGCGCTGCAAATCGGCGGCTTCGGTCCGGCTGACGCGCACGCCATACATGTCAACCAGTTGGCTGGTGTGAATCGGCGGGCGGTAGTTTTTGGGGTAAATCGCGCCGACCAGATTGTAAAAGACCGGCTCATTCTCCAGGTCGTAGGCCATAATGGTCGGTACATCTTTGTAGCGAGCGGCGACCTTAGCATCCAGTTGACCCACCCGCCCCAAATCCAGCCAGTGGGCGTCGTTGAGGGTCAGCAAGACCAACAATTGATGATCCTGGGCCAGCGACAACACCTGATCAAGCTTGGCAAAGTTATCCTTGCTAAGATCACCGGCCAGGGCAGCGTGAACAAATAGACGAATAGTGTTGAAGCCGCTATCCTGGGCCTTGCGGAAATCTCGGGCAATCAGGGCCGGGTCAAACAGGTTCGGTTCCCACATTTTCCAGGCCCGGTCAAAATAACCGGCATAATTGACCCCCATAGCAAAAAAGGGCTGGCCTTTGGGGTTAACCAGGTAACGTTTATCGGCTGAGATCTTGACCAGGGCCATCGCACGCCTCCACACCTTATGTTTTATGGCTCAAGTATACCATAAATGGTAGTAGACAGAAACTACAACCAATTGTCTTAGATGTGTGGTTTGGGGGCTGGCGCCTATCCTGGTTAATCATCCACTGGGGAGTAAAGAACGCAGCTTGACCGATTCATCTACCAGGTCTTTCACCTCAACTGGGGCCTTGGCCTGGATGAGCGGCATGGTCAGACGTAAATCCTTGGGCCGGTTCATCGCCACGGCGGCCCCAATGCGGTGATCCTGAAGAAAAAAGCCAATAAAATTCCGTTGCTCTAAACTACCCCGGACCACAAATTCGTCCCACTTCCCGTGAAAGCCGGCGTATTGAATATTATATTCATACTGGTCGGACCAGAACCAGTGGACTTCGGCGTAGGCTTGTTGTTGGCCCAGCATGTTGCGGGCGGCCGCTTGTCCCTGCGAGATAGCATTTTGATAATGCTCCACCCGAATATGTCGCCCGATGAGGGGATGGTAGTGCCGGGCCACGTCCCCGGCCGCATAAATACCCTCAACGTTGGTCTGGCAATACTCGTCAACCACAATGCCGTTATCCAACTTGACGCCAGTCCCGGCGACAACCTCCGTCGCCGGCTCAACGCCGACCCCCACTACCACAAAATCGCACTCAAGCTGCCGCCCGCTTTTGGTGATGACTCGCCGCACCCGACCATCGCCCTCAAACCCCATCGCGAATTCCTCAAAATACATCTGCACCCCCTGCTCACGGTGAAAGCTCTCAAAAACGCGCCCCACCTCTTCTCCTAAAATATGAGCCAGGGGTAATTTCAAAGGCTCTACCACGGCCACCTCGACCCCCAGTTGGCGGAGGGTCGCCGCGACTTCGGAACCGATAAAGCCCATACCGACCAGAACCGCTTTCCGTCCGGCCACGCCTTCTTGACGAATGACATCTGCATCCGCTACATCGCGCAAACTGTAAATGCCGGGGAGATCGGCCCCGGGCACAGGCAGTTTGCGGTTGCGGACCCCGGTGGCAAGCAAGACCTTGTCATAAGGGATGCGCTCGCCATTTTCAAGTTCGACCACCTTTGCCTGGGGATCAACCCGCCTGGCCCGTACCCCCAACCGAGTTTCGATGTTACGTTCGGCATAAAAGGCAAGCGGCCTGAGGGTAATCTCTTCCAGCCGTTTCTCACCTTGTAGATATTTCTTTGACAGGGGCGGGCGTTCATAAGGTGGGTGCGGCTCCGCTCCAATGAGAATCACTTTGCCGGTAAAGCCCTCTTCGCGTAAGGTGATGGCCGCCACGCCTCCGGCCAGGTTTGCCCCAATGATGACCATTGCAGGTGACATTACTTACAATCCTTTCACTCAGGTAGGTTGATAAAAACCTTGTCGCCCCGCCGCTCGGCCGGGTAGGTTTTTAAATCCTCGTGGACGGGGGGCTTGACTGCTTTGCCGGTGGTCACCTCGAACCGACCGTTGTGCATCGGGCACTCAATACAGCCATCCAACACCAAGCCGTTGGCCAGCAATACTTTTTCGTGGGTACACAAGCCATCGCTGGCGTAGAAATTATCCCCCTGCAGGCGGTAGACTGCATATTTTTTGCCGTTATAGTCAAACCCGACGACCTCTTCTTCATCCAGGTCATCCACCGCACACACTTCGATCCAATGCCCGGTAATCGCTTGGGGTTTTTCTTCCAAAGTCTGGTGTCCATTCTGTCCATTAACTCTTTCCTGAACCGGCAACTCGGTCACAGCCGGCGCAGGCAAGGAGCGCACAATGTGATGGTCGGGGTCTTCATAGGCCTGCTTAATCAAAGCGGGAATCATCTCTTGGTAAACTTGCCACAGACTGGTATAGGGCGGCGGAGTCTGGGCCACAATCGCTTTGTGCAGTTTGGGCAGAGCATGGAATGGTACCATCGGGATGACGTGATGCTCAATGTGGTAGTTCATGTTCATGTAAAGGTATTGAAAAATTGGATTGACATAGACGGTGCGGGTGTTTTGGCGATGATCGCGGGTATTTTCGGCCAGGCCGGCGTGTTGGGTTAACCCCAGAAGCTGGTGCAGCCAGCCGCCATAAAAACGGGGTAGGCCAATAAACATCATCGGCAAAAAGCTGCCAATGGCGTAGGACCAAATCCCAAAGGCAATAAAAATCGCCACGTAAACCCGGCTGGACCAGTACATCTTTTGGCGAACTGTCTCCGGTACGTAAGTCCGCACATTGGCATCGGGTTGACCCAGAGCGTGCCGAACGATCCGCATCACTTCCGAGGGACCGCTGTACAGCCAGAAAAAATCACCCGCGATTTTGAGCAGGTCGGCCGGGCGCATCACTTGAATTTCCGGGTCCTGCATGACAATGATGGTGTCAGTGTGATGGCGGGCGTGGCTCCAGCGCCACAGGTGAGCCTCGCGCAGGGTCATAAAGGAGCTAACGTGGTAGAAAAACTCGTTGAGCCAGCGGGTTTTGAAGGGTGTGCCGTGCCCACATTCGTGCCAGCGGGCATCGGCGGAGGAATAGATCGTCCCAAATATCAAAAAAGCGGGGATGGCCCACCAGGTGCCCCAGGATAAGACCGCCAGATAGCCGCTGACGAGGAGCAGCAAAATCCACAGCCCAAAATGAAACAGGGCCGGGCCGTCACTCCGCTTCATCATCGCTTTAAGTTCCTGGCGAGGGACGTCGGGGGACCACCAGGTTCCTTCCACTTTTTCTTCAATTAAATCATCATCCAGCGCCACGGCACTCCGTCCGGTACTGACCAGCGAGTAATCTCGTTTGGCGAATTTGTTAAGAAGCATATTTTTTTCTCCTTCTATTGTGCTAATTTAATAACGAACAAGCGGCTAACGGCTCCGTTGCGACGTTATCGCTATCAAAGCTATATTATTAGAGTTTGGTCTGGGGATTTGCGGCGATATTGGCCGCGTGGACCACCGATGAAACCGGCTCCGCCTCGAGCCAGTTTTAGGCAGCATCGGCCTCCCCCATTGAAGTGAAGAAATTAGAAATTAGAATCAGAGACGAGGCGCTTTCTTATTTCTTACTTCTTATTTCTTTCTGATCAAGATATTCTCATCCCCCATTTGGAGTCCCCTTACGCCACATTTAACAGTGCTTTGGCCATCCGGGCCACGCTGCCGGCATCGGGCGAAAAACCGTCCGCGCCAACTTTGTTGGCAAAATCCTGAGTAATGGGCGCTCCCCCAATGATAACTTTGACCTTGTCTCGCACCCCGGCTTCGGCCAGAGCCTTAATCGTGTCGGCAATCGAGGTCACCGTGGTCGTCAACAGCGCCGACATGCCGAGCAAATCAGGCTCATGCTGCCGGACGGCTTCGACAAACTTCTGAGGCGATACGTCGGTGCCCAGGTCAATAATCTGGAAGCCGGCTCCTTCTAACATCATGGCGACCAGATTCTTGCCGATATCGTGCAGGTCTCCGGCCACAGTGCCAATGACGACCGTGCCCAGTGTTTTGACCTCGGCTTGAACTAGCAGCGGCTTGAGGATTTCCAGAGCCTTCTGCATAGCTCGCGCGGCAATGAGCATTTCCGGGACAAATTTTTCGCCGGACTCAAAGAGGCGGCCGACCTCGGTCATGGCCGGGATGCAGGCCTGGTGGAGTATATCCGCGGCTGGAACGCCGGCCTCAATGGCCGCCTGGGTTTCGGCGGCGGCAGCTTTCGCGTTGCCCTTTAAGACAGCTTCATAGATGGTTTCCAAGCTCATTACTAATGATCCTCCTTGTAGATAGTAAACGGTAGATGGTAGACAGCCCACAGGGGGCCTTCGACTCTAGACAGGATACTATATTCCTGCAACTTCACCCCTTCGGGTGCGCCGAAGGGCGTGCTACTTTGTTACCTTGTCACTAATTGATTTAGCATCTTCCGGGGTCAACCCGGCTTTCGTTTAATACACACCGTAAC
>CAZRYD010000306.1:0-8039 GCA_964604225.1 uncultured Caldilineaceae bacterium
GTTTCTTGTACAATGCCTTTGACCAGGTTTGCGATTTTAGCGAGGCCAAAAAGGTCTCGCTGCGCCAGGGCGCCTTTATGCTGGCCGTCGCCCGCGTGGCCGAAGCGCTGGCGCAGCGGGGGATTTTTCCGTGAGTTAGGAGGAGGGGAAGAGTTCCACATGACGAAGATGGGTCGGGTTATGTGGAACTTTTCTATATATTTACCGAGTTGGGCGGCTAGATACTTCAGTTGTAACAAGCTTTTAGGGCTTTTAACGCCTCAAATTTTTAAGCCAATTTGCGGTATTAAGGCTAAATTTTTGTGCAGAATTATTTAATTACAACTGTAGTAGAAAGGTAAAATGGTAATGTCCAAAACAATGATAGCGTTTAAGGAGATTGCAAATCGAATAACTGGCATCTCAATTCCGATATTTGGTATATCATGGAACCCACCGGCGTCAGAGAGGGAAATAGTTCGTGAAACTTTCATTTTTCTTGAAGACCGCCGTGCGCTTTATAATGATTTCGCGCATGAGATTGATCAAGAGGTTGCAGAGTCTGTGCTAGCAATCAGAAGTGAACTTACATCTGCATTGAAACGTTTGCCCGAAGATTCGGAAGCTGTGAAGTCATTTAAAGGAATGCGAGCGGCATGTTGTGAATATCTTGACAATACACGGAAACGCAACCATATCCTAGGTGGCCCCTTTTCTTTCATGACTCAACTCGGTAGTTTGCGGGCATTGATAGGTGTTCATGTGACGTACTTAGCTGTGAAATATGGGATTGATATAGATGGAGAATTGGTGCGTATAATTCCGCCTGAGTTTCGTGATGAAAAATATCTTGACGAGGCTTAACAAATCGCTTGTTAGGGTTTGTTCAGCGTAACCGTGTCAGAAAGACGTGATCAAGTTTATTGGTCACTCGCTGCAACCTACAACGATTGAAAGCGTAAATAGACGGTCAGCGAAAGTATCATTTCTAACCGTTTGGTTCTGGTCAATGAAAGCGGAGTAAAAGAAAAACGAGAAGAAAGGCACTGTGCCACCCTTTAATTGTAGGTCAGTTTGCCCACATAGTTTGAGGTAAACCTCCCCCCCGTGCCCACGACGGCGGTACAGTACCCCTATTAATTGACGTCGGTTTTCCATTTGTATCTTGTCTGTTAGCGTAGGTAGAAAGTATGGTGGGGTTAGTTGGGCAATTGGTGGTGGCCTTAATCTGGCGTTGCCGCTCACCGATGTAGTGCATGGTCAAGTAGCAAAACCTTAGAATTGCAAAAAAACTGTTTAGAAAAAGAGCCAGCCTGACCTAAACCTGTAGGAGCCAACCGGGGGAATTTGAACCACGATAGGCGCGAAAAAGAGGAAATTCACGAAAGGGCTAACTACGCGGGTCTTTTCGACCAGGATTTTCGCGGCTTACGTTGCTTGCAAAGCTTTCGTGTCATCAAAAGGTGTTGTAGCAATTGAAAATTAGCATTGACAGTTAAACAAAAATCTTCTATAGTTTAACCTATGCCCACCATTTTTGAACTTGGCCCTTATCGCTTCTTCTTCTATGCTAACGACCTCAACGAACCTGCGCATGTTCATGTCCAGCGCGAACGGTATAAAGCCAAATTTTGGCTCAGACCGGTCAGATTGCAGCAGAGTGGTGGCTTTAGCCGAACTGAAATTTATCGTATCCAAAGATTAGTTGAAGAAAATGAGGAGCGGTTACTCCGAGAATGGGATGAGTACTTCTTTAATTGAAATACAAACCGCAAAAGCCCAACATATCGTTGTCACCGATGAAGCTTTGAGTGTTGACCTGACCGACGGCCGCACCTTGCTTGTGCCGTTGGTTTGGTATCCCCGTTTGTTATACGGTACTCCGGCAGAACGTAATCATTGGGAACTAATAGGAGATGGCGAAGGGATTCATTGGCCGGAGTTAGATGAAGATTTGAGTGTAGAAGGGCTATTGTTAGGGCGGCCATCAGGCGAAAGCCAGCGTTCTTTCCAACGCTGGTTGGATAAACGAGCTAAACTTTAGAAAAATATTACCTTCACCTAACCGCTCTCTTCAAAGCCGCCACCAACGCCGCTTGCTCCGCCTGGGTGAGCGGGGTGGCTAACTCCTCATCCCCCCCGGCAACCGCCGCCTCGATCAAATCCTCTGCCATAACCTGGCGCTCCAACCGATCCTCGACAGCGTGCAGGCGCAGCGGCGGGCGAGTCGGGCTGCTGAGCGCGAGGCGCACGTGGCCGGCCACCCGCAGCCTATCGTGCAAGTCCAGGCGAACGGCCAGATAGACCCCTTCAGCCGCAACTGAAAAAGCGTAGCGTCCCCCCGGATTGAGCGGCGGCAGGCGCAGGGTTTTGAGAGGGAATTTATCGGGCGGCAGGCTGGCCCGGTAGCTCAGAAAACCGGGCAAGGGCAAGACGCGCTTGTCTTCGTCCACTAGGACGTGGATCTCGGCGTCAAGGGCCAGCAGGGCTGTTAGCAGGGGATATGTTTCGGGGCCGTCGGCGTAATAGAGCAACTCAGCCAGGGTCAGCCTGTTGAAAGTAGCAGGTTGAAGGTTCAAGGTGTGGGTCAGGGCCGCATGCAGCAGGCCATCGGCAAAAGCACGCAGCGCCTCAGCTTCAAGCAGTTGAGCCAGGCTGGCTTGGGCTGAAAGATACAAGCCGTCGGGTTGATTGAGGGTAACGGTCATCCTAATATTTTTCCCCAGAGTTATAATCATTTACAGCCAGCCGGGTCAACCGTAATCGGCAGGGTGACCTCGCCAAAGGTGGGAAATTGGTTGTCTTTAATTTGATAGAGATTGACCACCAAATTCACCCCTGGCAGGGCGGCCGGTTGGCGGATGAGCATGTCCACTTCATCGCGCACAATTTCGCCCGGCTGAATTTTAGAGGTGGGTAGATAGCCGCGCATCAAGCCCAGGTGGTCGTTTTTATCCAGCACCGTTTCGCCGCCCAGGGGTTGCACGGCCACAAAATAATCCTGGTCCAGGGCCTGCTCGACCCGCCAGAACAGACTCAGCCGCAAAAAGCAGCCGGTGCGCTTGCGAATGATCCGCTCATGGTAGGCAATGATCGAAACCTGACCGTCCAGGAATTGGCCGGGCGGGATTTGGGTCCAGGCTTCTTGGGCGGGCAAAACATTGGGCCGGGGCCGGGGCAGCAATTCCCACAAATAAGGATGGCCGGTGGGCGCCAGAAAAATTTGGCCGGTTTTGACCGCCTTCGACAGCCAGGGAATAAAATTGAGGTTGATCGTTTCAATATCGACAAACACCCGCCGGCCTTGCTCAAAGCGCTCTTGCAGCAGGGCGATACTGGCCTGTTCGGGCATGCGGCCGAGGGTGGTGGTTGAGAGCGGCTCCACCGGCTGGCCTAAAACCACCTCGCTGTAGATAAAATCAGGCAGCACGCTGTTATCCTGGCCGATAATAGTCAAGGGGGTACCGGCCCCGGCCATCGCCACCACCTCTTCCACCAAATCTTCCGCTTGCCAATCCCCGCTCAGGTCAACTTCGGCATAATTGGCTGCGGCTAGAGGGCGGAAGATAAGGTAGACCCCCACCGCCAGGCCCAGCGAAAGCCCTACCCGCACTGTTATCCGCAGCCAGCGGTCTCTGATGGCCTCCCCCCGAATCCTGATGGCCCCCACCGCCCAATTAATAGCATAAGCCATGAGCGCCCCCAGGCCAATGCACAGGGTCAGGGTCAGAGGGATGAGCATGCTGTCCAGGTCGGCTACTTTGTAAGCCGTCCCAAATAAAGCGAGGGCCAGCAGGGGCGGACCAAACAAGAACAGGCGGCGGTGAGTGGTCAGCAAGCCTAGCAGCCCCAGGAGAACCCCGCCGCTGGTCATCTGGCCGGCTTGTTGGCGGAAAAGTTCGCCAAAGGCTTTGGCCCAGGCCAGGGGTGTGTCGGGTATTTTAACCAGTCCCCACCACTCGCGAGTGAAAACCACAAACCAAAAGGTGTTCCAATCGGCGGTGTTGGCATACAGCCAGGTCTGGCCCAGGCGATAGCGGGCTGCCCAGGGCAGGTAAAGATACGACAGTAAAGGGATGAGCGCGGCAAAAATGAGTACCACCCAGCGTAGAAATAGGACAATTATCCAACCCCGGCCTCGGTCCGTCTCGGAGATGGTTTTAAGCAACACCCACACAGCAATGGTGGGCAACAAAATGAAAGCGGTGCGATGGTGGGCCAGACCGGCCCCCACGATCAACCCCAGGGCAAAGAGCCAGCGGTCTCGCGGGTTCTCCTCCCAGGTCAGGGCCAGCCAATAAGTAAAGGCAAAAATAAAGGCGTTCAGGCTGTAGACTTCGGCCATAATCGCGCCGCGCCAGAAGATAAAGCTGACCCCCAGCATCAAGCTGGCCAGCGTGGCCGCCACCCGGTCTTTGGTGAGTTTCCAAACCGTAAAATAAAGAAAAATCAGCGTGAGTAAGCTGGTGGTGGTGGACCAAAAACTCACCCGCCAGGCCACCGAGGTTTGTGACAGGCCCGGCAGCAGGCCAATCAAGCGGACGAAGATATTGGCCAGGATGGTGTAGAGCGGATAACCTGGGGAATGGGGCACGCCCCAGGTGCTGCCGGTAATTTGCAGCACCGCCGAATCCCAACCTTCGATGATCCACGAGCTCATCCCCGGCGGCATGGTCTGCCAGTAGAGCCAGGCCAGGGTGCCTAACAGCGGAATCAGTTCCCAGGGCCAACATAACCAGAGCAGCAAACGCTGCCAGCTTAGCATTGAGGGGGCAACTCGAGCTTGAGTGACCATAACGGGCCTATCATACGGCAGAGGCAGGTCTTTTGGCAAAAGTTAAAAAGAGAGCCGGTGGCTAACGGCTGATCGCCGCAGCAATGGGGCATTGTATCTTTGAATATGGTTGCTTTAGCGGTATTTTCGGTGTACTATATGGCAGCCACTAGATTACCAAGAGAGGGGAATTCACACGTGAAGTATCTCAACTACGGTTTACTTGTCTTTGCAGTTGTAGCAGTTGTAGGCGAGATTTTCCACTGGTCGCCGGTGCTTATCTTCTTTACGGCGGCGTTGGGGGTGGTGCCCCTGGCCGGCTTTATGGGCAAGGCGACCGAGGAGTTGGCCCTTTATACCGGCCCCAAAATCGGGGGCCTGTTGAACGCCACGCTGGGTAATGCCGCTGAGTTGATTATCAGCATTGTCGCGATTCAGGGAGGCTTGCTGGAGCTGGTTCTGGCTTCCATCACCGGCTCTATTCTGGGGAATCTGCTCTTGATTTTGGGCTTCAGTGTGCTGCTGGGCGGCTTCAAATTTGGCATCCAAACCTTTGATCGGCGGCAGGCCAGTGTCAATTCGACCATGCTGATTCTGGCCCTGATTGCCCTGGCGGTGCCGTCGCTTTTTAACTATAGTATTGATTTGGTTGACCATGCCGGGGTGGAATATTTGAGCCTGGGCGCATCGGTAGTGATGCTGGTTGTCTACGCCCTGAGCATTGTCTTCTCTTTCAAAATGGCCGACACCACCGATGAGTTGGTTGAGGCTCACGAACACCACCAGCCCGAGTGGAGCCTGCGCACCGCCGTGATTGTGCTGGTCGCCGCCACCGTAGGCATCGCCTATTTGAGTGAGGTACTGGTCGGCGCGGTGGAGCCGGTGGTTGAAGAGCTGGGCATCACCGAATTTTTCCTGGGGATCATCCTTATCCCGCTGGTCGGCAACGTGGCCGAACACGTTGTGGCCGTGCAGATGGCCATCAAAAACAAAATGGAACTGTCGCTGGCGATCTCGCTTGGTTCTAGCTTGCAGGTGGCTCTGTTTGTCGCGCCGCTGCTGGTCTTCGTCAGCCTGGCCTTGGGCCACCCGCTGACCCTCACCTTCAACGTATTCGAACTTATCGCCCTCTTTGCCGCCTCGCTTATTGCCGCCCTGATTGCTCTGGATGGCGAGAGCAACTGGCTGGAGGGGGCGCAGTTGTTGGGGGTCTATGCGATTATTGGAATAGCTTTCTTCTTTTTACCGTGACGTGAAACGTGATGCGTGATGCGTAAAAAATCTTCACGCATCACGCATCAGACCTATTTTAATATTCGTAGGACTTTCGCTTGTATGTCATTTTGAGCGACCGTAGGGAGCGAAAAATCCCCAGAACATTGGCTTGCAATCGAATATCTGAGGGATTCTTCACTCCGCTTCGCTCCGTTCAGAATGACAAGCGAAAGTCCTGATTCGTATAAATCAGAAAGGAAGCCTTATGAGCTTCGGCATCACCAAAACTATTCCGGCCCAGGATGGGATCGAAACGGTTAACGCTTTGTACGATGGCTCTCTGGCCGAATATGAATTTCACATGAAGGGCAAACCATCCAAACTGAAGGTGGGCGACTACGTTTACACCATTTTTAATGACCAACTGGTCGGGCGGCTCAAGATCAGACAATTGATCGAAGGGGCTATTAATCCCGAGTCGGGCCAGCCGCGCACGCTAATTATGGTTGCAGCGCCGGGGGAACGCCTGGCAGCGCCCATCCCCAAACAGGGGCATCGTGGTACGCGTTATTATGATGGGGTCGAGTGGCCAATAAACGATTAGAAAGCTCCCAAAGCGCTAGTTTATAGTCAAAGTAATATGAACAGAGTCGTAACCTATCAACCCTCGTTTTTCCCACACCTAACGGCTGAGTTTCCTTCTACCCGTTATCAGGGCAGTAAGGTCAAGCTTGTTGATTGGATCTGGGAGCAAATAGCCGATTTAAATTTCCTAACCTGTTTAGATGCTTTTGGCGGTACTGGCGCGGTATCTTATCGGCTTAAGCAAGCTGGTAAGCAAGTAACTTATAACGACTTACTCCGCTTCAACTATTATATTGGACTAGCACTCATTGAGAACAAAAACATCCATCTTGATCCAGTAGAGTTGGACTGGCTTCTACAAAGACATCCCGATATAACTTATCTGAGCTTTATCCAGGATAATTTTCACAATATCTATTTCACCGATGAAGAAAATGCTTGGCTTGACCAAACGATAACCAACATCTACCATCTCACGAGTCCATACAAATTCGCTTTAGCCTTCTTTGCCCTATGTCAAGCCTGCATTATCAAGCGGCCCTACAACCTATTTCATCGAAAGAATCTCTATATCCGTTTGGCTGAAGTAGATCGCTCCTTTGGCAACAAAACCACCTGGGATAGACCTTTTGAGGAGTGGTTTCGTACTTTTCTCAGCGAAGCAAATCAGGCCATCTTTGACAATGGACAACCAAATCGAACCTTAAACCTTGACGCTATTGAGGTACCGGGCGGGTATGATCTCGTTTACATTGATACCCCCTATATCTCCAAACGGGGCGTAGCCGTTGATTATCTCGACTTCTATCATTTTTTGGAAGGGCTGACTATGTACGACGCGTGGGGTCAACACATAGATCACCGCTCAAAACACCGTCGTTTGAAGCGACGACTAAGTCAGTGGACGGACAAGAAGGAGATCTATACGGCCTTTGATCGTTTGTTCCAAAGGTATCAAGACAGTATTATGGTCGTATCATATCGTAGTGATGGCATCCCTACCGAGTCAGAATTGGTCTCCTTGCTCAAGCGGTACAAAAAAAATGTCAAAGTTGAGCATTTTGGCCGGTATAAATACGTTCTATCTACTAATTCTGAGTCCAAAGAAATTCTTTTAATCGGTACATAATTTCTGCAATGGTGGGTCAAACAGTGACTGTGGACGACTTCAGAAATAATCTCCTGACACGCTTTGATGAGTTCAAGAACTATCTTGCCACAGACGCCGGTGATTGGGTGGTTAAGGGCTTTATTGATGTGTACAAAAATACTATTGATGAACGTCGTGTCTACACCTTGAATGACCTTCAAGACATCGTATCAGTGGTTAAGGATTTCCGATTTCTGCTTCAAGAAAAGTGGCGTATTGCCAGCGACCGTCCTGGAAGTGGCAATACGAAAAATATCGGTTCAATCAAAAACATTCAAGACTTAATCGAGGGTAATGGTATATTTGCGTCTTATGGCCAAGAAGTATTTGATGATT
>CAZRYD010000307.1:0-5727 GCA_964604225.1 uncultured Caldilineaceae bacterium
TTGTCTCCGCCGTGATGCACGACATCAATCGGGCCGCCGGCCGCAACGGCCTGGGCGCGCTGATGGGGTCGAAGAATCTCAAGGCCGTGGCGGTACGCGGTACGATCAATGTGCCGGTAGCGGCGCGGCAGCAGGTCACCGGCGTGGCCAAGTGGCTGGGGGCCAACTATAAAGAATTGTCCGCCTGGGCCGCCGCCGGAATTGGCCGGGGGACGCAGGACTCCCTGGTGAACTGGGCCTATTTCGGCGCCCTGCCGACCCACAACTTTGGCGCGCCTGTGTTTGAACACCCGGAACTGTTGAGCGGCGAGCGCAATTATGAGATGTTCCTGAAAGAACGCGACACCTGCCAGGCCTGCCCCATCACCTGCAAGCAAGTTTTTGAAAATGAAGACGAAAATCCCTACCTTAAACTCGACCCGGCCTACGGTGGGGCCGAATACGAGGCCATGGCCGCCTTTGGCCCGTCCTGCGGCGTCGAAGATAACCTGGCCGTACTGAAAGCCAATGAGTTGGCCAACGCCTACGGGCTGGACGCCATTTCCACCGGCGCGTCCATCGCTTTTGTGATGGAGTGCTTCACCCACGGTATTTTAACTAAAGAGGATACCGGCGGGTTGGAGTATCGCTGGGGCGATGGGGAGGTGGTGGTGCGCTCGGTCGAGTTGATTGCTCAGCGGGAAGGTTTCGGCAATGTGTTGGCCGAAGGCGTGGCCCGCATGAGTCAGCGTTTTGGCCCGGCTTCGGAGCCGTTTAACCTGACCATCAAGGGGCAGGAGCTGCCCATGCACGAACCCCGGCTCAAACAGGCCATGGGCCTGGGCTATGCCGTCGCGCCGGTGGGGGCCGACCACATGATGAATATGCACGATACGGATTTTGCCAACGAGGGCGGTGGACTCCAGCGGGTCAATGCAGCACTAGCCAAAAAAGTGGGACCGCTGTCGCTCCAAGACCTGGGCGAGGATAAAATGCAAATCTTCTACCACGAGTTGAACTGGATGCATTTTCAGGATTGCGCGGTCAACTGCCACTTTTATCCCTACGAATACGGCCATCTGGCCGAGGCCATCTCCGGCGTCACCGGCGTCGAGTACAACCTCCACGATATTCTGGCGGTCGGGGCGCGGGCGCAGACTCTCTCCCGGTTGTTCAATCTGCGCGAGGGCTTTACCGCCGACGACGACAAACTACCCAGGCGGGTGATGAAAGCCTTCAAGACTGGCCCGCTGGCGGGTGTCGAAATTAATGAAGAGTCATTCAATTGGGCCAAGCGCCGCTATTATGAGTTGATGAAGTGGAACCCTGACACGGCAGCGCCGACGGAAGCCTGTTTGCAAGAGCTTGGCCTGACCGATTTGTTAGCGCATGCTTAGACCGAGCAGTGGGAGAAACAACGTATGTCCCTGATAGAACGATTTGAAGATATTCAAGCCTGGCAGGAAGCCCGGATACTGACCCAGCAGATCTATCAACTGAGCGGGTCGGGGGCGTTTGCGGCAGATGCCTGGCTGCGCGACCAGATCCGGCAAGCCGCCATTGGGGCGATGCAAAACATTGCCGAAGGCTTCGATTGTGACTCCCGGCAGGAATTTACCCGTTTTCTGGGGGTTGCCGGTCGAGCGGTGGTTGAACTGCAATCCTTCCTTTACATAGCCTTGGATACAGGGTATATCAGTCAAGATGTTTTCCAGACTCAATACGCCCAGGCTGCCAAAACCAAAGGTCTGATTGACGGCCTCAAAAATTCACTCAAAAAGTAAATTTGGGGCATGGTTCAAGTTAGGTTGACACTTCTCAAAATCGAAGCGAGAAATTAACCACAGAGGTACGGAGACACAGAGGAAAATTATTAAAAATCTCTGTACCTCTGCGTTTCTGTGGTGAAAAAGTGTCAATCTAATTCCACGGGTTTTTGAACCACGCCAAATTTGGCTTCTATAACCCAGGAAAATTAGAAAGAGAAAAATTTATGGAACGAATTTACCAATACGCCGGTTTACAAAATGTCAAACAACCTGGCCTGAGTGTGGACGAATGTGCCGCCCGCCTGCAAGCCCTGGCCTATGTTGAAGAGCGCCTGATGCGCCTCCAGGCTGCCCACATCGTAACCGTGCCGGAATGGGATATCAAAGGGCTGCTGGGTCGTTTACAGTATGAAGCTGCCCAACACTCGGATCAGCTCAAAGCCCGCCTGCCCGAACTGCGCGTTTCCAAAAAGAAAGCCTTTGGAGCGCCGGAAACGCCGCTGCAGCTTGTCTTTGACGAGGCCATGCACGCAGCCAATACGGCGGAACTGCTGGCCAGCCTGATGCTCGTCTTCAAACCGGCCCTGCGACAAGCCTATCGCGACTACCTGGCAGCGACCAATAGCCTGGCCGATTATCCGACGGTGCGATCGCTGAAAATGATAGTGGCCGAAGAAGAGGAAACGCTGCCGCTGTTGGAAGCAGCCTATCGCGCTGTGGTCAGTACCCTGGAGCAAGAAGCCGAGGCCAGGCAGTGGGCCACAGCCCTGCGCGACCTGCTGACCGCCGCCGGGGGCGTCGACGGAACCGGGCAGGTAGACGCGGCCAAACTCCAACCCGTCCGTGCTACCACACCTTACGCCATCCCCAGAAAAGTGAGCCGGGATGACACCTTTCACCAGATTTGGGACTTTGTCCATGTGGCCAATGAGCGCGCCGCCGAGCGCTTTGCCCAGATGCTGGCTACTCGCCTGAGCGAAATCACCGCCGCCGAAGGGTTAGCCTTTGTGCTGTGCGAGGTTGAGGGCCAACCCTGGCCCTTTTACGTGGACATCTCCCGCCATCTGTGGGACGAAGTGCGCCACACACTCTTCGGCGAAGCCGCCACCGAGCAGATCTTTGGCGATCGCTCAGCCATGCCCATCCGCGATTTTGACCTGACCTATGTCTTTGAAATGACTCCTTTGCAGCAATATGCCGCCCTGGGCCTGGGCATCGAAGCGGCCATGATGAAATATCCCCCCGGCAAACGCGAAGAGTATGAATTTTGCCGCGATGTCGCCCGGCACCCGCTGATGACCACCTTTCAGGATTTTGATTGGGCCGACGAGGTTTTGCATGTCAATATTGCCCGGCGGCAACTCAAAGATTGGTTCCGGGGCAGCCAGGCCGAACTGATCGCGCTGGCCCAACAAGGGGTGGAGTTGCGGGCGCGCGTGCGCAAAATGCAGCCGCCCTCGCCGCTGCCCGATATGAGCCACGCTTTGGCCGAGCCGGAATTTATCTCAGATTAGGAAAATGGCATGAAGATTGACTCTATCGAAATTCACCACTATCGCCTCCCGCTTGATCCGCCCTTCCACGCTTCGTGGGACCCCCAGCCACGGGCCAGCCACACCAGCACCATCGTTCGGGTGCAGGCTGGCGACTACGAAGGAGTCGGCTCGGGTGATGCCATGCTCGGCTTTGCCGGACATGAAAAGCTCTTTCTGGGCTATGATCCTTTCGACATCGAGCGCCACGTGCGCATTCTGGACAATCTGCAATTTCACTATGGCCGTATGTGGCCGTTGGAAGTGGCGCTGTGGGATTTGATGGGCCAGATCAGCGGCCAGCCGCTGTGGAAATTACTGGGCGGGCGCAGCCAGCGAGTGCGAGTCTACGCCTCCACCGGCGAACGGCTGCCGGCCCCAGAACGGGCCGACTCGGCCCGCTGGCTGCGCGAGCAAGGCTTTCCGGCGCTCAAGCTGCGCTTCCACGCCGCCGACCCCCGCGAGGATTTGGCGATTGTGCAAGCCGTACGGGCAGCCGTCGGACCGGAGCTGGCGGTTCTGGTGGACGCCAATCAGGGCTGGCAAATGCCCTGGGATGCTGCCGCCCCGTGGGATTTCAAAACGGCGCTATGGATGGCCGACGCCCTGGCCGAGTTGGATGTTTTTTGGCTGGAAGAACCTTTGCCCCGCCACGATTATCGTGGCCTGGCCGAACTGCGGCGGCGAGCGCGGGTTCGCCTTGCCGGCGGCGAAGGCAACCGGGAGTTTGCCGAACTGCGCGAATATCTGCGGCACGGTTCGCTGGATGTGTACCAGGCCGACGTAGTCTGGAGCACCGGCATTTTGCGGGCCCGGCAGTTGGCGGCGGAAGTGCAGGCGGCGGGGGCCATCTACTCGCCGCATACCTGGGGCGATGGCCTGGTAGTGCTGGCCAATCTACACGTCTCGGCGGCGGTTTCATCAGCGCCCTTTATCGAATTTCCGTTCGACCCGCCCACCTGGACCCCGGAGCGTCGTGACTTTATTCTGCCCGCGCCTACTCTGCCCGATGCCGCCGGATATATTACCTTGCCGGATGCGCCCGGCTTGGGGGTTAAAATTGATTGGGCTGCACTTGAACCCTTGCGTATCCACACCGGTACCATGCAGGCGGTGTAAAGAAGTCAGTTAGAATTAAGGGCGGGATTAATTTTTCTAAATGGGAGGAAACCGATGACTGTCGATGAATTTCTGGATAAATATTATGAGGGAGAGAACAACTTTGAAGGTATAGACCTGTCCGGCCAGAACCTGGAGGGCTTGCGCCTGACTGATCTGAACTTTAGCAGGGCTAACCTGTCCGGGACTAATCTGGAAGGTGCTTTTCTAGAAGGAACCAATCTGACCCAGGCCGACCTGAGCGGAGCCAATCTGCGCGGGGCCGAATTGGACCGGGCCAACTTGCGCGGGGCCAACGTCACCGGCGCTAATTTCGAGGGAGCTTTTTTCTCCAGCACGATTATGCCGGATGGAAGCGTCAAGTAGGACATACCGACAGCTTGTCCTACATAAAGAGTTCAAATCTATTTTTGACTATTGACGTACAAACCGAAATTCGGTATGATAGATGGGTAATGTGAGTTCAATTTATTATTTGACCGCCTAATGCGACACCCGCAGCGGGGGAACCATTTTGGGGGCGAGTCGGCTTAACCGCCGTAGGGCAACTTCTTCAGCCCAAGCCCGACAGCTAACCTCGTAGGCGCATAGAGAAGGACACCGTGATTCAGCCACGGTGCCTTTTTTTTTACCTGAAACCAGTGCCACCAACGACTTGCTGCCCGGAGGTCTATCCAAAATGAAACGCTTCCATTGGTCTGCTGCCCCGACTGGAGCGCCCCCCATTCAGAGACAGAATTTCCTCAACGTGCAAATTGATGCCATCGGCATCGGCCTGGCCAGCGCTGCTGCGCCGTTCTTGCCGGTCTTTCTGGCCCGCCTGGGCGCGACGAATTTTCAGGTGGGCCTGTTGACAGCCATGCCGGCTGTCACCGGCTTTGTGCTGGCCATCGCTATCGGCCAATTTTTGCAGAGCCGCCGTAACATTGTGCCCTGGTTTAGCGGGGCGCGCCTGCTCACCAATCTGGCTTATGCCTTCACCGGTTTAGCGCCGTTTGTGCTGCCGCGTGATTACCTTGTGCCGGCGGTGCTGCTGATCTGGGCGGTGGTAACCATCCCCCAAACCATCGTCACTATTTCCTTCTCGGTGGTCATGAACGCCGTGGCCGGTCCCGAAGGTCGTTACGATTTGATGAGCCGCCGTTGGTCTATTTTGGGCTTTACCACCGCCATCACCGTAGCCCTGATGGGCCAGATACTGGACAATCTGAGTTTTCCCTTCAACTATCAGGTGGTTTTTATGGCGCTGTCTGTAGGTGGTTTGATTAGTTATCATTATTCCAACCACATCGAATTGCCGGATAATGAGCCAATGGCGCGTCAGTTGG
>CAZRYD010000307.1:5827-8032 GCA_964604225.1 uncultured Caldilineaceae bacterium
CAATCAAAGCAGTTTGGTGGACGTTTTGTCTTGTTGTGTACCACCTTTGGTCTGGCTTTGCATCCCGCCCTGATCGCCTATACCCATCAGCCGGGTTTGATTGCGCTGTACGCTGGATTATTGGGCATTTTCCAGGCCGGTCTGAACCTGGTCTTTTTCGATGAGTTGATGAAGACTGTGCCCCCTCGCTACAGCGCCACCTTTGTAGCCTTGTCTCAAAGTTCGCAGTACCTGGCCGCAGTGGCTGCTCCGCTCGTGGGGACCTTGCTGGCCGACCAGATTGGCCTGGGTAACGCCCTCCTCCTGAGCGCCTTTCTGCGCGTGATTGGCTTTGGCCTGTTTGCCTGGAATAAAAAGATGGACCAACTTCCTTCAAGTGTTGGCGCTTGAACCACATCCAAACCTTCTTCGGGAGGGTTGACGGTTCATTGAAATGTAGTATAATCACGCCACAATAACCGGAACAGTATTGCACAATACGCAACAAATTCAACCGGCGAAAGAAGTGCGCGTGTCTCAAAAAAAACGATCCAGCGACTCAGCCATCCAGTCTGTCCACCGTGCCGCCACCATTCTACGCAGCTTTACCCAGGCCGAGTCAGAATTGGGGGTGACCGCCCTCAGCGAGCGCCTGGGTTTGCACAAGAGTACGGTCTCGCGGCTGTTGTCAACCCTGCAACAAGAAGGTTTTGTTGAGCAAAATCTGGAAACCGGGAAATATCGCCTGGGACTGGGCCTGGTCAGCCTGGCCGGCTACGCCCTGGAACACATGGATTTGCGCCATGTAGCTCACCCACATCTGGCCGCCCTGGCCGATCTGACCCAGGAAACCATCAATGTGACCGTGCTGGATGGCGGCGACTGTGTCAACATCGAACGAGTGGCCAGTCCGCGCCTTATCCGCTACGTCGGCTCGGTGGGCCGGCGAACTCCCCTCCACTGCACCTCCACCGGCAAAGTCTTCCTGGCCTATATGACTCCCCAGGAGCGGGAGGCCATTCTGCCCAAGAAATTAACTCGTTACACGGATAAAACCATCGTCGACCGCCAGGGCCTGGAAAATATTTTGGCTCAGGTTCAGGCCCAGGGGTACGCCGTTGCTCGCGAAGAATTTGAAGAGGACCTGACGGCAATTGCCGCCCCCATTTGTAACCATCTTGGTCGGGTTGTGGCCACGGTGAGCATCTCCGGGCCGACCTATCGCCTGGATGCGGCCAAAATCGAGACCTTTTTGGAGCCACTGCGCGAGACAGCCCGACAAATCTCAACCCAACTGGGCTGTCCGGCCGGTAATGGCCACCCAACCAGAAACTGAACAGGAGTATGTAGGGCGAAGAAAGCAAGAATTGCTCGCCTGGATTTTACTCCTGGTCGGGTGGCGTCTCTTCTGGCTCATCGTTTGAGTTGGAAGTGGTTTTGCCCCGAATTTCATTGAGATAGTTGTGGATGGTAAAGCGCGTGACGCCCAGATAACTGGCAATAGCGGGAATGGCCTTGCGCATCTCAAAGGCGCCGGCATCGTCCAGAAGCTGGACCACCCGCAGGCGGTCGGTCTTGTCCATTTGGGTCAGGGGTTTGCCGATAAAATCTACGGCCCGGCGGCACATCGTTTCCAGCATCTGCGGGGCGTCGTCAATAAAGGCGTCTTGAAAGTCATAAGCTTCGTCGGGGTCGGTCAAGGTTTCCAGGGCGCGGCGAAAAGCGACAAAGGGGCTGGCGTCAAAATTAACCTCCATGCAGATCACCGGCTGGCCGGCTTCATCGTTGACAAAGATTAACGACGAGCGAACCATCTTGCCGCTGCGGGTGCGGGTCGTGTAATTGTAGCTATCTTCGGTTTGGCCGGCGCGGACCAGTGACAACCCGCGCGCCGTCATACACCCACCCAGCTTCCGTTCGGTTACAGTTCCCTTAATCCAAACGATGGACTGCTCCATGTCGATTAAGTCATGGACCACCACCTCGCATTGCGGGCCAATGGTGCGATAAACCGCTTCGCCTACTTGAATGAACCGATTAATGATGCGGGACTTTTGAGCCTTATTCATGGCTTTCCTCTTGCGATAGAAATTCAACAGTGTGTTAAATCGTAATAAAAAATTTCCACAGATTGTTGACGTTTGGCAAATTTTGTGTTATCTTTTGGCTCAACGTAGCAGTTGCGCACTCAGGTGCTAAATCGTTCTAAAGGTTGGATTTTCACAA
>CAZRYD010000308.1:0-8016 GCA_964604225.1 uncultured Caldilineaceae bacterium
GCGCTTCAACCGGACTCATGGGACAAGCCTGCTCGCCGGTTAAGCGTATGTTAGCCCGCTGCTATAGAATTTTGTTCATCTCAAACTAATGGAGTGAATATGCCTCTAAATACTCGAAAGGTAATTATAGGAGGATTGGTTGCTGGAATCGTAATAATCATCCTGAACATTCTTGCCCAATTTGTACTCGGTGATCGCGTCCAGCATGAGATGAATGCTTGGATACCGGGTTCAGCCGATAGAATGAACATGTCCGTCGAAGCGATCGCAGCCGGAATCGTCATGAAATTCATAATCGGTATCATTCTAGTGTGGCTCTATGCTGCGGTATGCCCTCGGTTTGGGTCGGGGCCTCGAACCGCTTCCTATGTAGCCGTCTGCGTCTGGATACTCGGTGCAATATTCTTTTCGGACTTTCCGCTCATTGGGATGATGTCAGTCCTTTCGTACGTGATCCTAGAAGTCATGCAGTTCCTTAGTCTTCTAGCCGCGACGTTGGTTGGTGCGCGGATTTATACAGAGTGATACAAGCGCTCTAAGTTGAAGAAGCTGTTCGAGTTTGCCTCTGACGCAGAGATTGTGGACAACCTGCAGGCCCTTCGCGTTGGCACCCCCGACGATTTCGTCATGGTTGGGCCGGTGGTGCGAGCTGCACAAACCTTAGATCCCCGCCTGAAGATGCTGGAACACGTCCCAGGCCGGCCCGCCATCCGCTTTATCGGGTTGGAGACCTTCGGCAGGCTGGTCCATAGCGCCGGCTGGATGATCGAACAAACGCTCGATGGAGCTATGCATCAGGTGGTCAGCCTGAAAAAGGCTTAAATTCAGTATCTGGAGGGTGCTATGCTGGCTATCAGCAATATCTATGGGCATGGTTTTGATTCGCTTCAACTGTCACGGTTGGAGGCACTCGGTTTCAACCTACGCCCCCAGGTGTCTAAATATATGGGGGCCCAACTCTGCCGCTTTATTGATTTTGAACGAGGGCCTTGTCTTGAATTGATTGAGGTTGAGGATGACCGGGCCTACCTGGATTTTGTTCCTGCCGGAATGCGGGCTTATTGTCCGGGAATTTCATTGGCTATTTCTCAAACGAAGACGATTGAGGATTATGAACGTGAGTTTCGGCATCTACGTCCTTACAGCTTGCATGTAAACTATGATGGTAGCACTGATTCAGGCGGGCCTGGGTGGAATTATCTAAATTTCGGGATACCGCTTGTGGCCGATACTTTTATCTGGTTAACCGGGTTTGACGAACCCAAACCGGTCAGGCAGTATCTTTCAAGCCATCCCAATACGGTCAAAGGCATTGAAGGGCTTGTATTTGATCTGGGTGTTGAGAGTCTGCAAGAGTTCAGGCAACTGGTCAAGGGTGATATGGCCGAAGGTGACTTCAAGATAAACGGTTTGAGTGTGTGGTCAAAAGACATACTCGACGGTTTGCTGAAGGGACACGACAAGGTTTTTCCTTTGATAGCGGTCATCTTGCGGGCCGAGAATCTGGATTACTTTACGGCTCTCCCTGAGGAGACAAGGCGGTGTTCTTTCATGTCACATTCAGCGGTGCATCTTGTGACCAATAGACTCTCTTGGGATTTGGTGGTCATTGCTTAAACAGTCGCTAAAAGGAGTGAAGGCCCGGTGAAATCTACCCCAAACACCCTTAATGACATACCAGTGGTGGTGTTTGAACAGCCAAAGGATTGGGCTGCCTGGCTCGACCAACACCACGCGACGTCGTCCGGCATATGGCTGCGACTGGCCAAAAAAGCGTCCGGTCTAAAATCTGTGTCTTACGACGAAGCGCTCGAAGTGGCGCTGGGCTATGGCTGGATCGACGGTCAGAAGAAAAGCTACGACGCATCGTTCTGGTTGCAGAAATTTACGCCGCGCGGGGCCAAAAGCATCTGGTCAAAGGTCAACCGGCAGAAAGCAGAGGCGCTGATCCAGAGCGGCCAAATGAAGCCGGCCGGGCTTGAAGCGGTCGAGCGGGCCAAACAAGATGGGCGCTGGGCGGCGGCCTATGACTCGCCCGCTGCCGCCACCGTGCCGGGCGATTTTCAGACAGAATTGGATCAGAATGCGTCGGCAAAAGCCTTTTTTGCCATGCTCGATAGCCGGAACAGATACGCTATCTTACACAGAATTCAAACGGCCAAAAAAGCTGAGACCCGCACCAGGCGTATTCAGCAGTTCATCGCCATGCTAGAACAGCGTAAAAAGCTGTATCCGTAAGCAGCCCTGGGGCTAGGTGCTTCTATTATGGGCGAGGCAAAGACGCAATATTGGCTTTATTCGACACTAAGCTGTCAAAAAAAGACGCAAGCAAAATGTAGCATTTTGTTGCGGCTGATTATGGCCTAAAATACAACTTGAAGCTATGAACATCCTTCTTATTTCCACCTACGAAATGGGCCGGCAGCCTTTTGGCCTGGCCTCACCGGCAGCCTGGTTGCGCGCGGCCGGCTTTGAGGTGCGCTGCCTCGACCTGTCGGTTGACGCGCTGGACCCGCAGGCCGTCCACACTGCCGACCTGGTCGCCTTTTACGTGCCGATGCACATGGGTACACGCATGGCTGTGCCGGTCATTGCCCAGGTGCAGCAGCTCAATCCTCAAGCGCACCTGTGCTGCTACGGTCTCTACGCCCCCGTCAGCGCCGACTACCTGCGCCGCCTGGGTGTTGACACCCTCCTCGGCGGTGAATTTGAAACGGGGCTGGTCGCCCTGGCCCAACGAATCGGTGAGTCGGCGAATGGGCGAATGGCGAATGGTAAACTCTCCCCCCTGCCCCCATCAGAACCTACCATCTCTCTGAGTCGCCAAACCTTCCTCCTGCCCGACCGTAGCGGCCTGCCCCACCTGAGCCGTTATGCGCATCTTGTCATCGAGGCAGACCCACACGTCACCGTCGGCTACACCGAAGCCAGCCGGGGCTGCAAACACCTCTGCCGCCACTGCCCGATTGTGCCGGTCTACGACGGACGCTTCCGTATCGTGCAGCCGGAAGTCGTATTGGCCGACATCCGCCAGCAGGTCGCTGCCGGAGCCGGGCACATCACCTTTGGCGATCCCGATTTTTTCAACGGCCCCGGCCACGCTATCCCGCTGGTAACGACTCTGCACCAAGAGTTTCCCCACCTCACCTATGATGTGACCATCAAGGTAGAACATTTACTCCAGCAGGCCAGGCATCTACCCACCTTAAAGCAAACCGGCTGTCTCTTCATTACCAGCGCCGTCGAATCCTTTGACGAGCAGATTCTAACCCGCTTCGACAAGCGCCACAGCCGGACCGAATTTGCCACGGCCCTGAACCTCTGCCGCCAGGCCGACCTGCTGCTGATTCCCACCTTTGTCGCATTCACCCCCTGGACCACCTTGGCCGGGTATCGCGCCTTTTTAGCCCAACTGGTCCGGCTGGAACTGGTGGATCAGGTCTCGCCCATCCAATGCGCTATTCGCCTGCTGATCCCGCCCGGCTCAAAGTTGCTGGAGCTGCCGGACGTCCAGAACCTGGTCGAAGGGCTGGATGAGGCCAAACTCTCCTACATCTGGCGCAATCCCGACCCTCGGGTCGATGCGCTGCAGCGTGATTTGGAATATCTGGTCCAACGCTGTGCTGGGCAGCACGTCCCCCGGCGCGAGGTCTTCCGTCAGGTCTGGGAGCGAGCCTATCAAGGGGTGGGAGATGCAGAGGGTGTCGTGCCCTTGCCTGATCTGCCCCCTGCCGCCCGCTTTGTGCCCTACCTCAGCGAACCTTGGTACTGCTGAGCGGAGCCCACCGAGGAGCAGTTTGCTTCTCTCTATCTCTAGCCAAAAAATGACGACAGACCGCTATTGTCTGTCGTCATTTTTAATAATCCCTTCAGATTAATGTTGCTGGTCAAACGAAGAACTTAAGTACGTCTCAGGACTCTAATTCAAACCGCTCCAGGTGAACCAGATTTAATTCGGTTTTACCTACATCCTTTTCCGTGTTCTCGATGCGAATAAAAACGGTGATTGCGTTGGCCGTGGCTTTGACTCGCAGCGATGGGTAACGCCACTCGTTATCTTTGCCATCACGTTCCCCCCAAACCACGGTGGCGGCGCTGTAATCGCGCCCGCCGGTGGGGTCAATGCCGATAGTCTTGAAGATTTTATTGTCGGCGCGCTCGCCGCTGGTGCCTTTGTAAAAAGAGACGATCATCCCTTTGAAGGTATAATCTCGACCGGACTGGGCGGCGACGGTTTGGTAGAAGACCAAATCGTAACCGTATTGAGAGGCAATCACCTGGGAATAGCGTCCGTGCTGGTGGTAATCCAGCCCTTTGCCGCCGTAATACTTCTGGGCAAACTTGCCGTACACCCCGCTGTTCATCAGATGAAGCCGCGGCTTCTTTTCAGAAATCAGTTGCAGCGTCCAATATTTGCCGTACTCTTCCGGAAATTGTGGTTCTTTCCAAACTTTGTTTTCATTATCTCGGTGATAAGGCTGATACTCGTCGAAGCTGCCATTCATCAGGCTTTGATAGACCTGACCGCCGGGTTGAGGTTGAGGCTGTGGTTGCGGTTGAGGTTGAGGCTGTGGTTGTGGTTGCGGTTGCGGCTGTGGTTGCGGCGATGGTTGCGGTTGGGGTTGCGGTTGCGGCTGCGGCGATGGTTGAACAGCACTGGCCCAGGCCCCAAAAATTTCAGATATTTTAGCCGCCAGATTCACATCGCCCTTGACTTTAATTCGGCCCTGCTGATAAGCCTGAACGGTGTTGAGTTGCCCTTGGGCCAGCTTGATATAATCTGACCCGCTCATTTGAACAGTAGCTGCCGGCGAGGCGGTTTGGCCTTCGCTCACGCTGCAGGTAGTGTGGCCAATTGAGACTGTCCAGGTGCCGCCGCCGTCACCCAATTGAAATTGATAGACCGTGCGCAAAGCACCGGCCCGGTCGGGCCGGAAGCCTCTGGGCATAGCGCGGGCATAATCGGCCAGTGTTGGGGTAGCCGGGGCCGGCGCGGTCGGTGGGGGTGGCGGGGTAGGTTGAGGTGACACAGGTGGCGGTGATGGAGGTGGTGGCGTAGGTGGAACAGGTTGAGGCGGCGGCGTAGGTGGTGGTGACGGAGGCGCAGGTTGAGGCGGTGGAGTCATGCCGGCCAGAGCTGGGATGACCAGCACCTGGCCCACCCAAATTTGCCCCGGATCGCTGAGATTGTTGGCTTGCTGGATGAGAGGGTATTTGTACGGGTCGCCGTAAACAGCGCGGGCAATCTTGCTTAAGGTATCGCCCCGCTGAACCGTGTAGCTGGTTACTGCCGGAGTATCTTTGGCATAGGTGGCCAGCAATTCCTGTAGGGCCTGCTCCAGGCTTTTACCTTCTGTCTGGGCGCGGCTCTGGGCTGCCTGATAAATGGCCTCATCGAGATTGACGGCAAAGTTTTGTTGCACCATGACCCTCCTCCAAGAGATTGACGATAAATTAATTTTAACGTTTCCGTGGCCTTTGGCAAGTTGTAAACAAAATATCTACCTGATCCCAGGCAGGATTCAGCCTCGCGACAACTGTTGTTCCCGCTGGTGCAAAAGCGCGTCAATCTGAGCTAACTCTGCGCTAGAGAGCTGCCAGTCTCCGGCCGGAGCTGTCTCCTCGATCTGGCCCGGATGCCGCGCGCCGACAATGGCCGCCGTTACTTCTGGCCGCCGCAGCACCCAGGCGAGGGCTAATTGAGCCACAGTCTTACCACTACGTTCAGCCACAGGGCGCAGCCCTTCCACCAGTTCCAGGTTGGCGCTAAGTTGAGGCTCCTGAAAAAACTCGCTGCGAGTGCGCCAGTCTTCACCAGGCAGGCTCGTCACGCGCTCTCGGCTGAATTTGCCGGTCAGTAGTCCCGCCTGCATAGGACTATAGACGATGACGCCAATCTTGTTAGCAGCGCAATAAGCCAGGAGTTCATCCTCTACCCCGCGCTTGAGCATACTATAGGGTGGCTGCAACGAAGCCACCGGATGAATCGGTTGGACCCGTTCCAGTTGGGCCAGGCTAAAATTGGACACGCCGCCGTATCGCACTTTGCCCGCTCGGATCAAATCAGCGATAACGCCCCACGCTTCTTCAATATCCTCATCTGGTTGGGGCCAGTGGATCTGGTACAGGTCAATGACTTCGACCTTGAGGCGACGCAGGCTGGCTTCGGCTTCACGGCGGACACTGTCGGCCTTCAATCGTCCTGAAGGGGTGGTATTTCCCTCTTGCCAAACTCGGCCACATTTGGTGGCAATAATCACCTGGTCGCGCCGGTCGGCAATGGCCCGGCCCACCACTTCTTCAGAGCGCCCCAGCCCGTAGACCGCCGCCGTGTCGATCCAATTAATGCCCAGGTCAAGAGCGCGATGAATGGCCGCAATAGAGTCAGCATCATCCTGAGGCCCCCAGCCAAAGGCCCAGTCACCCCCACCGATAGCCCAGGTCCCCAGACCAATTGTCGTTAAGTGTAAATCACTATAGCCTAATTGTCGTGTTTGCATGCTTTCTATCCTTTGCTGTTAACGAATGTCTAAGTATGGTCCAGGGCCAATATCCTGTCAATTTTGGAGTTCAGACACTTTGGACTCTCAAGCCTCTGCGAGAATTTTAGGCAATTAGTTGGGTTTTATGATTGCCTATGTTATAATCTCTGGCAGCGATAAAACCATGCCGGAAAAGCTCAAAACCACCGAAATTGAAGAGACTCTCAACCCGGAGCGCCAACTTCGGGCCAAAGAGTATGCCCGGATCAGCCGCCGTCTATTTGTGGTCGATTTGGTGCTGGGCGCCGCTTATGTGCTGCTTTGGATTTTCGCCGGGTTATCGCCCTGGCTGCGGGACCTGGTTCATCGCTTGGCCCAACCAACCTGGTTGAGTGTGCCCTTGTTTGCCCTAGGATTTGGCTTGCCCTATCTCATCCTCAGCGCACCGCTGACCTATTATAGTGGTTTTATACTGCCCCACCGCTACGGGCAATCTACCCAAACCTTGAAAGCCTGGCTGGTTGACCAACTCAAAGGTCTGCTCATCAGCGCTGTTTTAGGTTTTATTGTGCTGGAGATTATTTATACGCTTTTGGGGGCTTCCCCCCAAATGTGGTGGCTCTGGACCGGCCTGGTCATGCTGGTTTTTACCGTGCTGCTCAGCAATTTAGCGCCGGTACTCATCTTTCCCCTGTTCTACAAATACAAACCTCTGGACGACGAAGATCTGGTCAATCGCCTGACCCGGCTGGCCGCTAACGCCGGGGCGCGGGTACAGGGCGTCTATGTGTTTGATATGAGCAGCAAAACCGTGGCCGCTAACGCTGCTTTGATGGGCCTGGGCAACACCCGGCGGATTGTGTTGGGCGACACCCTGGTAGAAAAATTTACGGCCAATGAAATCGAGACAGTTTTGGCCCACGAATTGGGCCACCACGTCCATAAAGATTTACCCCTGGGCATTATCGTCCAATCGGCCCTCACCCTGGTGGGTTTCTGGCTGGCCGACCTGGTTATGCACTGGGGGATTGCTGCGTTTGGCTACACCGGCCTGACCGACCCGGCGACCCTGCCCCTGCTGATGGTGGCCTTGAGTGTTTTTGGCCTGGTGACGATGCCGCTCAGCAATGCCTGGTCGCGCTGGCGCGAAGTTAAGGCCGATGATTACGCTCTAACCGTTACCGGCAAACCGCGCGCGTTCATCAGTGCGATGACCCGCCTGGCCAACCAAAATCTGGCCGACGCCGAACCCCCAGCTTGGGTGGAGTTTCTGCTGCACAGCCATCCCTCCATCAGCAAACGCGTGGCCATGGCCAAGGCGTTTGAAATGGCAACCCTTAAATTGCCGTGACTGTTCAGGATTGCGAAAAAACAGGCCGGGGGATCCATTTCCGGCCTGTTCTTAATTTCATCCAGATATATTCTTTCTGTCACTATTGTGTAACTTTTTGACTGACTCACCCATCCAGCCTGGTTAGGTTCTATTCTCAGAGCGGCCAGTCACGCAAAATCCGTTCGGTTTCTTCTGAGTGTC
>CAZRYD010000309.1:0-8005 GCA_964604225.1 uncultured Caldilineaceae bacterium
ACACCGACTTCAACCACGACCCCAAAATTCTGCCGCAGATGATCAAATTCCTGGACTATTATGATATCATCATCGGCTCGCGTTTTGTCATGGCCGGCGGCATGGAGGACCGGTTTCGACAATTTTCCAGCCTGGTTTATAATTATGTCATCCGCCTTCTCTTTGGCACACCGGTCCACGACAACCTGAGCGGCTTCTTCTCCATTCACCGCCACAAATTGGAGGCGCTGGATTTGGACCAAATTTATTATGGCTATGGCGACTATTTTATCCGGCTGCTGATGGTGGCCCACAAGCGCGGCTATAATATGCTGGAAATCCCGGTGTTTTACCGGCTGCGCATGCACGGCCACAGCAAAACCCAATTCTTGTCTATCTTTACCCAGTACAGTGGCGCACTCTTAGGGTTACGTTTAAAATTGTGGACAGGCAGGATGCGATGAGTCAGGAACAAAGCAAGACCCCCTCTATCCCACCCCCTCAAGGAGGGGAAGATGAAGTCAAAGCCACCCTGTCGGCTTCAGTCCAACACGGCTCAAACCCTGATGTGGATTTTGACGACCTACCGGAACCCCTACCCGAATTGGATGAAGGCCCTCAACCTGAGCCGGTCGATGACATCCAGGATGCCCTCATCGAGGCCGCCCAGGAGGGGGTGACCACCGAATTAGATTTTGACGATTTACCCCCGCCTAGCCCGACCGAGATATCCCCAATTGACACTCCGCCAGCCGAACTCCTGGCCTCTGACCAGGATTTTGATGAGCTGCCGGAACCCCTGCCCGAACTGGACGAAGGCCCCCCGCCCGTGCCGGTGGACGACATTCAAGGCGCGCTGGTCCAGGCCGCCCAGGCCGGGGTGCGGACCGAGGTGGATTTGGATGAGCTGCCCGAACCCGGCCAGCCTGCTCCCCAAAAAGTTATCAGGTTCAAGCAGCGTGATACCGCTACCAAACCTTCGCCCCGGTTGACCCCTGCGTCGGAACCTATCCTGTCGCCCGGTTTGGCCGAGCCTGCTCCCGCCCCCGAGTTTAAAACGGCCGAATTCTGGTTACTGCTGAGCCTCTTTGTCTCCTTTCGCTTGCTGACTTTGTTTTTGTTGCGGCCCGGCGGCTACATCCGCGACTGGTCAGATTTTGATACCTACTTTGGCTTCGCCGGTCTATCGGATTATGGGCTGTATCCTTTTTTGCACTTTTGGCTGGAATGGCCGCCCTTATTACCCTGGCTGGCCGTGGGCGCTTACCGGCTGTCGCTGCTGTTCCCGTCCTGGCCCGATGACCCGCGCCTGTGGTTTATCTTGATTTTAGGCACGGTTTTTGTCCTCTTTGAAGTCGGCAATTTCGTTCTGATCCAGCGCCTGGCCCGGCGGCTCTTCCAGTCGCCAGATGCTCTTCGCCGGGTGTTGTGGTTTTACGCCGGCTTGTTTCCGCCGGTTTACGCCATGCTCGGCTTTTTTGATGGCGTAGCCCTCTTTTTTATGCTGCTGGCGCTGGAGTTATTGTTGCAGGAGCGACGTTTATCCTCGGCGATTAGCGTCGGCGTCGGTTTTATGGTTAAAATCATCCCGGTGCTGCTGCTGCCGGTGGCCTTGCGGCGCTTGTGGTCGCAATACCGCGAGAATGAGGCTGAAGCGCGGGTTGAATTGGGGCTGTACTTGGTTGTGTTTGGCTTGACCGTGGCCGTGCTGCTGGCCCCGTTTTTGATTGGCGGCTCGCAGTGGCTGCGGGCTTCGGCTCAGTCTATGGTCGAGCGCTCCTCCTGGGAAACGGCCTGGGCCGTGGCCGAAGGTTACTACGGCTTTGGCCAGGTGGGCGGCGACCGGCTGAAAACGCTGGCCGAGCTGGAAAAAGCCGGTGAGAGTTTCGCCATTCACCCCAGTAGCCTGCCCTGGTGGTTTAGCGCCCTCGTCGCGGTGGGGTTTGCCGGACTGTATGCCTACCTCTTCACCCGCCCCGCCGATTACAGCCAGCCGTGCCGGCTGATCGCTTTTGGCGGCCTAACCGTCGTCATTTTCCTGCTCTACAGCAAAGGCTACAGCCCGCAATTTCTGGTTTATCTGCTGCCCTTCATTATCCTGCTCTTCCCCGATGGCCGGGGCTTGACCTATGCCTTCATCCTGACCGGCCTCAACGTGTTGGAACAGCCCATTTATTTTGTTTTGCTGCCTCAGACAAACTGGCTGCTGACTTTTATTGTCGTGGCCCGCTTTGTCTTGATGGCGCTGCTGGGCTTCGAGTTTGCTGCCGTTATCTGGCCACTGGAGCAGCGCTGGCCCGGCCTGGCTAAATTTCAACTCAAAGCGCCCCAATTTCTGGGCATAATGGCGGTGTTGACCTTCATCGTGCTGATCCCCTTTCTGTTCCAGGCTTATCACACCGACCGGCTGGCCGACAGTCCTATTGCCACCTTTGTCAATTTCATCAAGGTGCAAACCAAAAACATCGAAAATATTCAACCCGGCCCCCTGGGCAAACCTCGTCTGCTTTTGAGCGACCAGGCGACCTATCGCCAGCTTTACCCTTACCTGCACACTGACTTTGATTTACAGCTTACCGATGGCGCGGCCAAAAAATATCCCGGCGCGCCCCGGGTGATTGATTTGCTGCAAGGGCTGGATACGATTTGGGTGCTGCCGACCGGTCCCCAGGAGCGAGTGTTGAGCAATGCCGTATCCGGGCGCGGGCAAGCTTTGGCCACGTTTGACTTTGCCGGCTTGGGTACAGCTTCGCTGTATGGTTTCCAGGCCAATATTCAGCCCTTTATTGCCCCGGCTCGCTTTAGCAGCGGCATTGAACTGCTGACCCACGAGGCCCAAAAGGAACGCGGCGCGGTGAATGTCACCCTGTACTGGCGCGCCCTCAATCCCCAAGCGCAGGATTACAAGGTCTTTACCCAACTGCTCGACGCGCAAGGCCAGCGTGTCGCCGGCCACGATGGCGTTCCGGCCAATGGGGCAGACCCCACCAGCGGTTGGCCGGTTGAAGCCGTCCAGGCCGACCCCCATCACATCGAACTACCTCCCGATCTCTCCCCCGGCGAATATACCCTGATCACCGGCTTCTACAACAATTTTGGCGACCGGCTGCGGGTCATTGCGCCCAATGGCTATACTTTTGCCAACCAGGCCGTGCCGTTGGAGACGATGCGGCTGCCGTAGGTTGGACCAAGCTGCTATTGATTGTCATAAAAATAAGTGGTAAAATGCCTGTGAAGGTATTCGTTATTTATCATCTGGATAGTCACTATGGCCTTGGAATTAAGCGGTTTTTACTACCCCAACAAAATGGCCCGGATTTATGTGCTGTCCATCGAGGAGACTATCGGCTCGGAGGCGATGCTCAAAGTCTACGACCTGGCCGGCGTGCCGCGAGAGTTGTATCCCCCGCCCAATAATTTTGCTAAAGCCTTTGATTTTGCTTATTACGCGGGTATTGGGGCAGCGTTGGAAAAGCTGTACGGGTTGCGGGGCGAGCGCGGGCTGGCCCTCCATGCCGGTCGAGCTTCCTTTGCCGGGGGACTGGCCGAGTTTGGCGCGGTCATCGGGGTGAGCGAACTTTCCTTCAAGGCAATTCCGGTGCGGGCCAAGTTAAAAGTTGGGTTGAAAGCCCTGGCCGAAACCTTTTCCAAGTTCAGTGACGTAGTGGCCGACGTGGTTGAAGCTGACGACCACTTTATTTACACCATCCAGCGTTGTCCCGGCTGTTGGGGCCGCACCAGCGACCGGCCCATCTGCTACAACGCCCTTGGCGTGATCGAAGAAGGCTTGCGCTGGTTGAGTGACGGCAAAAGTTTCCAGGTGGAAGAGGTCAAATGCCACGCCGCCGGCGACGAATTTTGTGTCTTTCACATTCAGAAAACACCCCTCAATTAAGCCCTTTTTCCTGAAAAAAGACCGAAACTTTCCCGAACAAACACGCTTGACATTCCCTTCAAGCCAACATACAATCAATCAATTATCCTCATCATTGACTCGATTCACAGCGGAGGGATTCTGTGTTAGCGCCCGGTCAAAAGCTGTTTGAGTATGAGATCATTCGCCCGTTAGGCCAGGGGGGCTTTGCCGCCGTCTTTGAGGCGCAGGACCGGGTATTAGACCGCCGGGTAGCTATCAAACACCTGCTGCTGGAAAAAGCGGCCGACGAAAAAGCCGTCAAGCGCTTTTTGCAGGAAGCGCGCATTGCCGCCGCCCTGGAACACCCCAATGTTGTCTCCATCTATGCCATGCGCGTTGAAGCCAAGAATTTTTACATGATTATGGAATATCTCCCCGGTGGCAGTTTGCGCGACTTGCTTAACCAGCAGGGCAAATTACCGGTGGAGCAGGCGGTTCTTCTAGCTATTGGCATGTGCGAAGGTCTGGCAAAATTTCATGCCAAAGGGATTGTCCACCGTGACATCAAGGCCGAAAATATTTTATTGACGGCTGATGGCCGGCCCAAGGTGGCCGATTTTGGCATTGCCCACGTGCCTGAGGCCGCCGGTGGGATGGCGCTGACCCAGGTGGGCTTTCAACCCAGCACCCTCCTGTACAGTTCCCCCGAACAGGTGCGGGGCGAGCCGGTTGACGCTCGCAGCGACGTTTACCAGATTGGCGAATTGTTGTTCTACATGCTGGCCGGGCGCCACTACATTGACATCAAGGCGCTTGAAGCCCAGGCCATCACTCTCGGCGGCACCAATCAATTCAAATCCCAGGCTAAATTGTATGAATTGTTAGAGCGGGCTATTTGTGAAGAAATGCCGACCGGTCTGAGTCAGCTCTGGCGCGAGGTCGGCGCGCTGGCCGAGGTGGTCGAAACGGCGCTGCTTAAAGATAAAAGAGATCGCTTTAAGGACGCCGGTGAGTTTGCCGCCACCCTCAAGACCCTCAGCATTAATATGACTCCGGTCACCAGCGAAGCCGGCGAATTGGTCATTCAAGACTCGCGGGCTTACAACAAGCGCGGCCTGGCTTACGTGAGTACCCGCAATTATGAGCAAGCAATGGTAGATTTTAGCAAAGCCATTGCCCTTGATTCCGAATATGCCGAGGCTTACAACAACCGCAGCACGGCCCACCTGTTGATGGAAAATTATGGACAGGCCGTGGTGGATTGTACCCAGGCCCTGAATTTGGCGCCCGACTTTGTGGCAGCCTATGTCAATCGCGGTATTGCTTATACCGGCTTGCGGTATTATGAGCAAGCCCTGGTTGACTACAACAAAGCCGTGGAACTGGCTCCCCAAAACGTGTATGCTTACTACAACCGGGCCAATACTTATCTATGGATGGACAAATACAAAGAAGCGATCGGGGATTACAATCAAACGATTGCCTTGAAGCCAGAATTTGTGGCGGCTTACGTCAATCGCGGGTTGGTTCATGGTGAACTCAAACAATTTCAAGAGGCGCTGGCCGACTACACCCAGGCGATTGAATTAAACCCGGATTACGTTTACGCCTATTACAACCGGGCCAATCTGCATCGCGAATTGAACCACCAGTCTGAGGCCATTGCCGACTACAGTAAAGTTGTTGAACTCAACCCGGAGCACCGTTACGTTTACGAGAATCGGGGCGATCTCTACGCTGCTATTGGCGACGAGGATAGAGCTTCCGACGATTATACCAAAATCATTGTCCAAACCTCTTCGATCAATCCCAAACGTCTGAGTGTGGCCCGCAGCATGCTGATGCCGGCCACCCCGCTCGATTTCCTCACCCGAGAATAATCAAGACCCTAAAGGTCTGAAATTGTGCTACCCTTTGCTTAATGAGCCTTTTTAACCGCCTCAAAAATTTATTCAAGCCGCTGTTATTAGAGGCTGACTCATTCGTTCCTTTACCCGCACTGACTTACCCTTCTCGCTCCTTAACGTACCCTGCCGATGTTTATACCATTCCTATCCTGGTTATCAGCTATTTTCCAGTCAAAAATGGTCGAATTGACCGAGCCGTAACCGGCGATGTTGACGCGCCGCTTGCAGCGATTCGCCGCCATACTCAGGAAACCACCCGCCGGGTGCTTGAGGCGTTGGAAACGGGCAGTATTTATCACGGTTACAAAGACCCTGCCGCTTTACCCAGCTTGCGCTATCAACTGGTCGAAACAATTGAGTTTCTCGAACCTCTGCCGGCCTACGCCAAACCCGGCCATCGTGTCCCTATGACCGATTACAACGCTATCATGCGCCGGATTGATATTCGCCATTGGGTGGAGGAGCGGGGTATCAAAGAAGTCTGGCTGTGGGGCTACCACGGCGGGGTAATTGACCTGTGGGAATCGAACATGGCCGGCCCGCATGGCGACATCAGCAACAGCGACCGCGATCCGCACGATTTGCCGGTGTTGAACCAGACCTACACCGTTTATCACTACAACTATGGGCGCGGCCCCTCGGAAGCCGTTGAAGATCACATGCACCAGATCGAGGCAGTGCTGCGGCACCTTGACCCTCATCTCTTTTGGGATAAATTTGTCGGCAAAGTGGGCGAAGGCCACTGCGGCTGGGCGCATTATCCGCCCAACGGCGAGCGAGACTACGATTGGGCTAACCCCAACTATATCTGGACCGACATCGAGGATTGGACGCCGGATGGCACCGGCCCCAAACAGCGGTTAAACTGTACGCGCTGGCGGGGTGACAGCCTGACCTGGTTCATTTATTGGATGCAAAACCTGCCGGGAGCCAACAATGACTTGACCTATCGGGGTCGCCCGCTGACCAACTGGTGGGCCTTTATCGGTGATTTTGATGGAGCCATGGCCAGAGGATTGGGTTTGGTTCAGTAAGACGTGCGACGCACTTTCTCGGCTGAAAATCCAATTTTGTTCGCGTTAAAGTGCGTCGCACCTGATCACTTCCCTCGTTGCAGGGACAGCCCCAACCAGATGTACCAGGCCGGATGAACCACAAAACCGGTCACGAGTACTGGCCAGAGCAGGATGGGGTTGCCCGGATCGAGAATAATCAGCCGGGCCAGGTAAATAATGAGGAACAGGATGGCCAGGACATAGCCTAAATAGGCGAGGCCTTGTGGGAACTGTTCGCTGCGACCCATCAGCCAGGCCATGACCAACAGCCCAATCCCCATCACCCCAAAGGTTAGCAAGCCCCGTGGATCAATCTGGCTGGGCAGGTCGGTCATGGCCGAAGCCGGCGGGTTAAGCAGGTTGGCCAGATCGTAACCGCCGTGAATCGCCGCGCCCAGGGTCCCCACACTGGTCAGGAGTAGGGCATACAGGGCAAAAGCAGGGCCGCTTGTTTGCAGGCGTTGGTAGGCTCCGTTCAAAGCTATCATTGAAAGCAGCCCGCCTACCAACAAGAATATGGCGCTGAGCAAGGCTCCCGTCTCCGGAGCGCTGCGGCTGATGATGACAAAGGCTAGCGCGTAGAGAAAATGGACAATTCCGGCCAGGACAGCCATCATCCCGGCCAATTTTTCAAATGAAACTGATCTTTCAGCAGTTCCGCCAGCAGCAGACATTGACGACATTTTTCCTCCATACTAACTAAAATAATGAGCGCCACCCAGCTCGTTATGGGGGTGGGTGGCGCTGGGTCAATCCTTGAAATGCTTGAGTGAGTCAGGTTAAGCGGCTTGCGACGCAGGAATGGCCCCAAGCTGCATCAGCAAGCCCACATCGTCGTCGTGCCGCCAAAATTCGGCAATTTTGCCATTGGCCATGCGGAAGACTTCGATCCCGTTGGCCGATATATCCCGGCCGGTCGGGGCCAGATGCATGAATTGGCCGGTATGTTTGGCCGTATGAGTATGCACCACCGCCACCAAATTCCCTTCGGCCAGGATGTGATGGACTTTGGCGCGATGACCGGGAAAAGCGGCGTCGAACATCCCCAGCAGTTGCCTGAAAGCATCTCTGCCGGTGACAGTCCCCATAAATGGGTCGTGGACGATCACATCGCTGGCATAAATCTCGTCAATAATACTTTTCTTCTCCTGGTTGAGCAGTTCGTCATAGATGCGCATAACCGTAGCTTTGTTTTGTTCTGCTGACAT
>CAZRYD010000310.1:0-1809 GCA_964604225.1 uncultured Caldilineaceae bacterium
AAGTGAAGACGATGTCAAATTTGAGTATTTCTCAATCCTCTGGGCATTCCTGCCGATTGCGCCAGTGGAGACATCACCGACACGCGGACGGCTTCTACCCCGGCGACGTCCCAAGTGGAACTAGCCCTGGCCTCGCTGTCGACTATGCCGGGCTTTAGGTTAAGATTTGACAAACAAATGGCATTTCTTACAATGGGTAGGAGGAATCACGGTAAAGCAAGGAGGTCATTATGTCCCAGGGAAACCCGATCCAGTCTTTTAAGTTGGGAGAAAAAGGGCTAACCCACATCTTTGGCGAGTTGGAAGCCAGGTTGATGGAAGCCGTCTGGGCCTTGGATGAGCCGAGCGTGCAGGATGTCATTGACTATTTAGGCGGCAGCCTGAATTACAAAACGACAATGACGGTCTTAAATCGTTTGGCTGATAAAGGGGTTTTGAACCGGCGTAAAGAGGGCCGGGCCTTTGTCTACCAGGCGATTGCCCCCCGTGATGAACTGTTGGCCAGAGTATTTGACCAAATGGTGCGGGGAATGTTTGGCAGTGATTTTCGCCACATCGCCTTAACCCAGATGATCGAGACGGCTGAGTCCATTGATCCACACCTCCTGGATAATATGGCTTATTTGATCCAGCAGAAAAAAGCCAATGAGCCAAAAGCGTAGCCCCTTCAACCTCTACTTTTGGCTCCTCATTACCGTCAGCTTCAGCCTGGCGAGCCTGGGCCTGGGATTAAGTTGGATTTATGGCCGGACCTGGGTCGAGATCCTGTGGCACATCTGCCGGGCCAACTTCCAACACCTGCAAGAACATCTTCCTTTAGCCTGGCAACTGATTATTCCCACAATGGTGTTACTGATGGCTATCCGAGGTGGATTGAGCCTAATCCAGCAACTGCGGACGACGCAGCGGCTGCCCCGTCTCTTTCTGCCCCTCCGCGAAACACCTCCGGCGCGAGTACAGGTGTGGCTGGCGATGAATGGGCTAGCGATGGAGGATATTGTTTTTTTGAACCTGCCAGTCGCGCACGCCTTTTGCCTGGGCTTCTGGCGACCCCGCATCTGGCTCACCGCCGGTTTGGTCAACCTGCTCAGTGATGAGGAGTTGGCCGCTGTCCTGGCCCACGAGGCGCATCACTGCCGTCAGCGCGACCCCCTACGTCTGCTGCTGGGGCGTACCCTCAAAGCCGCCTTTTTCTTCTTGCCCCTGGTCGGCGATCTCGCCCAAGCCGCCGAGTTACAGCAGGAGGTGGCCGCCGACCGGGCCGCGATTGCCCATTTGGGTAGCGACCTGCCGCTTTTGTGTACGCTGCAGAAATTGCTCAGCCAGGGGGCTGGCGCAACGCTCCCCCTGGCTGCTTACAGCCCCTTCAATGTGACCGAGGCCCGGCTGCGGCGGCTAGTCTACCCGCCATCCCCCTTCAACTGGCGACCTTACTTTAATAGGACGTTGATCAATCTAGGCGTCCTACTTATTTTGAGCAGCATCGCCCTATGGCCGGTTCAGTTTGGGTCGGGTGAGACCCATCATTGTCTGGCCGAGCCGGTTGTTTCTCTCCAGACCCACTCTCATCAGCATTCCCAGCCAGAGTTGTAACCTTAAAGGGTTGCGCCCTAACCAGGTACAACTTTTTGAGAGGAAGTCTTAATTATCGTAAGGAAGGAACAAAACCTCTCGGTAGACACGGACTTATGACCCATCCCTTTTCAATAGCTCGACGTTGGCCCTGGCTGATTTTGGTCTTCATCGTCGCCGGGCTGGCGCTGATAGGATGTAACCTCACCCTGGCTCAAAATAAGGTGGCCCTCACCC
>CAZRYD010000310.1:1909-7862 GCA_964604225.1 uncultured Caldilineaceae bacterium
CTGGCGCTGATAGGATGTAACCTCACCCTGGCTCAAAATAAGGTGGCCCTCACCCTGCCGCCCTTGCCTACCTTAGACCCGACCGAGGTCGCCCTGGGACAACAGGTTTATATCCAACACTGCGCCGCCTGCCACGGCTCCAAGGGGGAAGGTCAACCCAATTGGAAACAGCCCGATGCCAGCGGCAACCGGCCCGCACCGCCGCACGATGACACCGGTCACACCTGGCACCATGCCGACGGGCTGCTCTATGATCTCATCCGTGATGGCTTCCGCGACCCGCTCAAGCCGCCCGATAGCCCGCGGACCATGCCTGCTTTTGGCGACAAGTTGAGCGACGCTGAAATTCGAGCAGTCATCGCCTATTTCAAAAGCCTGTGGTCGGAGCAGAGCCGCCTGTTTCAATGGCAGGTGACGCAACAGCAACCTTTCCCCAGGACGACACCGGCAGGTAACTGATAAGGACAAGATGGGACGAAACGCTGCAATAATCACAAATCGCCGGACTATACTAAAAACAGAATGAGAACATAACTTTCAAGAAAAGTCTGGGCAGGTAAAATAGAGCCACAAATCGCAACAAGGAGTGAGCAATGGTCCGCCCAGACTTTGAAAAATGGCACCAAAGTGCTGAAGATATTCGACGCTTATCCATCGAAGCCGAACATCCGCGTAGTCGAGAACGATTTCAAGCCTTGTATATGATCGGTACCGGTCAAAAGTCGCCCAGTCAATGGGCCAAACAGATCAAGCGGCAAAAACAAACGGTCCTGGGATGAGTGCATGACTACAATGAAAATGGTTCGGACAGTCTTCATTATCAGCATACGGGTGGCCGGCAACCCAAACTGAAAGAAGACGAAAAAAAAGGTCATTGCAACGGTAAAGCAGACCAAGCCTTCTGAGCATCAGTTGCCGGGGTATGGCTGGACCCTGAAAAAGTTACGGCGTTGGGTTGAAGAGAAATTGGACCAACGCGTGAGCCGCACCACCTTGAGAACGTTACTAAAACAAGCCTGATTGAGTTGGAAAAAGTGCAAAAAAGCCTTAGGTAAAGCCAATCCTAACCAACGAGCTGAGTTTGTGGCCGATTTTCAGGCCTGGTTTGAGCAAGTTTGTCAGGGTCAGGTGCGCCTGATTTATGTGGATGAAGTTCATCTTCATCAAGACCTGGCTTTAGGTTACCGCTGGTCAGCCGTGGGTGAAGCCGATTGGGTGGTCAGTCACTGTCCACCCCTCAAAAATCGGCTCAACTGGTATGGTGCTTATGACTTTAGCCACGGTCAATGTCTGATCTGGCATCAGCAAAGTTGTGATAGTGAAAGTACAGTCGCTTTTTTGCAGTATTTGGCGTTAAAGTGGCCTTCTGATCCCGGCCAACAAACTGTCATCATTTGGGATGGGGCGGCCTGGCACAGTCGAGCCGATATTGTTCGTGACGCCGCCAAAGAGTTGGGCTTCATTCTCATCCAACTACCCAGCTACAGTCCCGACTTAAACCCGATTGAAGGCTTGTGGAAATGGATGCGAGAAGAGTTGACGCAACATCATTGCTACAAATACCTCTATCAACTGGAACGGGCTTGTTTTGATTTTATTGACCGCATTAACCTTGATCCTGAAGCCATCATCACCCGTTTATGGCCTAAATTTGAGCTTGACCCTGATTACGAAAAAGTTCTGTTTTCTTTCTGATTTCAGTATAGTCGGGAAACAATTGTCCACTGAGGCGGGATGACGACTGGCAGGTACACTCTCCTATTTGGGCAAAAATTTCTCCGGTGCAGTCAAAAACTCATCCCGGCACCCCAGAGCGCAAAAGTAAAAGATGCGCCCCTCATACGCCGGGGCGCTCGCCCTATCTACCGACATGCCACAGACCGGATCAATGGCCATTTCAACGATGTTCTTGAATTGCCCATCTTCCAACCACAGCACCCGGTCGGCAATCTCTTTGATACGTTGGTCGTGGCTGACGATGACCACACTCCGATTTTCCTCTTTGGCAATGCGACGCAGCAGGCGCATCGTCTCGTGACCGTGCTGGCTATCCAGGTTGGCCGTCGGCTCGTCAGCCAGGATCAAATCGGGTTGGTTGACCAGGGCGCGGGCAATGGCCACCCGCTGCTTTTCTCCACCCGATAGCTTTTCGGGCAGAAAATTCAACCGATGGCCCAACCCCAGTTGCTCCAGCAATTGCCTGGCCTGCTGCTGAGCCTGTGGGCGTGAGCGCCCGGCTAATTGGACCACAATAGCCGTGTTGTCCAAACATGACAGGGCCGACAACAGGTTGAAGCCTTGAAAAATGAACCCGATCCGCCGCAGCCGCACCTCCGGCAGCCGCCGCTCGTCCATGGCGCTGATCTCAGCGGGCCCAATCTGGATGCGCCCGGCTGAAGGTTTCAACAGGCCACCCACCATCGAGAGCATGGTGGTTTTGCCGCTGCCCGAAGGCCCCATAATCAATACGATTTCGCCGGGGGCGACGGTGAAGGAAATATCTTTCACGGCGACGACTTCAGTCATCCCGCTGCCAAAGCGGCGGGTCACGTTCTCAACGACCAGAATTGGCTCCATCGTGCCTCCTTTAACCTCGGAAAACCTGTGCCGGGTCAAGGCGGGCCATGTGCCAGGCGGGGGCCAGGGCGGAGATAACCCCAATCAGCAGGGCCGCCAGCCCGACACGGATCACAGCCTGGCCAGTCAGCACCAGGGCTACGTATGGTATCACAAGCGGTAGCGCCAGCCCCAGCAGCCGGACCAGGCCCATCGCCAGGCCAGTGCCTAGGGTCAAACTCAACACAGCCTGGGCAATCACGACCGTATAAAGCTGCCAGTTTTTAGCCCCGATGGCCTTCAACACGCCGTACTCCTGCCGCTTGTGGAGGGTGCTGGTGTAGAGCGTCAGCGCCGTTACCGCCAGGCCAATCAGCAGGCCAGCCAGGTTCATAATATTAATCACTTCCACGCTCATATCCTGGATGATTTGCCGCTCCTCGCGGGCGAAATCGGGGCGGGTTAACGCATTCACATCATCGCCATTACGGGCGGTGATGGTCGCTGCGACCGTTTCGGGATCGTAGCCCGATTTTACTTTGAGTAGGGCATAACTGATCGCCTCACTCCGCCTCAATTTCTGAAAATCCTGGAGGCGAATGAAGGTGATGCTGTTGACGATATTGGTCAGCCCTTCGGTCAAGCCGGCAATGGTAAAGGTTTCGCCTAAAATCTCGATTTCATCACCCAAGCCCAACCCCTGGCTGCGGGCCACAACTCCATCAATGATGGCCTCATCCTCTCGTAAGTCGGTCGTTCCGGCGATGACTTGGTTGGGTCCACCCAGCGGTTCAGCCGGATCAAAGCCGATGATATAAGAGAGCACCTCGGCTCCGCCGGCTTTGACTGTCCCGCCTGTGTACAGGATGGAACTGGCGCTGGTGACCCCGGCGGCGTGCGAGGCCAGGCTAACATCGCGCCGGGTGATGGCCGAGGTGGCCATGTGCATGTTTTTGACCCCTTCCTGGGCCACGAAAATATCAGCCCCAGATTGGGTGATGTAGGCGACCAAATTCTCTCCGGCGCCGGTTAGCAGCGCATCCAGAGCCAGCATCAGCAGCAGCGCCAAGGCCACCCCCCCTATGCCCAAACTAAACTGCGTTCGACTTTGGACCAGATTGCGCCAGGCCAGGTAGAACATTCAACCAGCCCTCACTTCCTGAAAATCTGGGCAGGATCTAATTGACCCACGTACCGGGCCGGCAGCAGCGCCGCCAGCAGTCCCATCAACAACCCGGCGCTGACCGCCGTCAGCATGGAGCCGGGTTCGAGGATAACCAGGAATTTGGGGAAAGCTCGCATGACCCCTTGCGCGGTCAGCCAGGCTAGACCGATGCCCAAGATGACTCCCAGCAGGGCAGTAATCAGCCCTTGCTGCGTGACCAGCCAGTAAAGGTGCCAATTCTTCGCGCCGACTGCCTTGAGGACGCCATACTCGCGCATTCGCTCGATGGTGGCGGTATAGATAATCATCCCCAAAATGGCTGTACCGACGGCAAAAGCAATGGTTACCATCAACCGCAGCGGCGTGGCGAACACCTTGACCAACAACGCCACGTCATTTTGCTTGACTACGGTGACCGGCAAGATTTCTACCTCGCGCAGACGGCGGCGCAGGCGAGCTTCAACCGTGGCCGCGTCGGCCCCTGGCTCAAAGGTGAGGAAAAGAAAGCTGGCGGCTTCAGGTGTCAGCAGCAATCGTTCCGCCGCCCGTTTTTCAATAAAGATAAAACTAGCCATCCAGGAGTTCGTCCCCTCACTTAGACCCACAATCGTAAAATCTTCGTCCAGAATCTCAATCGTATCCCCCAAGCCAAAGTGGTGAGCCTCGGCCATGACCCAATCCACGATGACCTCACGATCATTTTTGGGGATACGACCAGCCTTGAGCGTCCACGGCCCACCACCTACTTTAGGCTCGTACCCAACCAGATAGGCCACGACTTTCTTCTTGTGGATATCTAAAATGATGAAGCGGGAGACGATGGGGATGACCTGCTCAATGCCCGGTACCCCGCGAGCTAAGTCGGCCGCGCTGACCGGCAGCAGCGAGGTCGCGCCGAGCATAGTGGCGACGTCCTCCTGGGCCACGACGACGTCAGTCGAAGTGTGATCGAGGTAAGCCGTAACCTGCCGGAAGATGCCGGACTGGAAGCCGTTGAGAAAGACGATCAGCATCGTGGCCAAAGCCACCCCGCCGATGCTGAGGGCCAGCCGGAATTTTTGTTGCCACAGGTTGCGAAAAGCCAGATAAGTCATGGCAGCTCCACTTCAATCACTCATGAGCTTACCACAAGCATAATATGAACAACAGCGCTATCTGACTGGGGCTGAATGGGCTAAATGGCGGGGTTAAGGGGAATCGACCCTACTTTTTTGTATTTGTAGAAGGTCGGCGTGACTTACAGGAGTACTGCCAGTAGCAATACGCTTATTTGCTGAGTAATTTATTCCCGGCAGCTTGCCAGGCTTGCATACCGCCGTCCACCTCCACCACGTGGGTGTAACCTAATTGGGCCAGAATTGGCGCCGCTTCGGTGCTCATCCGGCCGCTGCGGCAATAAAGCACAATCCGGGCATCCTTGGCGGCGGGGAAGTGGCTGAGGTTGGCTTCAATCTCGTTGTAAGGGATAAAGGCGTCGGTCTGGGGCAGTTCACCCTCATAGGGAATATGGACATTGATTAGCTTAAAGTTTTTGTTAGCCAGACCCGATTTTAGCTGCTCGACCGAGATGTCAATATAGCCATCCACGTTTTTAGGGAGGCTAAAAATATCGCCTGCTACAGATTGGGGCGCGACAGGGGTGTTAGCCGTACCGCAAGTGGCGATCAGTAACAGGGTTAAGATGAGAAACGCAAATAAGATTCGATGTTTGGTGAGCATCCTCATATCTCCTTGTTTTTTGCTAGATACCAGACGTCGTGTTTTTGTAATCTTACACATTGTAAGTTATAATCAGTATCTCTGACAAATTGAGGTAATAAGTTCATTGACCATTATGATTTTGAGTTTCAAAGAGGTCACCTTTTTGTGGTGTAGCACAAATTTTTAGTCAGAAAACCACACGAGGTAACCTGATCGTTGGATGCAAGGTTACCTCGTGTGGTAACTTATAACCTTCCGGTGCAAGACTGGGGCAGATACTCAGGCTGGACTGACGCCTCTTACTGCCGGATCGTTTGCAGCATTTCTTGATATTGCTCGGTCGTTAACTCACCCTGGGTATACCGCGTTTGGAGAATTTTTTGGGCCGATAACGCCGCTTTTTCGCTACCTTCCGACTTTTCTACCGTAGGGAACAGCAACTTGATGAGCCAAACGGCCAGGGCAATTAATCCCCCCCAGAAAAGAAGCATCCAGAAGAAGCCGAACAGTTCCATGCCTAAACCAAAACCC
>CAZRYD010000311.1:0-7858 GCA_964604225.1 uncultured Caldilineaceae bacterium
ACATCCGTGCTATCATTCTCCTCTTGCGCCATCTAACATATAATACCGAACAAACTCTGCCAATCCGCGCCAATCCAGGTTGAACTTCCACGTGGGTCAGATACGGAGAACCCACCCGTGGCTAAACGAGAGTTCACCATTGCCAACGAATATCAATACAATCAGGCCGGGCCGGTTCACTGGATTCTAGCTCATTTGACCCGCTATCCGCTGGTTCTTTCTGGCTTTGTTTTGGCCATTCTAGTCAGCAATGGTCTCTTCGCTATCACCCCCCGCCTAACCGGCCTGGCCTTTGACGAAGTCCTGCAGGTCGCTCCCGACCCAGGGTGGCTGCTCACTATCACTCTGGCCATTCTGGGTGTCGTACTGGTCCAAGGGGCCATTTATCTAGCGGCCAACCTCTCCGTGGAAGTGTTAGCCCAACGGCTGGAACGGGATACCCGCGACGAGTTATACCTGAGCTTGCTGGGCAAAAGCCAGACTTTTCACAACCGCCAGCGGGTTGGCGACATCATGGCCCGCGCCGCCAATGACGTACGCCAGCTCAATATGATGATGAATCCCGGCATTTTCCTCATTCTAGACTCGTTTTCGGGCTTATTTATTCCCATCATCATGATAGGCTTCATCCGAGTCGACCTGCTGCTCAGTCCCCTCAGCTTCACCCTGATCTTCTTTTGGGCTTTGCGCCGCTATACCCGCCAGCTCAACCCAGTGGCCGCCAAAATGCGCGAGCAGTTCGGCCTGCTGAACGCCGGCCTGGCCGAAACCGTATCGGGTATTGAAGTGGTCAAGGCAGCGGCCCAGGAAAAGCAGGAAATGCGCCGGTTCCTTGAAAATGCCAGCCGCTACCGCGATTTCTTTGTGCAGGAGGGCCAGGTCCAGGCTCGATACCTGCCACCTTTGCTGTTTGGGTTAGCTCTGGCCGGAGCCTTTTTACACGGGCTGCTGCTCTTTTCTTGGGGAGAGCTCTCCGTCGGCGACCTGGTTGCTTTTATGGCCTTGATGGGACTGCTGCGCTTCCCGGCCCTCATCTCCATCTTTACCTTCTCCCTGGTACAATTAGGCGTGGCCGGAGCCGAGCGTATTTTATCGCTGCTAAGGGAAGAAACCGAACTGGACGAGAATGAGGCTGGTTATCAAGGCCAGATGCGGGGCGAGATTGTCTTTGAAAACGTCAGTTTTGGGCACGGAACCAACCATACCATAAAAAATATTTCCTTCCGGGCTGCACCGGGCCAGACTATTGCTATTGTCGGCCAGACCGGCTCCGGCAAAAGCACTCTGACCCAACTGCTCAACCGGACCTACGATGTAGATGAAGGTCGAGTCCTAATTGATGGCGTGGACGTACGCGAGTGGAACCTGGCCTCGCTGCGCTCCCAGATTTCCATTATCGAGCAGGACATTTTTCTCTTTTCGCGCACCATCGCCGAAAATATTGGCTTTGGCCTGGGCCAACAGACCGACCGCGTCGCCATCGAGCAAGCCGCCCGCGAAGCCCAGGCCCATCAATTTATCAGTCACTTTAAAGATGGTTATGAGACCGTCATTGGCGAACGGGGGGTCACTCTTTCCGGCGGGCAGCGCCAGCGCCTGGCCATTGCTCGCGCCTTGCTCACCGACCCACGCATCCTTATATTGGACGACTCGACCAGCGCCATTGACAGCGCCACCGAAGACGAGATTCAAAAAGCCATCCGCCGGGTGCTGCAAGGCCGCACCACTTTACTCATCACCCATCGCCTGTCACAAATTCGCTGGGCTGACAAAATCCTGGTCCTAAGGCGAGGCGAATTGGTTGACCAGGGCACTCACACTGAATTGCTGGCCCGTTGCGAGTTGTATCGGCGGATATTTATCCGAGTAGACGGTAGGCGGCAAATGGCCCCCCTGTCTACCGTCTACTAACTACTGTCTACCTTTTTGGAGGAACCTCATGGGTTTTCTCATGGACGGCCTGGATGCCGAGGCGTACGATCGCGCCTATTCCGACCGCCAACTCTTAGGGCGAATTCTGGGCTACTTTCGGCCCAAACTGCCGAACATGCTCTTTGTGGCCGGGATGATTGGTTTGAATGCCATCATGGACACGGTGCTGCCTATCTTGATCGCCCGAGGCATTGACCGCCTCTCGCAAGCCGTCACCCTGGCTACAACCGGCTGGGTGGTAGCGGCTATTCTGGTCTCAGGCGTGCTGTCGTGGGTGTTTAATTTCTTTCGCCAGTGGTACACCGCCCAAACTGTCGGCGATGTCGTTTTGAAGCTGCGGGAGGATGCTTTTGCAGCGGTGGTGGCCCGCGATATGTCTTTCTACGATGAGTATTCCTCAGGCAAAATTGTCAGCCGCGTCACCTCAGATACCCAAGATTTCGCCATGGTCGTTACCCTAACCCTCAACCTGTTGAGCCAAATTTTGCTGGTGCTGCTGCTTGTCGGCGTTTTATTTTACCTTAACGTGCGCCTGACGCTGCTGACGCTCACCATTGCCCCGCTCATTGTCGTCATTGCGCTGGGCTTTCGCCGGCTGGCCCGGCTGACCACCCAACGGGCGCGGCGGGCGCTGGGCCAGGTCAACGCAAACGTCCAGGAGTCGATTAGCGGCATTTCTATCGCCAAGAATTTTCGCCAAGAAGAGACAGTTTATGGGGAATTTAGCCGGGTAAACCAACAATCCTACCAGGTCAATCTGCGTCAGGGTTTTGTTTTTAGCAGTATCTTTCCCATTTTGATCACTGTGGCCGGGCTGGGCACGACGCTGGTGGTCTACTTTGGCGGTACGAGTGTGCTGGCTGGGGTGGTTTCGGCTGGCGCATGGTTTCTCTTTGTTGAAGCGATCAATATTTTCTGGTTTCCCCTGACCAGCATTGCCTCATTCTGGAGCCAGTTTCAACTCGGCTTGTCGGCCAGTGAGCGCGTTTTTGCCCTGATTGACGCCGATCCCCGGGTGGTGCAAATTGACTCGCAGCCGGTGCCCCACCTCGCCGGGCGAGTCGAGTTTAAAAATCTGGATTTTCGGTATACCGATCAAGAAACGGTCCTGGCTGGCTTTAATTTGACCATCCCCGCCGGAGAAACCATTGCCCTGGTTGGACACACCGGGGCGGGCAAGTCAAGCCTGGGCAAGCTTGTGGCTCGCTTTTATGAATTTCAGGGGGGCCAACTGCTCATTGATGACCGGGACATTCGCACCTTTGATCTGACCGACTACCACCACCACCTGGGCATTGTACCTCAAACGCCCTTTCTTTTTTCCGGCAGCGTAGCCGATAACATTCGCTATGCCCGGCCCGACGCCTCAGACGCAGCAGTCCACACCGTAGCCGAGCAAATCGGCGGGGGAGATTGGCTGGAAGCGCTGCCCAACGGCCTCGATACGCCGATAGGTGAAGGCGGGCGGGGTCTTTCCATGGGGCAGCGGCAATTGATTGCCCTGGCCCGAGTCCTGCTGCAAAACCCTTCCATCATTATTCTGGACGAAGCCACCGCCAGCATTGACCCCCTGGCCGAAGCTCAAATCCAGGAAGGCCTTGACTTGATTTTGCAAGAGCGCACCGCCATCGTCATTGCCCATCGCCTCTCCACCATCAAAACCGCCGACCGTATCATTGTTTTGCGCCAGGGTCAGATCATCGAGGAGGGGAACCACGATAGGCTCATGGCCCAAGGTGGTCACTACGCGGAGCTTTATAACACCTATTTCCGGCATCAGTCGGTAGATTATGAACCGGGCATGAGTCAAGTGACCGCGGAGTTAACTAATTCAGTTTGACCTCAACCTGGCTAAATAAAAACAGTTCAATGGACATTATGTTAATTTCGTGGTAGAATTAAGCGTGGTTCTAATCGGTCTAGAGTTTACCTAATCGCATTCTAGAGCCACAGATCAATTAAAAGTTGATCAAAAAAAGGCAGGTTAAGCTGCTTGGCCGGCTTAATCAAAATATGTAGAAAGAAAGAAGGAGACAACTATGGCTTTTGCTTACAAAAATTCACGTGGTACTACTTATTATTTACACAGCCGCATAACCACCCTGAAAAATGGGCAACAGGGCACCATCTATTTCTTTGCTAAAGAGCAGAAAGAGGGTACTCTGGATGCGGTGCCTACTGGCTACGCTGTGGCCGAAACACCCAACGGTTTACCTGTGCTGAAAAAAAATAAGTGATCTCTTGAAGTTACCCCAGCAAAAAAGCTCCGGCAAGGGTCAGCCGGAGCTTTTTCATTAAAAATAGATCGAACGGAAATAAGTTTCAGGAAAGCGTTGCGGCGAATGAAGGGAATAAATAGGCTGCCGTTAATTCTTCTTTCGTGTCACTTTTTAGCCCAACAACTTCATAGATCGGTTCCTCGGCAGTCTGTCCTTTAAGGTGAAGCCGTCCGACCGGTCGAACCTCGACGTAGGGCTGAATCACCTCAAAGGTTTCCTGGCTGATTAAAATCTGTCCACCTTTGGCCTGTTCCTGTAAACGCTTGGCTTTATTCACACTGTCACCGATCACTGTATAATTCATTAGCTTGGAGGTACCGATATTGCCCACCACCGCCTCGCCCACACAAACGCCAATCCCAAAGTTTAGTCGATACTCCGGCGATAGTTGGTTTTGCGTAGCCAAAACCGCTTGCTTTACCAACAGGGCAGCCCGTACCCCTTGGAGAACGTGGTCTGGTTGGGGTAAAGGTGCATTGAAGAAGGCCATCACCGCATCGCCAATAAATTTATCAAGTGTTCCCTGCTCCTGTAAAATGGCTTCCACGGCTGCCTCCACGTACATGTTAATCATATCAACCGTTTTCTCCGGTGAGGTTTTGTTAGCAAAGGTGCTAAAGCCTCGCAAGTCGGCAAACAACACTGTCACCGGCTGACGTTTTCCCCCCAACGTGATACTTGCTGGTTGTTTTAATAATTCCTCTACCACATGAGCATCGACATATCGTTCAAATACCCCCCGTATTATTTGCTTTTCTTGTTCCTTTTGGGCTTGAATTTGGTTGATATATCCCAAATTTTGCAGCGCGATGCTGGCATAGCCGGCTAAGAGACCCAACATCTGCTCATACTCGGCCAGATCACTATTCCGCAAACCATTTGCGGCTATCTTAACGCTCAGCGTGCCCACCTTTTGCTCACCAATTTCTAGCGCCACTGAAATTTGCCGCGTGGTCTTTTCAGATGGCTCGGCCCCAGTCTTTTTTCGCTCAATGGGTTTATGGAGATGTCCGGTGCGCGGATTGATCAAGAATAATCTGCCCTCTTCAGCGTTGGTTAAAAAAAGAGCGGCATCCACAATCCGTTCCAACGTTTTTGAGGGATGGATCAGGGTGATTGACTTGCCAATCTGATACAGCACGTCTCGAATGTTGAGTTGATGTTTTAATTCCCGGTGACCTTGTACGACCCGTTCCAGCAGCTCTTGTTTTTCTCGTTCCAGCCGGGTTACCTTTAAGGCATCTTCGATAGCCCGCATTGCCTCTTCCATCGTAAAGGGCTTAATCAGATAATTCTGAACCCCCAGTAGAAAAACCTCCACCGCTAACTGTTCAGAACCGTGAGAGGTCATCAGGATTACCGGCGTTTTTATACCACATCCCCGTAAGCGGCGTAACACCTGAACCCCGTTTAGTTTCGGCAGCTCGTAGTCAAGCAGAATGAGATCCGGAGAAGTCTTTAAAGCCTTACTCAAACCGCTTAGACCGTCTACGGCTATGTCCACCGCAAAATTGTTGGGCTTTAGTAAATATTCTACGGTAAATTCGCGCGACTGTTGGCTGTCGTCAATAACCAATACTTTTAATTGTTTGTTCATGACTGTCACTTTCTTAATCCTCTACCTTTTCTATTAGTGAGGATTACTTTAAGGTCTATTTGATGATCGTGAGACGAGACTGCTGGAAACATCGCCTAAAAAACTGCTCTGAATTTCCCCTCCTGGTTATACTTTATCAGACTTCTATAAAATCCGATACCCAAAAAATTTGGTGTTTTTCCTTAAAATTTGGGGTTGACTTTTTTTCCAACCTATAGTAAACTCCAACTAATGTGATTTTAGAAATCTCTCAACCAAGGAGGCGCACAAATATGTTACATGCAAATACCGCTCAAGTTGCTTTGCGTCGTATCTGTGCGCCTGTCGCCGGCATGTAGTTTATTTTCGCTAAACTTTCAACGGCCACAGGTGTACCTTTGCCTTGTGGCCGTTTTATTTTTCACCTAGCGGCTATCAATGGGGTTTTATAGCCTCAGTTTGATAGTTGCCAACAAAATAGCTTCTTCTGACGGCCACGGGGTCTAAACCTTCCCCCCTGGCCGTTTTGTTTTTATGGGCCATGGGACAGAAACCTGTGGCCTTTTTATTTACCCGGATAACCAATGAAAGAGAAAATTAGCATGACGACAACATCATCGCTCTATTCATTACCGGTGATACCCGCGAGAGAAATTTAGTCACATCGTGCTCAATTTTTTAAGCAAACTGAAGGTCTATCAATGAAAAACCAAATTCTGCCTAAATTTTCTATCAACTTTATTTCTACTGGAGAACTTACCCATGGCTGATAAATCCCATGACAAACATTGGCAGCGCTCGATCAAAATGAGTTTTGAAAAAGAACCGCAACGCCGCCAATTGCAAAAAGTAAAAAAACAACTCAAACGCAATCACCAGCCCAAACCGGCTCGCCGCAAAGACTGGCTGTCCGGCGATCTGGCCGGTTCTGATGATTTTGATTTTGAATCCTATGAGCGAGTCATGCCGCGCGGCGAGCGCGAGCGCCGCCGCACCCTTATGGCGACCGCTCTGACTGATCTGGCTACAGAGGAATCCGACTTCAGCGAGAACCCGCCTGGGGCCGAGAGACCCGGCCAGCACGGCCTCGTCGTCGAGGTAAGCAGCGGCTTGTGCCGGGTCGATTTGGGCGAACGCACACTCATGTGTGGCTTGCGCGGCTCCCTCAGCGCCGAGGACACCGGCTTCACCAACGTAGTCGCCGTTGGCGACGACGTCATCATCATTGACGACGGCTCCGGGCGAGGGGTAGTGGAACAAGTTCTGCCTCGCCGGACTATTTTGGCCAGACCCGACGTCTTCTACAGCCACCTACAGCAGGTCATCGTGGCCAATGCCGAGCAACTGCTGATCGTCGCCTCCTGGCGCAATCCCGCCCTCTGGCCGGAATTGGTTGATCGCTACCTGATTGCGGCGAATCGCCACAAATTGAGCCCCATTATCTGCGTCAACAAGATTGACCTGGCCGAGGACCTCAGCGCCTGCCAGACCGCGCTCCAGCCCTACCAGGCGCTGGGCTATCAGGTCATTTTTGCCAGCGCCCTGTCCGGCGTTGGTATCGATTCGCTGCGCAAGACCTTGCGTGGGCGCACTACGGCCCTGGCTGGCTTATCGGGGGTGGGCAAATCATCGCTGCTGGCGGCAGTGCAGCCGGGCTTGCAGCTCCGCACCGGCGCGGTCAACGAAGCCAGCGGTGAGGGCCGGCATACCACTACCCAAGTGACTATGTTACCCTTGGCCGATGGCGGCTATGTGGTGGACACGCCCGGCATCCGCGAGTTTGGCCTGAGTGGCCTGGCCAAACCCGATCTCGTCCAATTCTACCCCGACCTGACCGTGGCCGCCACGGGCTGTCGCTTTGCCGATTGCACACATCGCCACGAGCCGGATTGCGCGGTCAAAGCGGCTGTAGCCCAGGGAACTCTGTCGGTCACGCGCTACGACACCTACCTAAAAATCTATGAGACGCTGACCTGACTATGAAAAAACTTAAAGCCAAAGAACCAGAGGAGCAATATGATTCAACCACAGTCACCCCAACTTATCCACCTTCTTGAAGAACTCGCCGCCA
>CAZRYD010000312.1:0-7829 GCA_964604225.1 uncultured Caldilineaceae bacterium
CGCCCGAAACCCAGGATTTTTCCGACATTGCCGGCCAGGTGGCCAAACTTGATCCTGATTTGATTGTGGGCGGCACCCAGTTGGAAGATAGCCTTGGCCAGATTAAAGCCTATCAGGCGGCCGGCTACCAACCCCGCTTTGCCTTTTTCACCAGTGGGCCATCCCTGCCGGGACCGTTTAAAAGCGCCCTGGGTTCAGCAACCGAGGGTATCTTTTCGGCTGTATCCTGGTTTCCGGAAACAAACGATTTTCAGAATAGAGATTTTGTGACCAAATATGTAGAGAAGTTTGGGGGGTCGTTGGGAGACATTCCTGAAGACGCCGCTAATGCCTTCACAGCGGGTCAGGTCCTCCAGCAGGCGGTTGAGAAGATCCAGTCCATTGACAACACGGCTCTGATTGAAGAGTTGCACCGAGGGACTTATAAGACCATTGTCGGACCCCTCAGCTTTGATGAGGTGGGTAAACCGCAGGGGAACTACATGCTGCTGCAGTGGCAGGGCGACAACTTTGTTATTGTGGGCCCGCGCGATCGGGCCGAAAAAGATTCGCTTCAACCGCCCAAGGCAAAATGGTAAATTGACGATTTCAACCAGAACAGAGTTGGTTCTCGCTGATACGGATAGCTTGTAACGGTTGCTGGAAGGGAAAGAGGCCATATGTGGAACAGCCTTAGAATTCGATTAACGGTAATATTCATTGGTTTGGCAATTGGGCCATTATTACTGGTAGGTGCAATCCTGGCCCAACGGAGCTTTGCTTCTGAACGCGAGCAGGCGCTTGACCTACAACAACAAGTAGCCCAGCGGGTGGCGGCAGAGCTAGAGTCTTTCCTCCAGGAAGTGGCGAACGATTTACGCTCGTTGAGCGGTGAAATACGCGATTTGGAACAGCCGGATCGGGCCCAGCAACTCAGCTTGCTGTTAGAGGCTTTCAACTCCGGGCCTTATCGGCAGGCATATGAAGAGTTTACCCTGCTTGACGACCAGGGACGAGAGCAATTACGTGTTTCACGGACAGAGATTATCCCCATCAGTGAGCTAGGCAGCCGCGCCGGAACAGCCGAATTTGAGCAACCAAAAGCCAGCCGTGAAACGTACTTTGGTCCGATAGAGTTTGACCAAACATCTGGCGAACCACTTATGGCTATGGCTATTCCTTTATTTGAGCCGCGCAGTGTGCAGTTAAGCGGCGTTCTTGTGGCCCAAATCCGTTTCAAAACGGTAGGCGATCTGATTTCAACGATACAGGTCAGCGGCAATCAAACCATCTATGTGGTTGACTTAGCAGGCCAAGTGGTGGCTCATCAGGATTCTTCGGTGATACTGCGGGACAAACACTTTGATCTAAGCGCCCAGGTAAATAACCAGATTGGATTGACCGGAACAGATGTTGTTCTGGGAGATGCCCCCGTCCATCAATTAGACCAGCAAATCATGAGCGTTGTGGCCGAGCGGTCTGCAGCAGAGGCCTTAGACTCTGCCTATAATACGATGTACACCATCGTGTACACTATTCTAATTGCACTGGCCATAGCTGCTGGTTTGGGCTTTTTGGTAGTCCGCCAAATCGTCCGGCCTATCGAGGCTTTGTCTGGCACGGCGCAGGCCATTATTAAGGGCGACTTAACACAACAGGTAAAAGTAACCAGTCAAGATGAACTTGGTAAACTGGCCGGGGCTTTTAATGCGATGACAGCCCAGTTGCGCGGATTAATTGATAGCTTGGAGGATCGAGTACAGGAACGTACCAGAGCCTTGGAAACCGGCGCCGAAATCAGCCGCCAATTAACCACCATTCTAGACCTTGACGAATTAATGAACTATGTGGTGAATCGGGTACAAGAGGAATTTGAGCTTTATCATACCCATATTTATCTATTAGAAGAAAATAGCGAAGATTTGATTATGGCCGCTGGTTATGGTGAAGTTGGACGACACCTTAAGGAAAAAGGGCATCGTTTGCTGGCCGGACAAGGGATTGTAGGTACGGTAGCCAGTACCAATGAGCATTTTCTCAGTAATAATGTTGATGAGGTTTTAAATTTTGTACGCAATCCTCTGTTGCCTCAGACAAATTCAGAGTTGGCCGTACCACTCCGCAAAGGTGAGCAAGTACTAGGGGTGTTGGATGTCCAGAGCGAGCAAATCAATCGCTTTACTGAAGAAGACGTATCGTTGCTGCAATCTATTGCTAACCAGACAGCCGTAGCCGTTAGCAATGCACGTTTGCTGGCTGAAACGCAGACAGCTCTGCAAGAAATTGAACGCCTCAACCGGCGGCTGACTCGCGAAGGTTGGCGACAACTTGATGAAGAAATTACAGCCTCTGGTTATCGTTTTACATCTGGGACTCGAAAGAAAGTCGGTCCGGCTTCAGATGCCTGGCTGCCGCCCATGAAGCAGGCCGCACTTCAAAAGCAATTGGTCAAACAAACTCACCCAGGCAATGGCGATCCCGCTAAAGCGGAGCTGGCTGTGCCCCTGCTGCTGCGCGGTGAAGTCATCGGCGTTTTAGGGGTCAAACGAGAGGAAACCCTGAACTGGGCCGAAGAAGAAGTGGCCGCAATTGAAGCTGTGGCCAATCAAGTGGCCCTGGCTTTGGAAAATGCCCGCTTATCCAAAGAACAAGAAAAAACGATTTTCCAGCTAAAAGATATTGACCGGTTGAAATCCGAATTCCTCACCAGTATGAGCCACGAACTGCGCACCCCGCTTAACTCGATCATCGGTTTTGCCGATGTACTTCTGCAAGGCATTGACGGCGATTTGAATGATTTGGCCCTGAATGATATCCAGCTTATCCATAATAGCGGTAAACATCTGTTGGCGCTCATTAATGATATTCTAGACCTGTCCAAAATCGAAGCCGGCAAGATGGAATTGGTCCGTGAGGCCGTGGACATTAGGGAAGTTGCTAAGGCTGTTTTGGCTTCCTCTCACTCACTGGTTAAAGATAAGCCTGTTGAGATTATTACCGATGTGTCCGACATGTTGCCTCCAGTCTATGCTGATAAATTGCGCCTTAACCAAATTTTGCTAAATTTAGTCAGCAACGCGGCTAAATTTACCCACGAAGGTGCCATAACCATAAAAGCTAACCTTGACATTAATAAACTCGATACCATGATCATCTCTGTAAAAGATACGGGGATTGGTATTCCGGCCGATAAGTTGGGGACCATCTTTGAACGGTTCCGCCAGGCAGATAGCGGTACTACCCGTAAATATGGCGGTACAGGTTTGGGCTTGGCTATCTGTAAACAATTGGTGGAAATGCATGGGGGTACACTAAATGTTAGAAGTGAAGAAGGGGCGGGCTCTGAGTTTTACTTCAGCATACCTCTGGCCTAAAATGTTGTCGCCTGGAATAGCAGACAGGTTGCCTAATTTTCTGTAAAATGAAGTAACCTAATGCCAATACCTTTTAAATAAACTCGTAGCATAGGGCCTTGTGCCCGCCCACAAGGGGCTAAACTACGTTATTTGAAAGGTATTGAACCTAATGCAAGACAAATTCAGCTAAGGAAAATTATCTACAATGTTGAAATCTTATCTCACCGGCGTGAAATGCTTAGAATGTGGCCATGAGATGGAATTTTATCCGGGTTTGGACCATTGTCCAGCTTGTAATGGCGTCTGGCTTGATGCCCAATATGATTATGCAGCGGTAGCCGAAATTTGGCGGAACGGCTTACGTGGTCGGGTCAACTCATTATGGCGTTTTATCGAGCTTTTGCCTGTTGTTGACCCGGAACAAATAGTCACCATGGGTGAAGGCCAATCTCCTTTACTTAGGGCGGCCAAGCTACAAAAACGGTTAAATCATCCGGCTATTTTTATTAAAGATGAACGCCAATCGCCGACTATTTCCTTTAAAGATAGACAAGCGGCGGTGGCGGTGACTGCCATGGGTGAAGCCGGTATCAAAGAGTGTGTTCTGGCTTCGACGGGAAACGCAGCGGCGGCTTATGCTGCCTATTGTGCCCGCGCCGATATCAAACTCTGGATTTTCCTGACCAGTTTGGTAATGGCCGATAAAATGCGCGAAGCCGCTCTGTACGGGGCCGAAGTGGTCAAAGTAACCGGAACTTACGACCAGGCCAAAAAAGTTGCCGCCGACTTTGCCGTTCGGCGTAAAATCCATTTTGATAAAGGCGCCAAAGCAGTGCCGGGCAAAGAAAGCATGAAAACAATTGCTTTTGAAATTGCCCTGGAGTTGGCGCGTCAACTGGGTAATCCTACCGAAGATGGCTTTTGGAAGGCGCCAGATTGGTATATACAAGCGGTTAGCGGCGGCATAGGGCCCCTGGGCGTGCTCAAAGGCTTTGAAGAACTCTACCAGATGGGTTTGATTGATCGGGTGCCAAAAATCGGTATTATCCAGGTAGCGGGCTGCTCGCCGATGGTGCAGGCCTTTACCGCCGGTAAAACCAAGGCTGAGACCGTAGTGCCCGAAACACGTATTACAGTTCTGGCTACGGGCGATCCGGGCCTATCCTATGAATTGTTATACAAAGCCAACCAAACCTACGGCGGCTACATGCTAGATGTGACTGATGAGGAAGCCTTTGCGGCTATGCGCCTCCTGGCCAAAACGGAGGGTATCTCAGTTGAGCCGGCTACCGCTGTGGCCTTTGCTGGGTTAGATAAATTGGTCGAGCGCAAGATCATCAAATCCGATGAGATTGTAGTGATTAATTGTTCGGGCCATACCTTCCCGGTTGAGAAATATATTATGGATGAAGAGAACCTGCTGGATGTGCGTCTCTCTCATCCCGCTATTGCTTCTGGTGTGCCGGTTGATGGGTTGGGAGCAGCCTTAAAACGCCTGGATGAGCAGGTGACCACTATTGTGGTGATTGATGACAACCCTATGGATAGCCGCCTCATTCGCCGCCTGCTTCAGGCGAAAAAACCCTATCGCGTATTTGAAGCCAACAGCGCATTTGAGGGCTTAGAAATCATCCGAGACCGCTTGCCCGATTTGGTGGTGAGCGATTTGACCATGCCAGAGATGGATGGTTTTGCTCTGTTGGAAGAGCTGAAAAAAGATCCGTTAACGGCCAAAATCCCGGTGATTGTCGTCTCAGCCAAAGACCTGACCCCGGAAGATGAAATGCGCCTGGCCGGTCAAACGGCTTCAATTTGGCTCAAGGGTTCTTTCTCAACACAAGATTTGGTGGAGCACGTCGTCGACACCCTGTCGAGCAGCGAAGATGATAACAACAAACTCACTCGTCCCTACCGTGAGCGGGAAGAAACCAAAGAAATTGTACGGCAACAGCCGCTGCCGTCAGTTGAAATGAGTACTGCCTCGGTGGAAGTCAAGAAGGTAGTCTTGATCGAAGATAATCCAATGGATGCGCGCTTAATCAGCCGCATTTTACAAACAAGTCGCCCCTTAGTCATTAAGCAAGTGCAAGTGGGTCGAGAAGCGGTCAAAGTAATTAGAGAGGAAGAGCCCCATTTAATTGTCTTGGATTTAATCATCCCGGATATGAGTGGCTTTCAAATTTTAGAAGAACTGAAACGCGATGATAAATTGGACGCTATTCCGGTAATCGTGATAACCTCCAAGGAACTATCGGAAGCTGAGAAGCAATTGCTAATTTCTAATCATGTTTCTTCAATGTGGCAAAAAGGTAAATTGGACCGCGAAAAACTTGTTGCGCACGTCAAATCTCAGTTAAAATAAAGCGCCTTTCGGAAGAGAAGATGTCAGAAGCCAAAGCTACCGTTTTGTACATAGAGGATGACCTGACCAGTGCTCGTTTAATGGAGCGCGTTTTAACCACCAAAGGTTATCGCTTTGTTCACGCAGCCACTGGTCTGGACGGAATTAGAATAGCCGATCAAGAAACGCCGGATCTGGTTTTAACCGATATTAACTTACCGGATATTGATGGTTTGGCGATTACCACCCGCTTGCGAAATATTGCCAGCTTGCAGCATAAACCAATTGTGGCTATTACGGGTCACTCCCAAGATGATGGCCGTCAACTGGCCTTGGCGTGTGGTTGCGATGGTTATATCACCAAACCGATTAATATAAAAAGCATTTCTGTTCAAATTGACCGTTTTTTGAATGGTCACCAAGAAAAATTAACTGAGGCTGAGGAACGCACTTTTCTCAAGGTTCATTCGGCTGACCTGGTCCAAAAGCTGGAAACTCGGGTAAGAGAACTGGGCGAGGCCAACCAACAATTACAGGAAGCCAATCAGCAGCTTCAAGAAATAGATCGGCAACGCGCCCATTTCTTTAACGTGGTCTCGCATGAACTGCGTACCCCTTTTACCCCGATCAGGGGTTATATTGATCTGCTGGCGAACGGGGCTATGGGGCCGCTTACGCCTCGGCAACAGCAGGCCATAAATGTTGTCAGCGTCAATTTAAAGAATGCGCTCCGCCTCTTGGATGACCTTTTAGATTTGAGCAAATTTAAGTCAAGTAGCATTTCACTTTCGATGGAGCTGTTTTCTGCGCAAGAGCTGCTGGATGAGATTGCCAAGACCGGCAAAGCGTATGTTGAAAATAGCGTTGTTAGTTTTGAAACAAATATTGCTGTTGGTTTGCCGCCCATTTATGGCGATAAAGGTCGCCTTCGCCAGGTGGTGCTCAATCTGCTGAATAATGCGGCCAAATTTACCGATGAAGGCAGCATTACCTTAAGCGCCAAAGTAGATAAAAATATGCTGGTTATCAGTGTGAAGGATACGGGGAGTGGTTTGCTGCCGGAAGAGATTCCTCATGTATTTAATGAATTTTGGCAGAGCAAGGATATTCATGGCACTGGAATTGGCACCGGTCTGGGTTTGGCCATCAGTAAATATTTGATTGAAGCGCATGGCGGTAAGATTTGGCTGGAGAGTGAAAAGGGTGTTGGTACAAGCGTGTCATTTACCATACCTCTTTCAAATGAGACAAATATCTAAAAAGTAACAGAACGTTACCTAAAATTTTACATAACACGTTGAACTAACAGAATTTGGACTAACAAAGTAAAGCAATATTACTTTGCAGTTACTTTCTAATAGGAGGAATGTAGTCAAAATGTTGATTTTATATGTTGAAGATAATTTTGAGAATAAGCTGTTCGTGCGGCGAGTCATTGAGTCGATGGGGCATGAGATGTTGGAAGCGGAAACCGGGCTGGACAGCTTGGTGATTGCTGCGGAAAGAACCCCGGATTTGGTTCTGATGGATGTGAATATCCCTGGTATGGATGGTTTGGAAACAACCGCCAAAATGAAACAAAATCCTCGTCTGGCCCATATTCCGGTGATTGCGCTGACTGCTAATGCGATGAAAGGTGATAAGGAGCGTTGCCTGGCTGCTGGTTGTGATGGCTACATGCAGAAGCCCGTGGGCGTCTCAGACCTGCGGCGAGAAATAGCCCGTTATACCGCTGTCTTAGATAATTCTAAAACTGCTCAATAGTCTCTCTTTAGCTAACTCCTACCATACCCTCCGGGGAGCTTTTTTAGGGAGAGCAGATACGAAGTTATAAATTCCACCACCCGCTGACGTAGGTTTGAAGTAAAAACCTGGGTGAAGTCACCTTACCTGTGTGAAAGGTGACTTTTTGTTTTAAAATAAATTAAGCCTCAACGTGACGACCAGATTTATTTGTGGTATAATGGGGGTGTTTAACATAAGCATTTAAGGTGACGACAAAACTTATTTGTGGTATAATAAAAAATAAGTTTTAACAAAAAACTCCTGCCTATTTGAGGAGATATTACGGCAGTCACGACGACTCAAGTAATCAAGGGGCAAAAGCATATAGTTACTTGCGGAGGTAATTGCTGATGGCAAGAAAGCGGGTT
>CAZRYD010000313.1:0-7827 GCA_964604225.1 uncultured Caldilineaceae bacterium
TTTGGCTCTCCTTGTTCAAGGTCCCTAAACTCGCCTAATTTTTGGGACGCCCCCATATTTCGTATATTACTTGACATCCCTCCCAAAGCGCGGTAAAATTATGTCAATCGCTCATTTGTGCGAGCCAGTCGTTATGGGGAGGTGAAATGATGACTGAAAATCAAATGCCGCTCTTTCCGCAACGCGGAGCTAAAGGCCAATATGGCCCGCCGATTGCCCAAATAAAATCAATTAGCAGCACCTCGTCACTGGCTACGGCAGCCAGTGCTTATCACGACCACATGGTGCGACAGGGTTTTTCGGAGCACACGGTCAAAGCCTTTAGCGGGGATTTGCGGCTGCTGCAAAAATATTTTGGCGGCAGCATGGCGATCAGTAAGTTGGGCACCAAGGAACTTAACGATTTTCTGACCTGGCTGCTGCACTATCGCGGTGTGCCGTGCAGCCCCAAATCTTATGCCCGCCGGGTAACCACTCTGAAAAGCTTTTTTGGCTGGCTGGCCAGCATCAAAATTTTGCTCCGCGATCCGGCCGCACCGATCATTCACGCCCGGGCCAAAGCGCCCCTGCCCTTGTATCTCAATGACGACCAACTGGAAAAATTCCTCAACGCCGCCGAGGTCAAGCTCAACAGCGATAGACCCGATCCCCGGCCCTATTTGTTGGCCCACCTGGTGCTGCAAACCGGTATGAAAAAGGCCGAATGTGTCGGCATTGCCCTGCGCGATATTGATCGCTCCGGCAAGGAACCGTCGGTGCTGATTCGCTACACCAATCCACGTATGCAGCATAAAGAGCGCAAATTGGCCTTCGCCGCGGAACTGCTGCCGGTGCTCGACCAATATATCGAGAAGTACCAACCCAAAGAGTATCTCTTTGAGTGTACCCCGCGCAATCTAGAATACGTGTTGGCCGATGTGTCGGAACTGGCCGGCCTGCCGGATCAGGTGTCGTTTGAGATGTTGCGCTGGACTTCGGCCCTGCGCGATTTTCGCGACGGTATGGATCACGATCATTTGCGCAAAAAGTTGGGGTTGTCAAAGATCACCTGGCGCGAAACCTCGGAAAAATTAGCCAAGATTGCGGCGCCTGGCTTGTAAACCGGTATGACTGCCATCATGCTCATCTTCGTCGCTGCCCTATTTTTTGGCAGCGTCGGGACTCCTCTGGTCAGGAATTTAGCCATCAAATCGGGCTTCATCGCCATGCCCAAGGCCGACCGGGCCCACACCGAACCCACCGCGCTGATGGGTGGGATTGCTATCTACGCTGCCGCCATCAGCGCTTTATTATTGGTGATGATTTTGGCAGCCTTGCTGGTCGGCAATACGCTGGGTTTGCCGGAGTTTGCCGCTATCCTGACCGGCGCCTCATTTATGGCAGCGGTTGGTTTGTGGGACGACCGGCGCGCCATGCCGCCACGGGTCAAACTGGTGGCTCAGGTTGCTCCCATTGCGCTGGTCTTTCTAATGGGCGTGAGAGTCAGCTTGCCGCTGCTTAACATCGGCAACTGGAACGAGGTGATTAACTTTATTATTACCACCGCCTGGATCCTATATATCACCAACGCGGTTAATTTTTTGGATAATGCCGACGGCATCGCGGTCATGACCAGCGCTACCGCCAGCGCTATCTTTTTGTTAATTGCCGTCTTGAATGGCCAGCAATTGGTTTCTATCCTGGCAGCGGCGGTGTTAGGCGCCAGTTTAGGCTTTGCCCGTTACAATCTGCCCTTACCCCGAAGCACCATTTTTATGGGTGACTCCGGCTCTTTATTTTTGGGGTTTCTGCTGGCAATTTTGGGGATTAAAATCCGTATCCCCAGCAATGATATCCAAATTACCTGGATGACGCCTATCATTGTGTTGGGTTTACCTATTTTTGACACGGCCATGGTTTTTATTTCGCGGACACGCCGGGGTGTGTCATTTTTTCAGGGGGGCATTGACCACACTACCCATCGCCTGGCCCGTTTGGGGCTCGACAAGCTGTCGGTGGCCCTGGCCGTGACGGTGATTAATGGCGCGTTGGGCTTGGTCGCCATATTCATCACCCAGGCGACCTTGGCCGAAGCCTATTCGATTGCGGTCTCGTTGGTGTTAGTGGCCTTATATGCCCTGTGGCGAATCGAGTTCAAGGCTTCTTATAATTTTAGGACGGGCCGGACGCCGGTGAAGGTTGAGTCAGACTCGATCAACCTCTAAGCTCAGTTCAAAAAGATGGCCGGCACTTTTGAAGAGTGCCGGCCATCTTTAAATATCGAATATCGAATTCAGGTTATCTTAGCTTTTTCGCCGTTCCCCACCAGCGGTAAGGCAATGGTAAAAGTACTACCCTCGTTGGGTTGACTCTCAACCCAAACCTGGCCACCGTGCTGTTCGGCAATGGTTTTCACAATCGCCAGGCCAAGGCCGGTACCGGGCACATCATCCAATTCTGGCCGGGCCCGATAAAATTTCTCAAAAACCCGGGGCAAATCTCTGGCTTGAATGCCAGGGCCGTTGTCAATGACCGAAACCAGGACTTGATCATTATTCTGGGCCAGTTTCACGTGAATCTGGCCCCCTTTAGGCGTATATTTAACCGCGTTGTCCACCAAATTACCCACCGCTCTTGAGAGCAAAACGGTATTGCCTTCAACCACCAAATCGCCCCGACATTCATCGAGAATCAATTCAATGCCTTTGGTGTTAGCCAGCAGTTTCATCGAGTTGATCGTGGCCTGGACCGATTCATCCAGATGAATTTTCTCCCGGGTCAACTGCTCCAGGCGCTCTAGCCGGCTCAACTCTAATAAATCCTCAATTAACGATTTCATCAAATTGGCTGCCTTTGTCACTCCCACCAAATCTTCTTCCTGCCGCTCGGTGACAGGACCATCCATCCGCACCAATTCGATGTAACCTTTAACAGTAGCCAAAGGGGTGCGGAGATCGTGGGTAAAGGCGGTGACAAAGTCTCGTTTCAGCTTATCCAGGGCTTTAAAGGCGCTGATATCTCGCAGTACGGTGACACGCCCCAATTCGGGAATAGCGGTTATACTGGCCCACATGGTGCGGCCATCAGGCAATGGGACTTCACCTGTGGAGGGCGAGTCCGGAGCAAAAAGCTTGAGTAACTCGACATTCATGGTTAATTCTGAGAGAGGTTGGTTTTGCCAGGGATGCCCATTGAGGTTTAACATTTCCTGGGCAGCCGGATTCAAGAGCAGGGTTCTATTTTCTGGGGTTGTTACCAGCACGGCATCCTGAGTGCTATTAATAATCGCCGAGAGCTTGTGTCGCTCCTGCTCTGTTTCTTTGAAAAGACGGGCATTTTCCAGGGCAATGGCAGCCTGGCCGGCGATGGCGTTGAGCAATAACAGGTCGCTAGTTTTGAATTTATTCGGTTCATCATGCACCAGGGTCAAAACACCGATGACTCGTTGCCGCCGGCGCAGCGGTGTACCGATAACCGAACGCACATCATAAGGCTGGTTATCATAAACAACCCAGCGGTTATCCTGATGCGTATCATGAATGATGTCGCCTTCGCCGTGCTTCAGCACCCAGCCGGCAAAACCTTCACCCAAAACCTTGCCAACAATGCGCTTGGCCCGGTCATCACTCAGGTCATCTTGCTGCAAAATAAAAGCTGAAACCCGATTCTCCTGATCAAAGAGCATCACGCTACCGGTGCTGGCATGCAAATGGGACACGGTCAAATCCAGGACTCGCCGCAGCATTTTATCGGGGTCAAGGTCTTTGTTTAACTCATCACTGATCCGATTGAGTAAATTCAGTTGTTCTTGCATGGTGTACTCATCCAGTACTCTAGGACTATAATCGTACTGGCCTAATTATATCATGATTCACGCAAGATTCAATGTTGGGTCAAGCGCATTCAAGAGAGAAAACGGGCCTGGGCAATTTCCTGAACCTTGGCCCAATCTTCGGGCGTGTTCATATTGATGAAGGATTGAAACTGAGGGTCAAACCTGCCTACCTCGTCGCGTTCGATGTAACGAACGGATACGTCCTCAAAAAAACCAATCACCCGCAGTTGATTGGCTAACAAGCGTTGTTCAATCGCCGGCAGACAGTTTTTACTGTAAACGGCGTGAAGGGTTTCAGGTTGGGGGGGATTAATCAGGGGGACAACCACATCGGCGGTAGGGGCCAAATCAACGAGATGTTGGAGCAAGGCGACATTCAAAAAAGGCATGTCGCAAGCCACCACCAAAACATGATCATACCGGGCGGCCCGAATGACGCTATACAGACCGCCCAGCGCTGCTTTATCAGGATAAATATCCGGTACGATTGGCAAGCCCAAAGGAGTATATTTTTCCGGGGCATTGGCGCTGATAAAGAGATCGTCGGTCAGCGGCCTGACCTGGTCAAGCACCTGCTCAATAACCGGACGACCGCTTACCTCTAGAAAAGCCTTGTCCCGGCCCATCCGCTTGCTTTGCCCCCCGGCCAACACAGCCACACTGACCACACTGACTTCCTTTCAAAATGGGCAAGAGCCCATACCCGGCCGGGCCTGAGCTCTTGGTTGGTTACAAAATGGCTAACCCAAAAAATAATTATGACGCAGAATAGAGATAATTCACCGCTTCGCCCACGGTTGTGATTTTCTGAGCTTCCTCATCAGAGATTTCGCCCCCGAACTCTTCCTCAAAAGCCATGATCAGCTCAACCAGGTCGAGTGAATCAGCCTCTAAATCATCACGAAAACTGGCCTCCATGGTAATTTGACCCTCATCGGCGCCAAGCTGTTCGATGATGATATCCTTTACCTTGGCAAACACTTCATCTTTAGTCATTTAAAACTGTCTCCTTTTGGCATAGATTTTTAAGAGAATTTATTTCTCAGAGGATGCGCTAAATTATGGCGCATTGTACCAACGCCTGTAAAAACTGTCAATGTATACAATTCACAAAGCGATCCCTCTGATGTTATAGTCTGATTTATTCATGAGTTGGGTAAACTATAACTGCGGTCACCGGGGTAGGCTATTTTGATGGCCTAAGGCACACTGATATAACACACAGCAGTTAGAGTAGATACTGAGGTAAACAAAGTTTTAAGGTTGAATGACGGAAGATCAAAATTAAAGGGGTGACACCTTGGCCATGTCACCCCTGGTTGGTCTAAACCCGCTCCACAAACTCCCGGTTATGGACCTCAACCGGAACTTTCATGAGTTCAAGGATACCTTTAGCCACGTGCTCTGAGTAGCGCCGGAAGGCTTCTTCGCCTTTCTCGGCGGTAGCTCGGAGCGGGTTGCCAATAGTGCCGGATTCGATAAATTCGTGGTGATCCATGGGGAAATGGAAGTACTTGTAGCCTTCAAAGTTCACATCGGGCATACCATCGTGCTTGCGGAAGGTTTCGGGCAGGAAATCCGGGATGTGGGCCAAGGTTTTGGTGGCACGCTCCATGCGGACGTAGTTAGTACCCTCGACCACATCATGCGCCAGCATTTGCGAGGTTTCCAACTCGCTGGCGTGCCAGCCGGGGGTCTCTTCGGGCGGGTTCTCCATCAAGCCCTGCATCAAGCCCACGTAATTCTCCATGTACGGCTTGACAAAGCCAATCAACGCTCCGGTTTCATAGCGCAGCTTGCGCAGCACCGGGTCGACCACCTTGACGTTGGAACCGTGCCCATTGATAAAAATAATGCGGTTGAAGCCGTGGTGAATCAGGCTACGGGCCACATCGTACATCAGGTTGAGTAAGGTTTCGGCCCGGATGGTGATAGTGCCCCGGCCCATCCCCGGCTGATGCATGTGCTGGGGGGAGTAGCCGGTCCAGATGCAGGGAGTGTAGAGGACGTGGATAATATCTGCTACCCGCCGCGAGACTTCTTCGGCAGTCACCGTATCGGTTTTGAGGGGCAGGTGCGGCCCGTGCTGCTCGGTGCTGGCCATTGGCACCAGGATTAAGTCTTTGGTTTTCAGATATTCCTGGATATCCACAAAAGTCAGATCGACGATATTGTAGGACCTGAATTGTCCATTATTGCTCATAGTTTATCTCCTAATAATTCTAAAAATAATTCGGCTACTTCAACTCCAAAAGCCGGATCGTTAACGTGCCGTTCGTATTCAAGGATGGGAATATTGGGGCGTAAATCTGCTCGCAGGGCAGCCATAAAGGCGGCATCGGCCTCGGGGTTCCAGAAAACACCACCGGTCGGGTTGGTGGCGTTAGGCGGAAAGCTGGGAATGGATAAACCCAGGGTAGGGTAGACAATTTTGAGCGGGCCGGTCGCCTCATTCAAACGCTCGGCAAAGCGACGGCCCAATTCGGCCATTTCCGGCTTGAGGGTACGGACCAGGGTAAAAACGGGATTATGGGTATAAATGGGCCGGCCGCGCAAATTGTCGGGTACTTCGTGAGGCGGGCCGTGGACGGTGAAATCAATACAGCCGGGTATCACGATCTGGGGTAAGCCCAGGCGACCGATCACCCGCAGCCGTTCCGGCCCGCCGTTATGAAAGCCGCCGACCAGTTCGTCGGCCAATTCGTCGGTGGTGAAATCAATCACCCCGATGAAAAGACCTTGCTGGGCCAGTTCCTCCATCGCCGGGCCACCTACCCCGTTGGAGTGGAAGATGATAGCCTCAATTCCGGCCTGAGCCAGGCGCTCTTTGGCCCCCATCACCGATTTAGTGGTGTTGCCCAGCATAGTGATGGCCACATACCGGTGCTCAGTTTTTAAGTTAATCACATGACCGTGCTCAACCATTCCCGCCAGGGCGGCAGCCATATTATCAAAGATAGTCTGGCTGATGGGGTTGAGGCCCAAAATGTCGATGATGGAATGAATGACCATCACATCACGCAGCCCGATCAGCGGGCCAAAGTGGCGCTTGCCGGAAGCGATGGGTGTGGCCAGAAGTTTGGGCACTCCAATTGGCAGGGCTTGCATCGCGTGCGCTCCCAAGACCGAACCCTCGGCGCCACCCAAACAGGCCACCCCGTGCAGCCTGCCCTGAGCATACAGGTCCAGTACCACTTTACGCACCCCTTTCATCATTTCGTGGACAGCCGCCCCACGACTGCCAGCCTGGCGTAAGGCGTCAATCGTGCTGCCGGCAGCCTGGGCGACCACTTCGCGACGGAAATCAGGTTCGATATCCAGCGGTTCACCCAGGATACCCGAGTCGATCACCAGCGTGTCCAGCCCCAAGGTCCGGCAGCGATCACGCAAATAGGCAATCTCCGGTCCCTTGGTATCCAGCGTGCCAATGAGCGCCACAGTTTTTACCATTAAAGCCTCCTCAACCCCATTGTTGCGTGCAGTAACAAAAAGAGAAGTCGCAGATAGCAGCGGGCTGCCACCTGCGACTGGTTACCGGCAACTACCTAGCGCCCTTCAGCCTTGGCGATAGCGTGTTTGAGTGTTTTGGCCGAGACTTCGACCAGCCAACTGTAGAACTCATCAGAAAGGACGCCGCTACCGTGATCCTCAATGAACTTGAGCTGTTCGGGGGTCAGTTCGGCTTCGGCGGCGGCCATCGCGTTTTTGTAGGGATTGGCCGGGGTGCGATCCAGCGGGGCCACAAATTCGACGGTCAGCGCGCTGTCATAGCCAGCCGCCTTGAGGGTGGTAACCAGGCGCACCCAATCATAATCGCCCTGGCCGCAGGCCATGCGGTTGTTATCGGCTATGTGGAAGGCGACCAATTTACTGCGAGTATTCAGGATGGCCTGATACAGGTCGGCCTCTTCGATGTTGATATGGAAGGCGTCGAGGCAGACGCCACAGTTAGGTCCAACCGCATTGGCCAACAAAATCGCCTGATCGTGGCGGTTGAGGAAGTTGGTTTCAAA
>CAZRYD010000314.1:0-7823 GCA_964604225.1 uncultured Caldilineaceae bacterium
ACTGAAATAGGTCTCATTGACAAAAGCCAGGGGAAGTGATATGCTTTTCAAAGGTAAGTTTGTTATGACAAGTCAAGGAGGCAGGGCATGACCGTTTCCTACCCCGACATCATTGGTGAATACATAGACAACCCCGAACGGTTTGAAACCGGCGAGTTGCAGTATACCGGCTATTTTGAACCGGCTAAAATCGCCCCGGAGCAGGTAGCCAATTTATTTTTGTTTTTGCAGAACACCCATAATGTGCCGTTGACCGTTAACATTAAAGCTGGTTTGCCGCAAACGGGGGGGCTATTTGGCGGGGGGAAACCCACACTTAAGATTCTTGAGCCGATGCTTCAGCTAAAGTTGGCCAGCGCCGAAGCCGGCTTATTGACCTTACCCGTAGCCACCACCGAGCATGTCAAAGAAGGTGAACAGACCCTGTCTCTTGAATTCAAAGTCGCCAGTGAAGGTCGTAGTCAAACCATTCGCCCTTCGCAATCACGGAGTAAATTAGGGCGAGAGCTGATCGATAGTCCGGTTGGGCTTAACCTGGTCAGCACCTTGGGTTCAACCTTTAGCGCCAAACCGGTCAAAAAAGCCACTTTCAGCCTGAAAGTTGAAGGCAAACCTGCTCCCCCGGAACGTGCGCCGAGGCTAAAACACACCTACCAAACCATTTGGGTTGAACAAAATGCGGAGTTGTTCAATCAAGCCATCCAGGAGATAAATCTGCGTCAGGTCAAATTCAAAAACGAGCTGACGCTGGAAGGTATCTACACGATCCTTTACGCCGAGAGTATTAATCGCTTTGCCGATGTGGGGCTACCCTTGAGAATAGGCGAGGCCATTACCCTGGGCAAAATCTTAACTTACACCTGCCAATATTTTCTGAACAGCCCAGACCGCTACAACGGCCTATTGGTGCCCATGTGGGAGCGAGCCTTAGAGGAGGGCGCGGATACCACCCACGCCCTGGAGGTGATCCGTTCGGCGGGATATGTTCATCTGTTGAAACTGGCCCTGGCTATTAGTTTTGGCCTGGTCGCCCAGGCCGTGGGCCGCCAACTCTGGCCATTACATGAACGCCAGGCGGTGACTAATTTTATCGCCACTAACATCGAAACCGGTCAGGCGATAGACCCCGAATTTCTCTACCTGCCCCTGCTGATAGCTGGAACCTATATTTCGCCCAAAATCAGGTTAGAGGGCGAGGATGTACAGCACAGTCTGGCCCTGATGAAGAAAGCACGTGAGGCCCGCCGAGACCTGTTTTTAGATGAGGATATGGCCCAGGCCAGCCAAATCTTCAACCAGATTATGAAAAAAGCGTTAGCCTAGTCGGCGTTCAACTGCCGGTGAGGCTGGCCAGGCGAGCCTCTAACTCAGCCCGCCGGGCATTGGCCGCGGCGCGACCCTCGTTCATCAGACCATCAATCCGCTCGCGGATGCCCGCTTGCAGATCGCCGCCACTTTGAGGCGTGGTTAACAATACGGCGGCCGCACCAATTATCATTCCCCCTAAAAAGCCGGCCAGAAAATTAAAGATACGCATAGAGTTAATTGACCTCCCTATTCCATTTAGGTAAGGTCAAATTATACCATGTTCCCTTTTTTGCGGAAAAAAGCCCTATGAGTCGGGGGGAGGCAGCCCCTTAGCTTGTCCAAACCTGGGCAATGCAGTAGAATTTATCGCTTATGAGCACTCATTTACCCTTCAAAAACACCTTGGTAATCATCAAAGGCGCGGGCGACCTGGCCAGCGGGGTTGCTTATCGCCTCAAGCGCAGCGGTTTTGCTTTAATTATGACCGAACTGCCCGCCCCGCTGCTGGTTCGCCGTACCGTCTGCTTTGGCGAAGCTGTCTACACCGGTGAAACTTCGGTCGAAGGGCTGGTAGCCCACCGGGTCGACACGCCGGAGGCAGCCCAGGCCCTGGCCGGCAGCGAACGCATCCCCGTTTTGGTTGGTCCCAACCCGGCCACCGTGGCCCGGTTGAAGCCACAGGTGGTGGTCGATGCCATCATGGCCAAGGTCAACACTGGCACGACCCTTCACGACGCGCCGCTGGTCATAGCCCTGGGGCCGGGCTTTACCGCCGGGCAGGATTGCCACGCAGTGATTGAAACCAATCGCGGCCACTGGCTGGGCCGAGTGATTTACCCCGGCGGTGGCCTCACCGGCAATGGCCAGGCCGAACCCAATACCAACACCCCCGGCCAAATGAAGGGCTACACCACCGACCGCGTCCTACGCGCCCCCGCCGCCGGGCACGTTACCCCTCACGTCCGCATCGGCGAGCGATTGGAGGCTGGTCAATTGATTACCACCGTCAACGGCCACGAGGTTCGCGCCGCCTTTGCCGGAGTGCTGCGCGGCCTGGTCCACCCCAACGTGTCCGTCACCCCTGGCTTCAAAATCGGCGACCTTGACCCGCGCGGCGAAGTCAGCCACTGCTTCACCATCAGCGACAAGTCACTGGCCGTCGGGGGGGCAGTGTTGGAGGCGATTTTGGCAAGTGAGGTGATGTGAGACTCTCTCACGCTCTACGCATCACTCCCGGCGATGTCGTCGCCTTTGTGGGTGGAGGCGGCAAAACCACGGCAATGTTCCAATTGGCCAATGAGTTGGCCCACAACCTGCGGGTCCTGACCACCACTACCACCCGCATCTTTGCCGCGCAGATCAAACGCTCCCCAGCGCACCTTACCTTTGACCCGGAACGGCAAACCGCGGGCGACATCCTGCCTCACCTCGACGCGGCTATGGCCCAACACGGCCAGGTACTGCTCATCGGCCAAGCCGACCCCACCAGCGGCAAAGCCTTTGGCCTGTCGCCCGAAATCATTGATACTTTGGCCGCCAGCGGTCACTTCGACCTTATCCTCAACGAAGCCGATGGCTCGCGCATGCGGCCGCTCAAAGCCCCGGCGGCTCACGAGCCGGTCATCCCCGACTGCACCACTCTCGTCGTGCCGATCGCCGGCCTGGATGTGCTAGGCCAGCCGCTCAACGACGACACGGTTCATCGCGCCGGCTTGGTCAGCCAGTTAAGCGGCACGCCATTGGACCAACCCGTCACTGCTGAAACCGTGGCTGCTTTGTTGTGCCATCCCGAAGGTGGACTCAAAAATGCGCCGACCCAAGCGCGGGTTATCCCTTTGTTGAATAAGACAGATTTTTCGAGGAGCGAAACATCCTCGGACGCGGAGTGGGGTATGATTGGAAGGTTGGAGGCAGGAAGAGAGATTGCCGGCAGGTTGTTAGCCTGTGAGCGAGTGGACTCGGTGGTGTTGGGAGCGGCGCAGCAAACCGCGTCGCCGGTGAGTGAAGTTCACAGCCGGGCAGCGGCAGTAATTCTGGCGGCGGGCGGTTCGACCCGCTTTGGCTCGCCCAAGCAACTGGCTCGCTGGGGCGATAAAACCTTCATCGAGCAGACAGTAGATACGGCGCTGGCTTCGCTAGCCAGGCCGGTGGTGGTGGTGCTGGGCGCAGAGGTGGAGCAGTGCCGGGCGGCGTTGGCAGATCGCCCGGTGGAAATCGTGGTCAATCCGGCCTGGGCGCAGGGGCAAAGCGCCTCGATGCAGGCGGGGCTAGCGGCATTGCCCGCTAACATTGGCGGCGCGCTCTTTTTGCTGGTTGACCTGCCCGGCGTCACCCCTGGACTGATCAACCGGCTGATGCAACGCCACCGCGAAACGCTGGCTCCGCTGGTCTGGCCGGAGTTTGAGGGTCAGCGCGGCAACCCGGTTCTCTTTGATCGCTCGCTATTCCCCGAACTGCGCCAGGTCAGCGGGGATACCGGCGGCAAGCCGGTGCTACTGAAGTATCAGCATCAGGCGGAGCGGGTGGCAGTAACCGACGCAACGGTGTTACAGGATTTTGATCGGCTGGAGGATTTGGAAAAAGCAGCCCAGTAAAAATCTACCTTCAAAATATACGGTTTATCCATTTCTGTTCAGTTAATCGGGATTTGGAGCAAAAATTGAGAGAGGTTTTTATAACGACAGTATTCGCCGCCCGCAGTCGTAGAGGGTAATCGGGCCATCCTGGGAGACGGTGATGGCCAGGCATTGGGCCTCGGCGCTCATTTTGGCGGCGCTGCTGTGGCGAGCGCCTTTGCCCAGCCCGATGTCGGCCTGGGTGTTGGCGTCAGGCCGGAGCAGCACCATGCAACCGCGAAATTGCCCCTGTACATCAATCACCGTGGCTCCATCTTGCTTGGCAAAGTTGATCAACTCCCGGTCGGTCAGTTGCTCAATATCGGCGTTGACAATAGCCGCAAAAGAACTAATTTCCGGGGCATCGGAGCGCTCCATAATTAGATTCGCCTCGCCCAGCAGAAAGATGGCCCCCAGGTTTTCCTCCGACATTTGAAAGGCGCAGCGCAGCACCCGTTGGACCAAGACCAAATCATAATTCCGCCGCTTGGCTAATTGGGCGATGGTTTGATTGACCTGAGCCATACTTTCCGGCGACCAATCGCCATTGGAGTAGCGGCCCACCAGTTGCCCATCGGCAAAAACGCGCACCTGACGGCCAGGCGCGGGCACAAAAAAGACCACAGCATCGCATAATTGCGAGATAACCGCGTGGCGGCGAAATTGAGGTCCCAAGAGCATGTTTGAGGGGTCATCCAGCGGTTCGTCCAGCTTGAGCTTGCGAATACCCCGCACGTAGCCATGTTTATCCACCACATAACTCAAGACCAAACCGTCCACCATTTTAGCCAGGGTAATCAAAATATTGCGCATGCGCCGAATGTGGTCCCAGCGCAGCAGTCGAATTTCGCTGCGGGTCAGGATACGATTGATGCGAGAGGGGTCGCCAACAATCAAGGCGGTGGAAAGCGGTTTGGCTTCGTTCTCCATTTGGGCAATACTGGCCGCCACATCACAAATATGCACCATTGAGGGCGCGTCAATCTGCTTGACCCGGGCCAGGTTAAATAGAAATTCAATCCCCGCATCGGCCAGCCAGGCATCGAGCATACTCTCCTTCTCCAGCAGTTCGCGCATACGCTCCGGGCTGACGTGTACCTGCGTAATCTTTTTTTCCATCAACTGCGGCGCGGGCGGATACATGGCCTCAATCTGGACGGCATAGCGCTCTGCCAGTTGATGACGCTCTTGGGTTCTCAACCGAGACAGTTCATTCGCTGCTTCGCTGTAAGCTTGATCATACAGACCGTATTTTTCAATTCTGGCCCAGCGATCCAGCCGGCTGTTGACTTGCTTGACCACGCTATCAAACAGCGCCTTCACTCGAGGGTGGGCCGTGGTGACCACCGGCTCGCCGGCTTCTTCGTTCTCGTGCTGCCAGAACCATTTGAGGCCGGTTGAGGCCGGCCCTACATTCACCAAGTCCTCATTCTCCTGGCCCTCGTCTGGCTGTAAATGATCGACCAATGTTTCCAAATCCGGGACAAGCAAGGCTGAAACATAAGGCCGACCTTCGCCAAAAACCACAGCTTCAGTGATAATGGGGTGGGCCATTAACATTTCTTCGAGAGTGGTCGGCATGACCTTACGGCCGGTCGAGAGAATCATCACCGGCCGCTTACGCCCGGTCAGAAACAGATAATCATCCTGGTCAAAATAGCCCAAGTCGCCGGTGTGCAGCCAGCCCTCGGCATCAAGTACCTGCTGCGTTTCTGCGGGCCAGCCCCAATATTCGTTCATGATCGACCGACCTCGGACCAAGACCTCGCCATCTTCAGCAATCCGAATCTCAAAGCCCGGCGCCACCCGGCCGCAAGAGCCAGGCCGGTGGCCATCGAGTTGGCTGATGGTGGGAAAGCCGCCGGCCTCGGTCAGGCTGTAGATATTCAACGCCGGCAGGCCGATGGCTTCAAAGAAATCGGCCAAATTTTGAGACAAGGGTGCGCCGGTTGAAAAGAAGCGGCGCATCCGCCCGCCAATCTGGCCTCTAATGTTGCTAAAAAAGGTCATATCGGCCCGGGCATATTCTTCACGCAACTCAGGGGAGGCGGCGGCTCCGGCAGCGTGGAATTCGCGACCTTTGGCCACAGCCCACTGAAAAACTTCCCGGCTGGCTTCCGGCATCTGCATCACGATTTCCATCACTTCTTCGTAAAATTGTTCCAGGAAGTAAGGCATATTAAGGGTCACGGTCGGGCTATTTTGCTGCATCACCTCACGGACCGACTCATCGCCTCCGCCCACAATATTAGCCACGCCCGATAAGAAGTAATGCAGCGCCGCCGAAAGACTGGCGGCAAAACTCCACGGTACGATGGTAAAGGCCAGGTCGTCTTCCTCCAGCCTTAACCCGCTCAGATGACGCACGGTAGCCAACAGCCGGCTATGATCAAAGACGGCCCCCTTGGGCCGGTCGGTGCCGCCGGCAGTATAATAAATCGCGGCCAGGGTTTCGGGCGGGGTGTTAAGGGCGTGCAGGTGGATACGCTCATACTCTTCAGGCAAAAGCTCCGGCTCGGCCAAAATCTCAGCCATTGAGATGGTTTGGACGGCTGAGTCTTTCAGCTCATCAACCATAAGAATGAATTGCAAATTGGGTAAGGGGTTATCCGGGCTAGTCAGCAATTCGCTGACCATGTGGAGATGCTCTTCGTCGGCCAATACCAGCATCCTGGCCCCAGAATCCTGGAGAGTAAAGCGAAATCTATCAGGCGCAACCGAGGTGCGCAGCGGCACAGCAACACCGCCGGCCAGCAGGGTGGCCATATAGACGACCATCCACTCCAAACAGTTAGGTGTGGCAATGGCGACCCGTTCACCATTAGAGATATTTTGGCCATGGAGAAACCTGGCCATGCGAAAAGTCATCTCTTGAAAGCGTTGATAGGAGATATGGCGATAACCCTTGCCTCGCTTCACTTGAAAACAGATACGTTCGGCATAGGTATCCATTGCCGCCAGCAAGACCTGATTTAAATTCTTGGCCTGCTCGTTCATGTGTACCTTAAAAAGCTTCCCGGAAGCCCTCGGCTGAGATTAAAATCTCAGGCTTTAACCAAACAAACCCAGCCATTTTTTCTTTTTGGACATGGCCCCAGCGGCCACAGGATCAAAGTCAGCATCCCACTGGGTCTGGCTATCAAAAGAAGCTTTGCTGAGGTTTGCCCCGACAAGTTTAGCCTGGCGTAGATTGGTCCCGTTTAGGCTGGCATTCTCCAGAAAAGTGTCGGTCAGTACGGCTTGGCTGAGATTGGCCCCATCCAGGTGGGCATCTTTGAGGTTGGCTCCCCCCAAATTCGCCTCACTTACATTGGCCTGGCTGAGATTAGTCCGCACTAGATAGGCGCGATCCAAATTGACACGTTCCAGATTGGCGGCAGTCAGGTTGGCTTCATCCAGTTTGGCTTTGGCCAAATTGGCCCCAGTTAGCCTGGCCTCGGTCAGATTAGCCCGAAGCAAATAGGCGTCGGTCAGGTTGGCCTCGCCCAGGTCCACGCCTGCTAAGCTGGCCCCGCTAAGATTGGCCTGGCTGAGATTGGCGCCTTTCAGATTGGCCTGATTCAGGTTGATGTCTCGTAATTGAGTGTTGCAGAGAGTCGCTCGTTCTAAGTTGGCTCCTCGCAAATCCAGATTTGATAGGTCTAAACCGCTCAGGTCTTCCCCGGCCAGGTGTAGTTGGCTGCCTTGCACACCAATAGTTTCTTCGATCTGTTGACGGGTCAACCGGCCCATAGCTAGCACATTTCTCCTTGGTTAGCTGATAATTTTGCCAGGTAAATTGCTGCTTTACCCTTATTGGGTCATTATAAACCTGCCTGCTTTTTGGGTCAATGTGGTTAAAGCAAGTGGGGGCGTCCCAAAAATTAGGCGAGTTTAGGGACCTTGAACAAGGAGAGCCAA
>CAZRYD010000315.1:0-7823 GCA_964604225.1 uncultured Caldilineaceae bacterium
CGCATCAAAGACCACCACCCCGCCATCCAGTACCCGCAAAGAGCGTTGTACCTCGGCTGTAAAGTCAATGTGGCCGGGCGTATCAATGATATTAATTTGAGGATTACTCCAAAAGCAAGTAGTGGCTGCGGTAGTAATGGTAATCCCCCGCTCTTGCTCTTGCTCCATCCAGTCCATCGTCGCTGCCCCATCGTGTACTTCACCAATTCGGTGAATCTTCTGGGTATAAAACAGAATCCGCTCCGTTACGGTTGTCTTCCCAGCGTCAATGTGGGCGATGATACCTATATTTCGGGTACGCTCTAAAGGCGTCTGGCGTGCCATTGATGACTACTCTCTTTCAGATTTCAACACACGTTAAAAGTCCAAAACTCTTTGAGTACGGATGAGCAAGAGTTTTGGACTTCACTCAATCTACTACAACTACTTATTCTATTCAGGCAGCAATCTGCTCGCTGCTAACTTCAAAAGTGCAACTTACCAGCGATAGTGAGCAAAGGCCCGGTTGGCTTCGGCCATTCTGTGGGTATCTTCCCGCTTTTTGACCGTAGTCCCCTGGTTATTGGCCGCATCCATCAACTCAGCCGCCAACTTCTCAGCCATTGATTTACCGGAGCGAGCGCGAGCCGTGCTGACCAACCAGCGAATCGCCAGACTCTGGCGGCGATCAGGCCGCACTTCTAGAGGAACCTGATAGGTTGCCCCACCCACGCGCCGGGGGCGAACCTCAATCAGCGGAGTGACATTTTTGATTGCCAACTCAAACATTTCCAGACCCGGCTTTTTAGTTCGCTCGGCTACCAAGTCTAGCGCCTCATAAAAGATTGAGGCGGCTACAGTTTTTTTACCGCTGACCATAAGCTTATTGATAAAACTGGCCACCAATGGGCTGTTATACTTAATATCGGGTTCAACCACGCGTTTAACTGCTCGATTTCTTCTCGCCATAATTATTGTCTCCAGTCGGGTGGAACTTGATTCTATTTCTGCTTGGGCCGCTTGGTGCCATACTTGGAGCGTCCCCGCCGCTTGCGGTCCACCCCGGTTGAGTCCAGCGCGCCGCGAACAATGTGATAGCGCACGCCGGGCAAATCTTTCACGCGGCCACCGCGCACCAACACTACCGAGTGTTCCTGCAAACTGTGGCCTTCACCGGGGATATACGCCGTCACTTCAATCTGATTCGACAAACGCACGCGGGCGATCTTCCGCAAAGCCGAGTTTGGCTTCTTGGGGGTCATGGTACGAACTTGGGTACAAACACCTCGTTTTTGCGGTGAACCGTTGTTGGGTTCCATCCGCCCTTTGAGAGCATTAAAATTAAACCGCAGCGCGGGGGCTTTGGTTTTTGATCTTTTTGTTTTGCGACCTTTGCGCACCAGTTGATTAATCGTTGGCAAGGATAATCTCCTATCACTACGACAATGGTTTTAACTTTTTCAAGATTCTTAGGCAGTGCACGAGGCCACCGACAAAACACCTTCGGTGGCCTCGCGTATTATCAAGCTGTGCCTATTTGTTGGGCCGAGAAAAGTTTCTCTACACTTTTCTCAAACTAGCTAGATAGCCCACACACAAGAGCTTACTATAACACGGTTAAACAGTGCTGTCAAGTCTACAACTTTAAATTTTACGATTTCCACACGGTCAACCTACGCTCTCCTGACACAGGTAGAGCAAACAGGAGGGGCAAGTTTGAAACTTGCCCCTACGCAGAGTCAGTAGATTGCCTTTACCGCGCTCCCCCCGGAATACCCAGGCCTAAACCCAATTTGGGTAAGCGCTCTTTTTGCTCCTCTTTGCCAAAGGTCATCTTTTCTTCACCCTCAGCGATAACCTCCACCGAGAGGCCCAGAGATTGTAGCTCTTTGACCAGTACCCGGAAGCTCTCCGGCAAGCCTGGGTCTTGAATCGGCTCGCCTTTGACGATAGCCTCATAAGTTTTGACCCGGCCCACCACATCGTCACTTTTGACGGTGAGCATCTCTTGTAAGGTATGAGCCGCACCATAGGCTTCCAAAGCCCAAACCTCCATCTCGCCAAAACGTTGACCCCCAAATTGGGCCTTGCCACCGAGTGGTTGTTGGGTCACCAGACTGTACGGACCCGTCGAGCGGGCGTGAACTTTATCTTCCACCAAGTGGGCCAACTTGAGCATGTTGATGATCCCTACCGTCACCGGCCGGTCAAAGGGTTGGCCGGTTTTGCCGTCGTATAGAGTCATCTTGCCAGTGGTTGGCATAGGCAATTGCATTTCGCGGGAGATGACCAAAGCATACTTGTCTACCTCTTCATCCTTAAGAGCATCAACATCCAGACTAGTCAGAGTAGCTGAACTGCGACCGTCGGCGATGTTTTCAAGACGCACTTTGAGGACCTTCAACCATTCCCGCAAGCAGATCAACCGTATCGCGGCCCGAGCCGCCACTCCAATCTCTCGAGGGCGACGCTGACCTTCAAAAGCTAACAAGAAATCGGGGTCATAGCCCTTATCTCTGAGCCACTCACGCAGCACGCTTCGGCGCGCGTAAATCTGGTCGGAGGCCAAGCGTTCCTCATCATAGCCTTTGTCACCCAGCCAGTTAATCAGATACAAGGCCCGCGCTTCATTTTCGTCCTCCAGATCGTCCTCCTCGTACCCTTGCTCAACTGTCCAGTTCCACATTTTATCCGTTACCTCTTCCCAGGCGTAATCCATTAGCCAGGCCCGGGCCAGTTCAGCGGCAATTTCATCCTCTTCTGCCCCATCAAAAACAGAGGTGATTGCCCGGAAGCCCAGCCGATGAGCCGCCCAGCCCAGGTGCGTTTCCAGAATTTGCCCGATGTTCATCCGGGCCGGCACGCCCAACGGGTTCAAGATAATTTGAATCGGCGTACCATCTTCGAGATAAGGCATATCCTGGATCGGGACAACTTTGGAGATGACCCCTTTGTTGCCGTGGCGACCGGCCATCTTGTCCCCTTCAGTCACTTTGCGACGTTGGGCCACCATCACCCGCACCATCCGATCCACCCCCGTCGGCAGGTCGCGGTGCTCTTCGCGGGAGAATTCCCGCACATCCACGATGATGCCCTTTTCACCCGGCGGCAACCGCAGGCTGGAGTCTTTCACTTCTCTCGCCTTTTCGCCAAAAATCGCCCGGAGCAACTTCTCTTCCGGGGTGAGTTCGGTTTCACCCTTGGGCGTAATTTTACCGACCAGAATATCGCCAGGCCCCACTTCAGCACCCACCCGAATAACGCCGGACTCGTCTAAATCCTTGAGCGCGTCCTCGCCCACATTGGGAATATCACGGGTAATTTCTTCCGGGCCAAGTTTGGTATCTCTGGCTTCGATTTCGTGCTTCTCGATATGAATTGAGGTAAATTTGTCCTGCCGTACCAAATCTTCGCTGATGAGAATGGCGTCTTCATAGTTGCCGCCCTCCCAGCTCAGAAAAGCACACAGCACATTTTGGCCCAGAGCCAACTCACCAAAATCAGTCGAGCTGGAGTCGGCCAAAACAGCACCCTTTTCAACCGTATCGCCTTTGTGCACAACCGGGCGCTGGTCAATACAGGTCGACTGGTTGGAACGGTTGAACTTGCGCAGGACATACTCTCGTTGCGTACCGTCTTCCTCACGGATGGTGAGGGATTTGCCGGTAACACTGACCACCTCACCGGCTTCTTTGGCCACTACCACTTGGCCCGAGTCAACAGCCGCCTGAAATTCCATACCCGTACCAACCACGGGTGCTTCGGGTCGAATCAGCGGCACGGCCTGACGCTGCATGTTCGATCCCATCAAGGCTCGGTTGGCGTCGTCGTGCTCCAAAAAAGGAATTAGCGCAGCGCTGATGCCCACAATTTGCTTGGGCGACACATCCATGTAATCAACCTTGTCTACACTTTCAAATAAGAAGGTTTGGTTGTGCCGCACGCTGACCCGGTCATTTGTAAATTGCCGCCGGGCATCCAGCGTCGCATTCGCCTGGGCGATGATGTAGCGATCTTCCTCATCCGCCGAGAGATAAGAAATCTCTTCCGTCACCACCGGTCTAATCGACACCGGCGCTTCCAGCTTGAGTTGAGCAATTTTGATGGCCGTGTCCTCGTCAATGGCTGTGTCGGTGGGCACGACTCCCTCGCCCGTGTTTGGATCTTTCACATCAATACGCGTCGTTTTGCCGACCAACATGTCTACATCATTGGGGTCAACCTTGTTGATAACCTTGCGATAAGGTGTTTCAATAAAACCGTACTCGTTGACCCGGCTAAAGGCGGCCAGACGGCCAATCAAGCCGATGTTCGGACCTTCAGGCGTTTCAATGGGACAGATCCGGCCGTAGTGGCTGTGGTGCACGTCACGCACATCAAAGCCGGCTCGCTCACGGCGGAGACCACCGGGGCCGAGAGCGCTCAGGGTGCGTTTGTGGGTCAGTTCTGCCAGCGGATTGGTCTGATCCATAAATTGGGAAAGCTGGCTGCCGCCAAAGAACTCGCGGGTAGCAGCCACCACCGGGCGAATGTTGATGAGCGACATCGGCGACACCTGTTCAGGATCGCGAATAGACATGCGTTCGCGCACTACCCGCTCCATGCGCAGCAGGCCAATGCGCAGTTGATTTTGGATCAATTCGCCCACAGTCTTAACCCGGCGATTGCCCAGGTGGTCAATGTCGTCAGGCTTGATTTTGCCGTTGTTAATGTCAATCATGCGCCCGACTACCTCAACCAAATCCTCTTTGGTCAGGGTACGATTCTCAATCGGCACCTCCAGGCCCAGACGACGGTTTAATTTGTACCGCCCCACCTTGCCCAGGTCGTAACGCCGGGGCGAGAATAAGAGCGACAGCAAAAAGTTCACGGCGTTGTCAATGGTGGGGGGGTCGCCGGGGCGCAGTTTTTTGTAAAATTCAAGCAGAGCCTCATTGACCGTTTTGGTCGGGTCTTTGTCGATGCTGGCCGGAATAAAAGCATGCTCGGACTCGTTGTCAAAGCGCTCAAACATACTGAGCAGGTGCTCATCGGTACCCAGGCCCATCTGGGTTAATAGATGGGGGTCTTTCATAGCCGCCTTGAGCGTTTCCTCATCGAGACCAACAATTTGAATAGCGCGCAGCAGCACCGTCACCGGTAGCTTGCGCTTGCGGTCAACCTTCACCGAGATCAAATCTCGCTTGGAGGTTTCAAACTCCAACCAGGCGCCCCGGTTGGGGATGAGTTTGGCAAACGACATCTCCCGCCCGGTGACGCGGTCTTCCTCAACCGTAAAATACACCCCTGGCGAACGAATAAGCTGCGATACCACGACCCGCTCAGCCCCATTAATCACAAATGTACCATTTTGGGTCATGAGCGGAAAATCACCCATAAAGACTTCTTGTTCCTGAATTTCGCCGGTTTCTTTGTTAACCAACCGTACCTTGACCCACAGCGAGCTAGCAAAGGTGATGTCTCGCTCGCGACATTCCGACTCGGAATATTTGGGTTCATCAAAACGATAATCCAAAAAATGCAACTCTAAGTTCTTATTAAAACTAACAATCGGCGAAATTTCCTCGAAAAGTTCACCCAGACCTTCCTTGCGAAACATCTTAAAGGACTCAAGTTGAACCTCAATCAGTTTCGGCAGTTCTAGAATGTCAGGAATGCGAGCGTAACTTTTGCGGGCGGAGTTATAAGACATGAAATCGTTATCTCCTTAAAATAATTATTTGGGTTAATGCAAAAAAGCAACTTCGGTCTAACCCAGACTTTGGGACGCGGCATCACCCATGATGTTGTCGTACAAAAGGCCTGGTTTACCTTAGTTGCGGAGATTTTAGAGCTAATATAGCGATTGTTATGGAGGGCGTTACCTCAATGTTGGGGCACTTGTGAATAAACTTGCAATCGCCAATTGCAAATTTACATTATAGCCTAAAGGAGCACGATTTGTCAAGGGGAGGTTTAAGAATTTTAAGGTTCCTACACAGCAAAAAGGCCCGGTGCTGTAAAGGTAATCTTAACACCTTGCAACACCGGGCTTTGAATACTCAACAGCCAAAAGTGGCTTACAGCCCCGCTTCGCTGCGCAGAATCTCGGACTTGTCCATGGCCTCCCACGGTGCGTCAATATCGTGGCGGCCAAAGTGGCCGTAGGCGGCGGTAGCCTTGTAGATGGGCCGGCGCAGTCCCAGGTCTCTAATAATCGCCGCCGGGCGCAGGTCAAAATGTTTTTTGACCAGTTGAATAATTTTGTCGTCGCTGACTTTGCCGGTACCAAAGGTTTCGACGTTGAGCGAGAGGGGCCGAGCCACGCCAATGGCGTAGCTAACCTGCAACTCGACTCGCTCGGCCAGGCCGGCGGCGACGATATTTTTGGCGATGTAGCGGGTCATATAAGCTGCCGAGCGATCCACCTTCGTTGGGTCTTTGCCGGAGAAAGCCCCGCCGCCGTGCCGGGCCACCCCACCGTAGGTGTCGACAATGATCTTGCGGCCGGTCAGGCCGGCGTCGCCCATCGGCCCGCCGGTGACAAAGCGGCCGGTCGGGTTGACGTAAATTTTGGTCTGGTCATCGAGCATATTCGGGGGCACAATCGGGCGAATAACTTCCTCGATCACATCGGCCCGAATCTGCTCCTGGCTTACTTCCGGGCTGTGCTGGGTGGAGATGACAATCGCGTCGACTCGTTTGGGCTTGCCGTAAGCATACTCCACCGTCACCTGGCTTTTGCCGTCCGGGCGCAGATAGTCGACTGTACCGTTTTTGCGCACGGCAGCCAATTGGCGGCACAACCGGTGGGCCAGCGAGATGCTCAGGGGCATCAACTCCTCGGTTTCGTTGCAGGCAAAGCCGATCATCATACCCTGGTCGCCTGCGCCGGTGTCTAAATCATCCTTCAACTCACCCTCTTTGGCTTCCAGCGCCTTGTCGACTCCCATAGCAATATCGGGCGATTGCTCTTTGATGCTGACGATGACCCCGCAGGTTTCGTAATCAAAACCATACTTGGCCCGGGTGTAGCCAATATCGCGAATGGTCTGCCGGGCAATTTCGGCGATGTCCACGTAAGTTTTGGTGGTGATTTCGCCCATCACGCACACCAGGCCGGTCGTGATAGCAGTTTCACAAGCCACACGAGCGTAGGGGTCTTCCTTATAGATAGCATCCAGCACCGCATCGCTGATTTGATCACAGATTTTATCGGGATGACCTTCTGTCACCGACTCGCTGGTGAAGAACAGTTGAGGCGAGGTCATAAAAGTTGTACTCATAGAAATTTTTCTCCTTGGTTTATTTGGGGAGTCACTGACTCGCTTCTTTGCCGACTTGCCTTACGTGCCCTCTTCCCAACTGTTCAGATAGGCTTCCTGCTCAGCAGTCAAGACGTCAATTTTAATACCCATAGACTCCAACTTGAAGCGGGCAATCTCTCGATCAATCTCTTCAGGGATGCGATAAACTTTGTTCTCCATATTTTTGCCATTTTGGAAAACGTAGACAGCCGCCAGGGCTTGATTGGCAAAGCTCATATCCATTACTGCCGCCGGGTGGCCTTCCGCTGCGGCCAGGTTAACCAAGCGGCCCTCGCCCAACAGCCGAATGTTGCGGCCATCGGGCAGGATGTATTCGTCCACAAAGGCGCGCGGCGAGCGTTTACCTACAGCCATCTCTTCCAGCGCCGGGATATTGATTTCGACATTGAAGTGGCCGGAGTTAGACACACAGCAGCCATCTTTCATCACTTCAAAATGGTGTTTGTCAATTACGTTTTTATCACCGGTGGCGGAGCAGATGAAATCGGCCTGCGGCGCGGCTTCGATCATCGGCATTACCCGGAAGCCATCCATCAC
>CAZRYD010000316.1:0-7739 GCA_964604225.1 uncultured Caldilineaceae bacterium
CCAGGTGTCCCACATCACTTTGGGCGTGTCGGCATCAAAACCAAAGACAAACAAACCGACCACACCCAGGCCATGGGCGTGGATGGCATCGATAGCTTCCTGGTATTGCTTCATCATGCCCTTGCTTTTGCCGCCCAATTCGCGCCGGTTCTCCGGGTTGACTGACTCAAAACCGATGAAAAATTTATCCAGGTGGGCCCGTTTGGCCAGCTTGAGCAGCTCCGGGTATTTGGCGACCATCATCTCGGCCTGGGTGGTCCAGCCGCGTAGGGGCAGTTTTTCCAGGGCCAGGAACAGTTTTTCGGTGTAGTCGGGGTCGATGGCAAAGGCCAGGCCAAAGTTGTCGTCGGTCAGGAAGAAGCGGTCAATCCGGCGGCGCTCGATCTCCTCAACCACCTCTTCAACCGGGCGAAAGCGCATCTTCTGCCCGCTGACCCGAATGGCAGTGCAGAAGGAGCAGTTACGCGGGCAGCCCCGGGTGATCTCCATCAAAGGGGTCCAGTAGCGTCGTTTTTCATCCACCTGGGCAATCACCCGGTCGGTCAGCGGGGCGACGCCGGTCAGGTCGGCCCACTCGGTATCGTTGTAGTGGGGTTTGAGGGTGTTGTTTTGAAAATCTTTGATAATTTGCGGCCAGGTGTAATAGGCTTCGCCGGTGACCACCACGTCGGCCCAGCGAGCCACGTCTTCGGGCATGAGCGTAGCGTGCGCCCCACCGACGGCTACGGTCTGGACGCCCGCTGCGTGGGCGATTCTGGCATAGCGCTCGGCGGTTTCAATAGCTAAGGTTTTGGAAGTGATGCCGACCAGGTCGTGTTGGCCCAGGGTGCGGATTTTGTCATCCAGGTATTCCCAGTTTTCGTCCCAAATTTCTACCGCAATGTCGGCGGGTACCAGCGAGGCCAGGCGCATGAGGGTATAGGGTACGGCGGTGGCTTTACCAAAAATACGGCCTTCGCGGCCGGGATGAATGAGTACGATTTTGCGGATTTCCACGGGTGTCCTCCTGAAAGAAGGCGGGAGGGCTGGAAGATTGGAAACGAAAATTCCTACCAGCCTTCCAACCTTCCAATTCCCCTGCCCTCCAAATTTCCCCCGGAGTCTAGCACAGGACAAACAGAGAAGCAATTTTTATAACCCTCACTATAAATATTACCAAACTCAACCATAAAAACTGGATTATTTGGAACGATGAGATTGACCTTGAGTGAGGTAAGAGGTTGGTCTGCGGGCTGGCCTCTTTCGGTTTTCAGGGATTGAATCAGAGGGGGAGTTATGATAGAATGGGGATAGTAATCTGGGAACGTTAAAATGAACTTTCAGCCTTCCACGCCTGAGTCGCGCCGCATGAACCCCTTAATATGTTGGACGGCTCAGCAAAACGTTAACTACAACTCTACCATACCGCAGCTATTTTAGAGAATGGCAAGGATAATGGTATATGACAGAGCAAAAACAACTAGGTAATAGAAATCCTCTCGAAGAGTACAAAGATTTGAGTGCCAATATGAGACAATACGCAAGTATGCGCTTTGCTCAACTTACACTCTTCATAGCCATGACTGCTGGTCTCTTCAACTTGCTCTTTGGGTCTAATTCAACTATTTCTGGTCTTCCTCGGGATATTTTCAAGAGTGTTGGTATTTTAATAGCTATTGCATTCTGGGTCATGGAGGAACGTGCGGCAGACTATTGGCATCATTTTCGTCGCCGTGCAGTTGAACTTGAATCAGAGTTAGGTTATCGTCAATATACTACACGTCCTGTACGTAATTTCATTAGTGCTACAAATGCTGTACGCTTGCTCTATGGTGTAGTAGTGATCTTTTGGTTGATTTCTCTACTATTGCAGGGATATTTCTGAAAAAAAGACCTTCTTAGAAGGATCAACATGCAAATAAGAAAGCTTGGAATTCGTGAGTTGATTGAAAAGATTTCAAAATGGAGCATTGCAATTGTTGCTATCTTTGGCATGATTATAGGTATAGTTGAGACAGTTGCCGACCTAGACACAATAACTCAGTCGATTACTTCTCATTATCCTGCGCTAGAATTTATTGGTTTTGCGAAGAACACTTCGTCCCTATTATTACTCATTTTCTCTCTCTTTGTTCTAAGCGCCGTAATAGAAGGCTTGATAACTATTGAAGACATTAAGAGTGCCATAACACATATTAGCTAGCGAAAGCTGGCCTTTTTTATTTCCACGAAAAATTGCGATTCCCCGTATGTATATAAGCCCATTCGTTTGCGGCTGGGCAGCGAATGGACCCCCCTATTAATATTGCCGTACCCCCCCAAAAGCCCATTGTCTCGCTTTGTTTGATTTGCTATACTGGTGGTGTAGAAACTTCAACCGCATCGGGACGGGTGCGGTTGAAGTGATTTCCAGCTAGTCAAGACTTTATTGGCCTGTTGCACCTTTCCATCTTGAAGACTTTAAGAGTTGCCTGATATGCAGATTTATCTTCTTGCGACCGACCTCTTTGCCCTGGCGGCCCTGTTATTGGGGGTGGGCAGCTTCTCCGGAGGACGCCGCAGTTGGCGACTCTTACCTCTTTTTCTCCTGGTCATCAGCCGCTCACTCGGTTTAATCATTTCTCTGACCGCGCTGGAACGCAGCCAGGTTGACTTGCTGTTGGGTGCGCTGGAGGTTTTTAGTACCTTTTGCCTGGTTGGGGCGCTCACCGACCTGCCCCCCCGCTGGCCTGCGCCCTGGCCGATGCTGGCCTGGGTGGGTGCGGCTGCGGCTTTAGTTTTAACGCTGCTCTCACTGCTTCCAACCTGGCCGGTGCCGGCTCAGTTTCATAGCCTGATCATTGCCGTTTTCAGTACCCCGCTCATCCTGATGAGTGCGGGCGAGATGCGCTGGACGCCTCTGGCCGCTCCCTTAACGGTGGCTCTGGCGAATTTTTTGAGTCTGCTGGACTTAACCGGCGCGGCCTGGCTGGTCAATTTGCTGGCTTACGTTTTCCTCATCAGCGCCATTCATGGGGCAAGTGTGCTAACCTATCGCCAGAGATACGCTGAGCGCCAGAAGGCCGCCGAAGCCCTGGTGCAAGAGGCGGTTGACCTGAACCGAGAACATCAACGCTGGCTGGAAGTCAGCGAGATGCTTAATGCCATCCCCAACTTGAGCCAATCCATGGAGCATATTGTGCGCAGCATGGCCCAGGTGACCCACGTCGATGAGTCGGCCATTTTTATCCTGGATTCCAATAGCCTGGGCCAGGCCCGCCTGGCGACGTTATACAGCCCACAGCGCCCCTTACATCTCGGCGCGCAGGAGCAGATCGTTTTCAATTTGGAGAACTGTCCCCCCTTACAGCAATCGATTGATACCCAGGAGCAACTGCTGCTGCCGCAGCAAAATGCCAACGGCTTGCAGCACCTCTATGGGCTGTGGCGCGAGCAGCAAGCGGGTCCCACCCTGATCCAGCCGTTGGTCATCAAAGGGCGTCCGGTGGGGGCTTTGATGCTGGGGAATCCTATCTCCAGCCGGCCCATCCGAGAGAGCGACATGCGGCTCTGCCGCAACCTGGCCCCGCAAATTTCGACCATTGTGGAGCACCGCCGCCGCTACCTGGAGCTTGAAGCCGAGGCCGAGGCGATGGCCGAAACGGTGCAAAAGCAAGCCCAGGCGCCCGATGGAAATTTAGCCATTTTAGAAACTATCAGCGACGGCCTGGTGGTCAGTGATGCGCGGGGGCGGGTGCAATTGGTCAATCAGGCTGCCGAGCGAATTTTGGGCAAGCTGCGCTGGGAGTTGTTGGATCAACCGATTGGCACCATTTATGGCGAAATTGACTCCGGCGAACCTATCGAAGACCTGGCTGTGGCTTTTGCTCGCCGCAATCAGCCGCTGCCTACCTTTTTTGAAAACGAGGAACGGGCGATTCAGGGCCGGCTTATCCCCTGGCGCAATCCATCGGGCGAGTGGCTGGGCATTGTGGCGGTCTTTCGAGATGTCAGCCGCGAGGTCAAAGCCGACCGGGCCAGAAATGATTTTATTGCCGCGCTCTCTCGTGAACTGCGCGCCCCGCTCACGGCGGTTAAAGGCTACTCCGATCTGATTCTTCAAGGGGCCATCAGCGATTATACGGCGGAACAATTGCACGTGCAGCGGATTATCCACAGCAGCGCCGACCGCATGGTGGCTGTTTTGGATAATGCCATCCAGGTCAGCGCCCAAAACCGGCACAAATTATTACCGCGCTTTGAGGAGATCGATCTTACCAGCATTATTAATGAGGCTCTAGGCGACATCATTCCCCTGGTCCGCCTGCGCGAGCTGAAACTGACGCGCGAGGTGCAAAGCGACTTGCCGCCGGTCGCCGCTGACCCTAAACATATGCGCCAAATTTTGGATAACTTGCTGATCAATGCCTGCCATTTTACCCCGCCGGGTGGTCAAGTGGCGCTGCAAGCTAAGGTTGAAATGGAGCGGGTCGGCAACGCGCACTATCCCCGCCTGCTCTTGACCGTGGCCGATAACGGGATTGGGATTCCTCGCTCTGAGCATAAACGTATTTTTGATGCTTTTTATCAGATAAAAAATCAAAATGTCGACGCCCAGATTGGGATGGGTATGGGCCTGGCCGTGGTCAAAGATCTGGTTGAATTGCATAATGGCCGGGTTTGGGTAGAAAGTGTGGTGGGCGAAGGCTCCACCTTTCACGTTTCCATCCCCTTAACCCAGGAGTATTAGTTGCTTTTGGTCATTCAGGCACTCATTGCTATAATTAGGCTCGCCTAAATCCTGGGGCTCGTTAAAAAACTTCTCCCAAGAGGTGAGAAAATACTACTTTTTCGCTCCTCTTGAGGAAACTAATCATAGTGGTTACAACTTATGCTTGACAATAATTCCTCAAAATCTGTTTTAATTGTCGAAGACGACGAAACCCTGCAACAAACCCTGGCTTATAACCTGGAACTAGAAGGCTATACTGTGGCGGCCGCCACTGACGGCCAGGCCGGCTTACAAATTGCCCGTTCGCAGCCTCTTGATCTGATTGTGCTTGACGTGATGCTGCCCCAGCTCGACGGCCTGTCGGTTTGCCGAATTTTGCGGCGTGAGTTGGATGTGCCCATCATTATCCTCACTGCCCGCTCCAGCGAAGTAGATAAAATTATTGGTCTCGATTCCGGAGCCGACGATTATATCACCAAACCATTTAGCCTGGGGGAATTTTTAGCTCGCGTACGGGCCGCGCTGCGCCGCCATCCTAGACAAAGCGCTGCCGAACGGCTGAGTTCGGACGATCTATCGTTGGATTTGGTCGCTCGCAAAGCCTACAAGGGGTCAACTGAACTGAATCTCAGCTTCAAAGAGTTTGACCTGCTGGCCGAGTTGATTCGCAGCCGGGGAGTGGTGCTTTCCCGTGATTTGTTGCTGACTAAAGTCTGGGGTTATGACTTTTATGGCGAGTCGCGCACGGTTGACGTGCATATTCGCTGGCTGCGCGAGAAGATTGAAGACGAGCCGTCCAAACCTAAGCGGATTACCACGATTCGGAGCATTGGCTATCGCTTTGAAGGGTAGGGCCAAGTCAGCGACTTGGCCCTACTAGAGTGTCAATGTTAAAATGAATAGTAGCATCGGGCCTTGTGCCCGCTTTAGCCGCCCACAAGGGGCTATACTACAACTTATCAATTTAACCTTGACGAAGTACTACTTTGTTAAAAAAGCTTAACAGACCTTTTACCGACTCTTAAAATCAAGTTAACTATACCCTTAAATTCAACTGCTAAAATCCATCTTAGATAATGAGATGGATTTTTTATTTGCTCACAAAGGAGGAACGCCAATGTCCGAAACTTTAGGGACGCTCAATCTGAAGATTGCTCGCCTGGAACAATATTTGAACATTTTAAAACAGCAAGAACAGATGAGCAGCGCCTATCCTGCCCATAAAACGCAGTTGACCCTGGAATATCTGCGCATGCAGTCGCTGCTGCAGCAACTGGTCCAGCGCCGGCAGAAATTTTTACAAACGCCGTTGGCGGCTTAACCCTATGCTAAACCGCAGTGAAGACCCCCGCTTTTTGCAGCTTATCAAGGCCCTGGATGCCGGCTGGGAAATAGATGAGCCGGTCCTGATTCGCTCTACCTGGCGCGCACCTACGGACGCCTCAGGCACCTACCACTTTGTATTAAGGCAGAAAGCTAACGACAAAACTACCCTGCTGAGCTTGCCCCCCTCACCGCAGTTGTTAGCCTTTTTAGCCGATAACAAAATCAGTATTACGACGTTTTAAGCCCGGGTTGTTAAAAATTTTTAACAACTATTTAACAGGCTCTTAATGCTCAATTAACAGAGCCTTTAAAGAGTGAGCCTATTATTCACCGGGGTTTAATGATAAAGCCCAGAGATAAAAAATTTTTCTGATTTCGTGGAGGAGAATTCCATAATGAAGCACAATTTAAGAACAGTTCTAATTTTAATGAGTTTACTGCTCATCATAAGTTTGGTAGCCGCGCAATGTGGCGGGGCAGCGCCTGTATCAGAGGCGGCCCAACAAGCCGCCGCCGCCGAGCCCACCAAGGCGGCTGAACCCACCGAAGCTGCGGCAGCCGCGCCGACTGAAGCCATGGCCGAACCGACCGAGGCAGCCACGGCTGAACCAACAGAAGCCATGGCCGAACCGACTCAAGCAGCCACGGCTGAACCAATAGAAGCCGTAGCGACCGAAGAGGCGATGGCCGAGGGCAGTGGAGTGGTCTTGCCCGAAGTGAACCCGCTGGACGTGACGGGCGACATCATCACCGCCGGCAGTTCGACCGTCTTTCCCCTGACCGAGCGCATGGCCGAACGCTTCCAGGATGAAGGCTATGCCGGCAACATCACCGTTGACAGCATCGGTACCGGTGCTGGCTTTGAGCGTTTCTGTGTGGCCGGGGAAACCGACATCTCCAACGCCTCTCGCGCCATCAAAGAGGAAGAAATCGCTGCCTGCCAGGCCATTGGCCGTGAGCCGGTCGAGTTCCGTGTCGGCACCGATGCCCTGGCGATTGTGGTCAGCGCCGAGAACGACTTCCTGACCGATGTCACCCTGGAAGAGTTGGCCTTGTTGTTCTCCACCGCTCAGAAATGGTCCGATGTTCGCCCCGACTGGCCGGCCGAGGACATCCTTCGTTTCAGTCCCGGCACCGACAGTGGCACTTATGACTACTTCCTCGAAGCGGTCATGGACCCCTACTTTGTCAAAGAGGAAACCGACGAGGGTAAAGGTGAGGAAGCCATCCTGAACGCGGCCAATCTCCAACTCAGTGAGGATGACAACGTCCTGGCGCAAGGCGTTGAAGGCAGTCCCTATGCCATCGGCTACTTTGGCTATGCCTACTACAATGCCAACCAGGGTGCGCTGAAAGCCCTCAGTGTCAACGGCATCGCCCCGACCGAAGAAACCGCCGAGAACGGCGACTATCCTTTGGCCCGCCCGCTCTTTATCTACAGTGCCGCCAATGTTATGGCCGAGAAACCGCAGGTCGGAGCCTTTGTCAACTTCTATCTGACCTTTGTCAATGAAGAAGTTCTCGATGTCGGCTACTTCCCTGCCTCCACCGCCGCTCTCGATACCGCTAAACAAAATTGGCTTGCGGCAGCTTCGGGCGAAACGGTGATGGCTGAAGAAGCAGCGATGGCCGAGGGCAGTGGAGTGGCTCTGCCCGAAGTGAATCCGTTGGACGTGACGGGCGACATCATCACCGCCGGCAGTTCGACCGTCTTTCCCCTGAC
>CAZRYD010000317.1:0-7732 GCA_964604225.1 uncultured Caldilineaceae bacterium
CCACCTTTTTCGGTTTTGAAGACAACTTCTGCGCCCTCGCTGCGGCCAATCCAGTTTTTCTGCATGGCGTGGACGCGCTCCGGCCAGTTCAGGTGCGAATAATCCAGCAGTTGGTCCGCATAGTTAGTGATTTTAAAGAACCACTGGTTCAAATCCTTTTTGATCACCGGCGTGCCGCAGCGCTCGCAGTGGCGGTCTTCCCCCCAAACCTGCTCGCGGGCCAGGGTAGTGTTGCAGGTGGGGCAGAAATCGACTGGAGACATGGTTTTGTAAGCCAGGCCCATATCGTACAGCTTCAAGAAGAACCATTGGGTCCATTTGTAGTAGCTGGGGTCGGAGGTGATGGCCTCGCGCTCCCAGTCGAACATGGCCCCCATGGAGCGCAACTGGCCGCGCATCCGTTGGATGTTGGCGTAGGTCCATTCTTTGGGATGGATGCCGCGCTTGATGGCCGCATTTTCGGCGGGCAGGCCAAAAGAGTCGAAGCCCATCGGGAACAGGACATTGTAGCCCTTCATCCGCATCCAACGAGCGCGCACGTCGCTGGGGGCCATCGCGTACCAGTGGCCCATGTGCAGATCGCCGCTAGGATAAGGGTACATGGTCATGGCGTAATATTTTTCTTTGGTCGGGTCAATTACTGCCCGGTTCAAGCCGTCGGCGACCCACTGCTGCTGCCATTTTTTCTCAATCACTTGAGGATTATATTTTTCAGCCATTTGAATATCTTTCTCTCATTAAAAGATCTGGTTCTATTGTAAATTGACAATTGATTATTGACAATTGATTACCTGTGCCCGTTAGGGTATTGACAATTATGTTGTTCTTAAACAAAAAGCCGGTCTTCCGACCGGCTCTTGAAAGTAAGCAAAAGTTACCGTCAAACCCCAGCAAGGGGAACCGTCGGAAGAGGAAATTTGTGATAAAGGCTAAGCAACAAAGCCTGTGCAATTTGGTTGAATTTGACGAGGCAAATTTGACTATTCATTGCGAACCTACTTCCTAAATACAGTACCCTAAACATGGGGCAATTTTTTGTTTCTGCATCACAGGTAGATATATCTTACACGGATATAGAACTTACGCAAAAACAATAGTTCAAATATGGCTGGTTGGGGCGAGGCTACATTTAGACATTTCATTCGCCTATGCTTTTATGGGTTTTTCCCCCCTCGACCGGCGGCTGCTCGATCTTATCAGGGCCTAGAATCACTACCTGGCCGGGGATGAACGATGCCTTTTTGACACTTATAATTAGCGGCCCCCTTTTCCCTCCCTCGAAACTCAGACGCAACAGATGCTCCCCCGGAATTAAGGGCAGTTCCTTAAATAAGGAATCAGCTCTAGCTGAAAATAGTTCAGTGGGGTCATAAAGTTTCTCAAAAACCACTTGACCATCTATTTGCAGCTCCAATCGAGTGGGCCATAGGGTCAGATCAGCCGGGGGATGGCCGGCCAGAAACGCAAACGATTCAGCCGGGTCAGGCAGGATCACCTGTACAACTGCCTGGTCTGCCGGAGCCGGATAAGGCTGGAAGGAACTTTTATTCAGCCAGACTGGCAAACTCAGTACCAAACCCAGCAAAATAACAGCCGGAACAAAGTTGCGCCAGGACAATCCCTGCCAGGTAAACCCCCTCTTTTGGTTATCGTCTGCAACGACTGCGGGAGTAGGGGCAGTCATTAGTGCCGCCTGGGGAAACGCATCGGGTGACAGCCAGAGGGTGGAAATGGGTGCATTTTCATAGTCTCGCTTCAAGCGAGGGAGGCGTTTGCGGTTTAAACGTTCCTCCGTCCAAAGACTGCCTTCGCGCTGGGCGCAATCTTCCAGGGGGCAGCCGATGACGCGCACCTCTGCCGCTCCGGCTTCAACAATCCGGCCCAACAAATTGGGATGGAGCGAGGCCACGCAGGGCAGGGCGATGATCATCATCTCCGGGTCGTTTTCCCTCGGCTGACCGGCTGCGCCCCGGCTCAAGTAGGGAGATGCCCCTTGCGCCGCATGGCGTTCACACGTAAAAATGAGGTTGAGTTTAGCGGCAGGGGTTCGCTGCTGCCCCATCGCCAGGCGGGTTTGAACGGTGTTCCACAAAAGCTCGGTGGACAAATCTCCCAGGGAAATAGCATTTCCATCACATGACCCGATACAAAGACCACACGAAACACACAGGTCGGGATATTCGAGGGCAACCGATTTGGCTGAACCTCCGTTGGCGCGCGGAGCCATGACAATAGCCTTGTAAGGACAATCTATCGAACAATGCGTACAGCCAGTACAACGCGCCGGATCAATCACCACGCGTGGGGCTGGCTTCCGGCGAAAAGATAGCCAGGGGATTAACCCGGCTGCTAGCGTAACCGCCAGGAGTCCTCCCCAAAACCAGCCGTTTGGCAGGTTCAACTCGGCGGGGAGGAAGAACAAAAATAGGGGATCAAAGGTTATTTGGCCGGGTAAGTGGTATAGATCCGCCATCGGCAGCAGACCAATAGGCGCGGCGGCGGAAATCACCAGCAGCACCCCTCCCAAAACGATAAGCCAGTGACGTTCAGGGAGGTACTTGGGTCGGTTGAGCCGGAGAATATGAAACCAGAAAAACAGGCCAAGCAGGGCCGACAGCAGGATATGCGCCAGCAGCAGGATCGCGATAAAGATCCAACTCCGGTCGGTGTTGCCGGCGACGAGCAGCCAGGCGGCAAAAGAAGCGCCAAACGGCGTATAGTGACGCAGTAAATTGGTGAAACTCATGGTAATTAGTTGGGCCGATTGGTCCCAGGTTAGCCAGTAACCCGACACACCGGCCAGCCAGAGGGCCACCATCATCACGACCCCGGATACCCAGGCCAGCCAACGCGGGCCGCGGAATCGCCCCATAAATAAAATCCTGAAAGCATGGAGCAGGCTGACGATCATGGCGGCATCGGAGCCGTAGCGGTGGATGGCTCGAACCACGCGAGCAATGGGTTGACTCTCAATTTTAACAACCGACCCGTAGGCGGCTTCAAAGCTAAACTGAAAAAAGAGGGTAAGATACAGCCCGGTGAGGATCACCACCAGTAACAGAAAAGTTGCCAGCGGGCCGGTGTAATAAAGCGGGTTGAGCCTGGTATCGCCCACCAATAGGTTGATGGGTTTTTCCAGTTTTAGCGCAAGCTGCTCCAAAAATCGCAGCAGGGCGCTGCGTTGGGGCAGCCAACTATAAGGACGATCTTCATGAACAGGTAACAAATTACTGTTTTCTCCAAAGTAGTAGTGGTTAAATTGTAGGTGACGGTTTTGAAGTCCAAAGCTGATCTTTGGGACTCCCTCACTTACTTTGCAACCACTACCTCCAAAGTAACCCTAACCGGAACAAGTTGGGGTTGAACAGGATAAGAATTGGCCCACAGATTTATCGGAATAGACACAGCCAAAGTGGGAAAAACTACGGGGTTTCACCCTCACCCCCCAACCCCTCTCCCTCAGGGAGAGGGGGGTCGCATTAGCGACATGGTGAGGGGAGTCACGTTAGCGACGAGGTGAGGACCAATTCGTAAAGGTCTCTTGTTTCTACATCTGGTTACTGTGGTTGCCAGGACCGCAGGAAAGCAATCACATCGGCTAACTGCTGCTCAGTGAGTATCCCGGAAAAGCTGCGCATGGCGGTACCGGTTCGCCCGTTAAACAATAAGGTGAGTAAATCGGCGTTGGTGCTGGTTTGAATGAATTGGCTGGGTTTGAGCCGTAAGCCCACCCCGCCCTGACCCTCACTACCGTGACACCCCTGGCAGGCGTCAATATAAATCTGCTCGCCGCTCTTGGCCTCGCCGATGGGCCATTGCGTGCGCAGGTCGTTCAGAGTGGTCAACGCTTTTTCTGATTCCCCGGTTTTGATTTGGGTGATGAGCGGGTCAAATTGCTCCAGCGCCGGACCAAAAGCAAATGGTTTGGCCCGGTCGAGATAGAAAATCGCATCCTCGGCGTCCCCCTGGCTGAGGCTGAACAGCGCCGAGTTCAGCAGGTCGGCCACGGTGGTGGTAGGCGCTACCTGCTCGCTTTTGCGCCAGGCGCCGATAAGGGCGACCAGGTCTTCGATCTGGTAGGGCGACAGGACCGTGCCCCAGGTCGGCATCCCTTTAGCCGGCCGCCCGTTGGCGATGGTCTGGCGGTACCAGTCATCGTCGAGGGTAGTGAGTCGCTCCAGATTGTTGAGGGCCGGGGCTGTGCCGCCCTGACCGTTTTCGCCGTGGCAGGTGAAACAACTGCTGGCAAAAAGGGCAGCGCCCCTGGCCGCGCTTGGTTCGAATACGGTGGTGGCTACTTCCGGGGCATTAGGTTCCCAGGCCCGGATAAAGGCCACTATATCGTGAATATTTTCGTCGGTGAGCTGGCCGCCGGTGTCCTGGCCCCAGGCCGGCATTGAGGTGTTAGGCCGGCCGGTCTTGATGGTGGCAAAAAGTATCCCATCGGCGGCGCTCTTGAGGAGGGTTTTGTTGTTTAAGGCCGGTCCTACCCCACCCTCGCCCCGCGAGCCGTGACAGGAGGTGCAGTTATCCACATAGAGCTGGCGGCCCCGCTTGAGGCTGGCTTGGTTGAGTTCCTGGGCGGCTTGGGCCAGGCGAACCGGCTCGCGGACCCAGGTAGCCACCAGCCCGCCGAGGACCAGCAGAGTCAGGGCCAGGCCTATCCAGAGATAGCGTTCGTAATTTTCAGCTTTCATCTTATATATCTCACGCTTTGCTTGTTTGGTCAGGTTCAAACTGGGAGCGCTGCATCGAGCGCCCGGTGTCTACAAAGACCTCACCGTTGTTAATAGTCACAGGGAAGATGTCCAGCGGTCGGGGCGCCGGTCCACCTTGAACCTCCCCTTTCAGGTCAAACAGGGAGCCGTGACACGGACAGTGAAACTGGTTTTCACCTTCTACCCAGGGTACGCTACAGCCCAGGTGGGTGCAGCGCTGCCAGAGGGCCAAAAAACTGCCGTCTTCCAGACGATAAAGGAAAAATCGTCCGGCTTTGATATGGTTGACGCTGCCGGGCGGAAACTCATCCACCCGTCCGGCCCGCACAATCCCGCCAAAACCACCGGCAGTGACCGGCTGGATAAACTTAAACAACGAAGCCAGCATCCCGCCGCCCAAACCCAGCAGCGACACACCCCAGGCTGCGGCCAAAAACTGTCGCCGTTTCAACGCTTGTTTTTCCGGTTTAGCCTTGTTTTCACTCATCTTTATATTCTCCTACCCACAGGTTAAAGATTGTTCAAAGGGCTGTACCCATTGGGCATAGCCCACGGCCAGTAAAGCTCAAAGCCTGGGCCGCGAAATAGAAAGCCCACCAGGGTGAGGACGACACCCGAAACCAGCAGCATCGTAAACAATACCAGGATTACCTCACGCGCCTTCATTCGGCCTTGCCCGAAACGCCGGAGGACGAAGACGGGCAGCAAGACCAGGGCGATGATAATCACTGCCGGAATAACCGATTGGGTCATGAGCGGCGGCAGGACATCGCGCAGCAGTTCGCGGGGAGGGAAGGCATTGCTCAACAACACAAAGGCCGGCATCACCAGCAGCGTGTACAGCGCCGTCCAGCCGACAATCCGTTTGCCCCGCGCTGAAGTAAACCACCGGCCCGCGCCGGTCGGGTCGTGATCAAGGTAGGGAATAGCCACCAGAAATAGAACCGACAGGGCAGGCACGATGATGCCGGAGAGCAGCGGGTGCATATGTTCCAGCATTTCTTGCAAACCCATAAAATACCAGGGCGCTTTGGCCGGATCGGTAGTAATGATGGGGTTGGCCAGTTCTTCCAGCGGCGCGTTTTTTAGCAGCGAAAAGAATACCAGGAAGGCCGTTGCGCCCAGGGCTAACAGCAGTTCCAGGATAGCCACTACCGGAAAGGCAAAAACGGTATCATCCGGCCCTTTATCTACCATCGTCGTCGGGCCGCGGACGATCTCAACCAGACTGTAGGTTTTGTTCGACGAGGTGGGGAAAATTTCTTGAATTTTTACTTCTTTAGCCATAATAACCTCTATCCGGCGCTATTTACTCGCCGTCTTTAACTCCGTTAGCCGCCAGCCCGCCATCTTTGCGTACGCGCCACAGGTGTAGCGCAATGAGCAGGGCCATCAGGGCCGGGATAACCATAATGTGCAACGCATAAAAACGGGTCAACGATTCCTGTCCCACCTCCGGGCCGCCCAGCAGAATTTGTTGGATGGTCCGACCCATCGTCGGCTCATAGGCGGCAATACTGGTGCCAACCGTGATGGCCCAAAAAGCCAATTGATCCCACGGTAGCAAATAGCCGGTAAAACTCGCCCCCAGTGTCAAGAGCAGCAGGACGACCCCCACCACCCAATTGAATTCGCGGGGCGGCTTGTAAGCCCCGGTATAAAAAACCCGCACCATATGCAGGATGGTGGTGATGACCATCAAGTGCGCTCCCCAGCGATGGAGATTGCGCAGAATCTGGCCGAACGGCACCTGGGTTTGTAATTCTACAATATCCACAAAGGCTCGCTCAACCGAGGGGACGTAATAAAACATCAACAGGACGCCGGTCAAGGCCAGTTGGATAAATAAGAACGTTGTCAATACGCCCAGTCCCAACGTATAGGTAGCCTTGAGACTCCGGCGGCTGATTTTGACCGGGTGCAGATGGAAGAAGATATTGGTCGTCATTACCAGCGAACGGTCCAGCGGGTTGTCGGGCCAGCCGTGCCGGAAGAAGGATTTCCACACCCGCGACTGGGTGATTGTTTGAACAAGAGAGGTCATAAGCAAACTCCTCGAAAGTAGTAGTCAGTAAACAGTAGTCAGTAGTCAGACTTGCTTACTCATATCTGATTACTGACTACTGACTACTTAATCATCTATTCCTGATACCCTAATTCTTCTTTAAATCGAAACGCTTCCATCGTGATGGCCCCGGTGGGACAGCGTTTGGCGCACAGGGCGCAGCGCGTACACGCCGCGTCATCTTTGATCATGGCTGCCAGGGGTGGTTTACCCTCAGCCGGCTCACCGGCATAAGCTGCCACCACCTGGGTTAGGGTTTCATCGCCGTTCATTTGATCAAGCCGCACGATTTTCAGGCAGTTCCAGGGGCAGACATCCACACAGCCGTTACACAAAATACATTTGGCGCCATCAAAAATGGTGTTGACGCTACATTCCAGGCAGCGCTGCCCCTGCGTGGTTGCTTCCTCGGTGGAATAACCTAATTCTACTACGGTAATGCCTGTGCGCCGGTCTACCGGCAAAGAGGGCACTTTGTTGCGGGCCAGTCCCATCCAGCCGGGGTAGGTGGTGTGCTTGGGCAGTTCGGTCCACGAAGTGATCACTTTAGAGGTCAGGGGACGAGCCTGAATATGTTGTTCGATGCCCAGCGCCGCCAGATGCCCGTCACGCACCGCATGAATGAGCAGGCGCGGGCCATAGGCCACATCGCCGCCGGCAAACACATCCGGGGCCGAAGTCTGACCCGTCGCCGGATTAATTTCGAGCAGGCCGCGCGGCGAAAGGCGAACATCCTCCGCGCCCCCCAGGGCGCTCAGGTCGGCAGCCTGGCCGATAGCCATAATGACCGTATCGCACTCCCATACCTGCTCGGTGCCGGATTTGAATTTGGGGTTAAAGCGGCGGTTCTCATCAAACACTGAAGCCACTTCGATGATTTCCAGTCCCGTCACTTTGCCCCCCTGGCCCACAATCCGGTTTGGGCCGTGCCGGGGGAAGATATGGATGC
>CAZRYD010000318.1:0-1890 GCA_964604225.1 uncultured Caldilineaceae bacterium
CTACCCCTGGTGAAATTGGGAAGGGTCAGAATAAACTTTGACACCCCTCAATAACTCATTTCGACGGAGGTGACTTATGCAGGTAGTAACGACCCAAGCACACCCTTCAACTTTTTCCATCGTCGCCCGTGATCCGGCCAACGGCGATTTGGGGGTGGCGGTACAATCCAAATTTTTGGCCGTCGGTTCAGTAGTGCCGTGGGCGCGGGCCGGGGTAGGAGCTGTGGCCACCCAATCTTTTGCCAATGTCACTTACGGTTCCGAAGGATTGCGCTTGATGGCCGCGGGTTGGACCGCGCCGGAGACCTTGAAACAATTGCTGGCCCTGGACGACGATCCGGCCCAAAGGCAGGTTTCGTTGGTAGACGCCTCTGGCCGGACCGCGGCTCATACCGGGGCAGGCTGCTTCAACTGGGCGGGTCATATCATTGGCGAGGACTATGCCTGCGCCGGCAATATTTTGGTGGGCGAAGATACGGTCGAGGCGATGGCCAGAACCTTTGAAGCGACTCAAGGCACGCTGGCGGAGCGCCTGGTGACCGCCCTGGCCGCCGGGCAGGCGGCGGGCGGCGACAGCCGCGGCCAGCAATCGGCGGCGCTGCTGGTGGTGCGGACGGGCGGCGGTTACGGCGGGCGCAACGACCGCTACATTGATCTGCGCGTGGATGACCATACCGAACCTATCGCCGAGCTGCGCCGCCTGTTGGGCCTGTACCGGCTCTACCGGACCAAATCCTCCTCGGAGGAGCTGATCCCGATCAGTGAGGATATTGTCCGCGAGTTACAAACCATTCTGCACAAGGCGGGACGGTATCGCGGCGGGGTGACCGGCAGCTACGACGAGGTGACGAAGAAAGCCCTGTGGGACCTCTACGGTATCGAAAACCTGGAGGAGCGCTGGCACGATCATTTAATTGACATTGTCGCCCTGGGATTTTTGCGCCAGCGCTTTGGAAAATAAGGACTGTACCTGCCTTGTAGAGGACGACCTCCAAGGTATCGTTTATTACCCCTCGTTAAGGCATAACCAAAAGAGCCTGGCTCATAAACTGCGAGCCAGGCTCTTTTGTTTCATATAGCTTTGTTGATTCAAGGCTTGACTGATAGCGGCGAACGCTTCTGGTTCCTCCGGCGAATTTCAGCCTGGAGATCCTTATTCCAGTGGTCGATTTTAGCTTGATCCAGGCTTCTAAGGACCAAATTTGCCTGGACTTTGCGCTGTTTGTTGCCGTTGCTGAGGGCTATCCGGTTCAAAAGTGACATAGTTTTCTCCTGACCTCGCTTTGGCTCGATCTGTTCGTAGTATAGCAAAGATAATGAGGGTTGTAATCGGCTGATGGGTGGAACTGCCGTCAATTAAAAGAATGGTTTAGCCAGCCCCTTGTCTCCACATAAGGAGGATGGGCGGTACGCTAAATGTTGTATTCCTGATTTAGCCAATAAAAAAGACCTCGGAGGACTCCTCCGAGGTCTGTCTGCGTGAGAGGGATTATTGTTCTGGTGCTGGGTTGGTCGAGATGCTAGCGGGTAAGGGGGTTGGGGTGGGCGGTACAGGAGTCGGGGTGGGGGGCTCAGGGGTGGCGGTAGGAAGAATGGGTGTTGGGGTCGGAGGTTCGGGTGTGGCGGTGGGTGGCACGGGCGTCGAAGTGGGCGGTTCAGGAGTGGGTGTGGGCGGTTCAGGTGTAGCGCTAGGGGCCTCGGTTGGCGTGGCCGTTGGTTCGATGGTTGGTGTCGCCGTTGGTTCTTCAGTCGGCGTCGGTGTGGCGCTTGGCTCCTGAGTTGGTGTGCTCGTCGCGGTTGGCGTATCGGTCGGGACTGTCGTCGGCGTAGCCGTCGGCTCTGCAGTTGGGCTGGTTGTTACGGTGACGGTCGGCGTGGCCGTTGGTTCTG
>CAZRYD010000318.1:1990-3912 GCA_964604225.1 uncultured Caldilineaceae bacterium
GGCGTAGCCGGCAACTGGCACAAAACGATGCGTCCGTTTTGATCGGCGTGATACTCATACTGTTGGCCGCGCGCCGCTAAAATAATCCGGTAGCCGGGAACAACTACAGGCGTGCCGGAGACCTCATCGGCCGGGCAGCCAAGCTGCGTGTCGGGCCAATTCACTGCCTCAATGGAGACGAGCGCAATTTCACTGACCGGCAAACGGGTCAGGGCGGCCAGGTGAGCGATGGCTGCATTCAAGGCTAGCGTCTGCGGATCGAGTGTCGCCGTGGGGGTCGGGGTTGGCGTGGTGATGTCGCCAATCCGTTCCCAGCCAAACTCAACGCGAGCATCTCCGCTGCGCTCGTAATATTCGACTACCAGCTTATACTCGTCGGACAGGTCTCGTTCGACCGTGTACAGATCGTCGCCGTCGCTGCTGTGCCACTCGTCGATGATCCGTTTGCCATCCAGGTAAACCCGAATGCCGTCGTCGGCGCGGGCCTCAAAGCGATAGCGCCCGTCGCTAAAATCGATCCGGCGAGTCCAGCGCACCGAGAAATTGTCGTGCGACAAATCGCGCGGCGCACCATCGCCCCAATCGAAATCGATATCCTCGTCATTGCGGGTAAATTCGCGATCATCCAGGTCGCGGTCAGAATAATATTCGCCCTTCCAATCGGAGTAGTCGTCATCATCATCATCGTCATCATCATCCTGATCGGCTACTTTCTCCCACCAGAGCGAGAGGCCGGCCTCGCCACTACGTTCGTAATATTCGACCCGCAGGTTGTGCAGGCCGCTGCCCAGGCCGATCTGTCCCGTAACTTCGCGGGCCGCGCCATCGTACCAGGCCTCGATGATGAGTTGGTTATCAACCCACAGGCGAGCGCCGTCGTCCATAAAAATATGGAAACGATAGGTGCCGCCGTCAAAGTATTGGCTGCGGGTCCAGCGAGCCGAGAAGTTATCCGCCGCCACATTGGCTGCCGGTGAGCCGGTACTCCAGTTAAAACTCACGTTGACATCGTTGCGAACCAGCGCCGGCGCGCCGCTTAAATCGGTATTGTTGTAGTATTCCCCCCGCCAATCGCTGATGACCACCGGCGTTGAGGTGGGCGCGGGCAATGGCGTCGCGGTTGGGGCGGGCGGAGCGCTGCCGGTCTGCACCAGCGGCACATTCCCGGTATTCTCCGCCGTAACATATTGTGTCGAGACCCAGCCAAATCCAGCCGGGCCAGCCGCAAAATTAATCTGCCACCAGCCGCGATCATAGCTCAAGCCGGTTATAGCGGCCGTTTGACCACTTTGCAGTGCCCCGACGACAGGATAGTTAACTCCAGGACCGCTGCGCACATTCAAATTGGTGTTGGCGCTGAGTTGGGCCGGGGCAGGCAGGGGTGTGGCTGTTGGTGTTTGAATGACTGCCGTAGGAATCTCGGTTGCGCCTGTGGTGGGCGAGGCTGTGGGGGTGGAGGTGGCTGTGGCCGGTTCTGGTTCTGGGGTGCTGATTACCGTTAAAAACGTCTGGGCCGAGAGACTGCCATCTTCGGTTTGGGCTAAAACTTGAATACTTCCCTGACCCTCCCAGCGGGAGTCTGAGGGAAAGATAAAGTCAGTACTAAAATGTCCGGTCGCATCGACGCTGGCGCTGTTGATGGCATAGTTAGTTGATTCCACTCCAACCAGGTAAATCAATACCTTGGCGCTGGCCGGCCAATTCTCGCCGGAGACCGTCACGGTGCTGCCCGCCGAAGCCGCCGCCGGGCTTAACCCAATGGTTGGGGCAGTTACTACCATTGTGGGTTGCAGAGCTTCGCTGGGTTTTTCCAGTAACAGGCTGGTAACGGCAAACAGCATGATAAAGACGACTGCCCAAATCAGTACCACAGTTGCCAGGACAAGCTTGGTCATGAGTGAACTTTCAATCAGTTGGTCGAA
>CAZRYD010000318.1:4012-7730 GCA_964604225.1 uncultured Caldilineaceae bacterium
AGCAGATTAAACTAAACTGAACAGTCTTTGCCCATTATCTCTACTATACTCCAATAAGACCGGTTTGTAATCGGTCTGCAAGAGGATTTGTGATACATAAAAAAGAGCCTTCGCGGAGCAGCCCTTTACGACAAATGTCGTAGCGAGTCCAATACAAACTAAACTTAAAGTTCCTTTTAGACACTCAAAGGCGCAAGCCTCACTGGGTGTAACTCTTTTGGGGGTCGATTGACTTGCGGACTAAACTGAAAGGGAATTGAAGTTGGTGTTTTCAGGGTTCAAATTATCTATGACAATATGCCAGCCCTGGCAGGCTTCACACTGAAACCAGGTGACCTGTCCGTTGGGGATGTTGAACTGTTTTTGACTTTCGGCCACAATGCGCTTACCTGTCTGAGGGCAATAGACCGGTTTTAGAGAACCCAATTTTTGGGTATTTGTTGCCTTAGTACTCATTGAAAATCTTTCCTTTCGTGATAATCTGGGCTATATTTTGATTTTCCTAAGCCTGAATAAGTTTTTACTTTCGTTAAGAGAGGGACACCGAATTCGGCGCCCCTCCCTCTCTTAACAAGTTTAGCTGTCAGAAATTTCTAGAGTTATTGGGCTTGCGGGGTGTCTTGTACAGAGGTGATGGCTGACCAAAGCGTTTCGACGGGACAGCCCTTGGCTAAAAAAATATCGATTCCGGCGGCGGCAGCCTCAGCTCGACGCCCATTGTAAACGGTCAACAGAACAATCCTGACTTGGGGCCAGTGCAGTTTGATTTGCCGGCTGGCTTCCAGGCCATCCATCACCGGCATATTTGCGTCCATCAAAACTACGTCTGGCTGACAGCTTTCAACCAGGCGTATTGCTTCCCGTCCGTCGGCAGCTTCGCCGATCACTTTGACCGTGGGCGAAGTGGCCAGCAAGGCCCGTAAGCCACGGCGAGACCGAGGGTGATCGTCGGCAATCAAGACTTTGACAGGTGGATGCATGCTATAGGGTTCCTCCAATTTCACGCTTAATTCTACCTATAGTATAGGCTAGAAACCTGCTCATGTAATCAGCTAGAGGATGGGTTTTCCATAAACAAAAAGGATTGCTCCCTCGAGCAATCCTTGTCAACAATAAGCTGATCCCATTACAACATTTGTGGTAAGGGACCTTGTTCCGGCCAGGGTTTGGGTCAACCGCGATAAATGGCGATGCTGCCATTAGAGCTTTTAGCCGTAATGGACAGGGTTGGGTTTTCGCCGACGGTACCTTTCAGAGTCTTGCCGGTGGCGCTGGTTGAAGACTCGATGATAGGAAAATCGCTCAGGACCTGGCCGTTGTGCGTTTCGGCGCTGAGACGAAAATCGGTGCCGGCAGGTAGAGTGATTTCGATACTGCCGTTGTCAGTCCCAAAAAATTGCTCGGTATCGGCCAGCGTTCCCTTAAAAATGACATTGCCATTGGCGGAATCAGCATTGACCACAGCCTCATTGGCCTCCACTTGAATCTCTCCATTGGCAGCGTGGAGGGTGAGTTGACCGTGCCCGCCGCTGATTTTGAGATTGCCGTTTGCTGTCGCCAGCCGCAAATCGCCATTGACCCCGTTAACGATGACGTCGTCGTTGTCGGTATGTAAATCCAGCCGGGAACCGACCGGTACAATCACCTGAATCGTTGCACTGGAATTTCCGGCTGTAAACTGATCGGCCCGTTCTGCCGTGACTCGAATGGTACTATTTTTCTGCTGAAGCGTGACGTTAACCTTTTCTAGCTCGGTTTCGGCTTCAATTTGCGTGCGGCCAGAAGCACGCCTGACCACCTGAACTGAGACTTGGTTTGTCGGCCCGGCGTTTACCTCAATCTTACCGTTGAAATTTTCAACCACAATTCGGGGAGAAGCCGATGTATTGAAAGACTTGGCAATTTCTGCTTCAGCCGTGGCTCGGGCGTTACCGTTGCAGCCGGTGAAGATAAACATTGCCACCGCTGCCAAGCCAAGCCATACCCGGCGAACGGCCCCATACCTGGCCGGCATGATGAATAATTTTGGAGACAACACCCGCATACTCCTTCAATTTTAATGTCTTGCTAAAACGCCTATCGCCTCAAGAACAATTATACCAGGGAGGATTGGGCTTGAAATCGGCTAAAGGTCGGTTTAAAGCTACATAAAAAGGACTGCCGTTAGGCAGTCCTTTTCCATAATTTGTGGAGTAAGCTACAACATTTGTGGTATTGATCTTCAAACACAGAGGGGGGTCACGAGCAACGACGATGGTCGGCAGTCTGCCGTCGGCGGTCCCACCGTTAGCCGGCATCGTCCAGCGAAGCCAGCCCTTTTTGTAAGGCGTACAAGGCCGCCTGGGTGCGGCTGGCCAGGTGCAGTTTACTCAAAATGTTGCTCACATGGGTCCGCACCGTCGCCTCGCTAATCACCAGTTGGTTGGCAATTTGTTGATTGCCCATGCCGCGAGCTACCAGCCGGAGCACATCCACTTCCCGCTCGGTCAGCGGCTCGGAGGTGGGGATTTGCTCTGGCGCGGGGGGACGCGACAATTCCTGCAATACTTTGCGGGCAATGGTGGGGTGTAGCGATGACTCACCGCGATAAACCTGTTGAATGGCCTGAATCAACTCCTCCGGGCTGGAATCTTTGAGCAAATATCCCAGCGCCCCGGCCTTGATCGCCGGGAAAACCTTGTCATCGGTGGCGAAGCTGGTCAAGACCAGGATACGAGCGTTGGGTTTGTTGGCGGTGATGTGCCCAATGGCCTCAATCCCGCCCATTTCCGGCATCTGCAAATCCATCAGAATCACGTCCGGTTGTAGCTTTTCCACTTGCCTGATGGCCTCTTTGCCATTCTCGGCTTCACCGGCGACTTCGATATTCGGCTCTGTGGTCAGCAGCGCTTGAATTCCCTTGCGCACAATGGCCTGATCGTCGGTAATTAAAACTCGAATTTTTTGGCTCACGGCTGTACCTCCACTTTGATTTTAGTCCCCTGGCCGGGTTGACTATTAATGGTCAGACAGGCATTCAGTTGCGCCACGCGCTCCTCCATTCCTCTAAGACCTAGCCCGCCGGCGTGTTCGCGCACGGTGACCGGGTCAAATCCGCGTCCATCGTCGGTAATTTCCAGAGCGACCTGGCGAGAGTCTAGATTTAAATGAATAGAGATGCGTTGGGCCTGGGCATGCTTGAGGGCGTTGTTTAGCGCCTCCTGAGCAATCCGATATAAGCCCTCTTCAATCTTCGGGGGCAGGAGCATTTCTTCATCCCCGGCTACATTAAGTTCCGTGACCAAGCCAGAGCGTCGTTCTACCGCTTCAAGCCGGGTTTGCAAAGCAGCGATTAACCCTTCTTCCTCCAGAACAGGCGGCCGCAGCTCAAATAACAGCAGGCGCATCTCCTGAAGGGCCTCTTGAGCCGTGCTGCGGAGTTCGTTCAGATGATCCGTAGCCAGTTCCACTTTGCCCGCGACCAACAATCGCGTAGCAGCCTCGGCGAACATGGTCACCCCATACAGGGCCTGGGTAACCGAGTCGTGCAGCTCGCGGGCCAGGCGCTGGCGTTCTTCCAGAATAGCGGCCTGCTCCGCCTGGTCAAACAGGCGGGCATTTTCGAGAGCCAGCGCCACCTGGTCGGCAAAGGAGACGGCCAGGCCGATTTCCTCTTCGCTGAACTGGCGCGGCTGGACATAGTATAGCACAATTCCACCATAAACTTCATCTTTGATCA
>CAZRYD010000319.1:0-6161 GCA_964604225.1 uncultured Caldilineaceae bacterium
CACCCCCCCAATGCTTGCCCAAAGCCGCTGCTCTGTGGTATAAACACCTCATTCCATTGCCCAAACTTTTACAAAAAAGCTCACCTTATAGTAAATGCTCATCTTACAAACTAAAATCAAGCTCATTTTGGCTGTGCTGCTGGGAGTAGCCGGCCTCTTTCTGGCTGTCCCAACCATCCCCGCCGTTATTTCCGCCAAACCTAATCCTAGCCCCGCGCAGAAAGTAGGCATTCCCCCCGTCGCCTGGTCACGGGGCATCGGCCTCCCTTTTGACGCAGCCGGCCACCCCTACGAACCCAGCACCAAAATTGACGACGGGGCCTGGGCCGGGCTGCCGCTGGGCGGGCTGGGCGCCGGCTCGATTGGCCGTACCTATCGCGGCGATTTTGCCCGCTGGCATTTGGACCTGGGCGCGCACCGCTTCGAGAGCCTGCCGGCCAACCAATTCTCGGTTTTTGTGGCGCAGGGCGGCCAGGCTCAAGCCCACGTTCTGGCTCCCCTGCAACCAGCCATTCTGCCGGAGTGGAACTGGGACATGCCCCCCGGCGCGGGCACGTACTATGCCCTCTTTCCCAAAGCCTGGTACGTTTACAATTGGGACGTCCTGCCGGTGCGGCTGACCCAGAAGCAGTTCTCGCCGGTTATTCCCGGCAATTATCGCGAAAGCAGTTATCCGGTCGGCCTCTTCGAGTGGACCATCGAAAACCCCACCACCGAGCCGCTGAGTCTGGGCCTAATGTTCTCCTGGCAAAATCTGGTCGGCTATGGCTGGAATAAAGACCTGGAAGGGGGCAACTACAACTACGCGGTTCAGAAAGATGGCCTGACCGGTATCGTCCTGACCCGCCCCGGCGACACCGTATCCGAAGAGTGGGACGGCTCCTTTGCCATCGTCGCCCCGCAGCAGCCTGGGGTGACGGTCAGCTATCGCTCCCGCTTCGCCCTGGCCGCAGGCCGCGACACCTGGCTTGACTTTGCCGCCGATGGCGGGCTGGAGAACGTGGACGACCCAACCCCGGCCCAGCCGTCGGAGCAAATTGCCGGGGCCTTGGCTGTCACAGTCAATTTGCAGCCCGGCGAAACCCGGACGATTCCCTTCAGCCTGGCCTGGGACATGCCGATGACCCAATTCGGGGCTGGGACTAAATGGTATAAGCGTTACACTCAATTCTATGGCACAAGTGGGCGCAATGCCTGGACCATCGCCGCCGACGCCCTGGCCGCCTATCCCGATTGGGAGGCCGCCATTGACGTGTGGCAGCAGCCCATCCTGGAAAGCTCGGCCCGGCCCGACTGGTACAAAACGGCCTTGTTCAACGAGTTATATTACCTGGTGGATGGCGGCACCGCCTGGGAAAATGGCCGCGTTGGTGGCGAGCCGCCCGCCGACGGCCTGGGCGGTTTTGCCTATCTGGAATCCGCCGATTATACCTATTACAACACCTTCGACGTTCATTATTATGCCTCCTTTGCTTTGGCCCAACTATGGCCGGAACTGCAAAAGCGGCTGATGCGCGATTTCGCCGCCACCATTCCCACCGGCGACCCGGCCAATACTCACCCCATTCAAGCGACCGGGGCGGTGGTCCCGCGTAAAGTGCCTGGGGCCGTGCCGCACGATCTCGGCTCACCCCAGGAAGACCCGTGGGTGCAGCTCAATGCCTTCAACTGGCAAGACAGCAACACCTGGAAAGACCTCAACAGCAAGTTTGTGCTGCAACTCTGGCGCGACTACGTCTTCACTGGCGACTTGACTCTGGTGCAGGATTTATGGCCGGCGGCCGTCCAGGCCCTTGATTATTTGCACCAGTTTGACCGCGATGGCGACGGCCTGCCGGAGCACGACGGCATCCCCGACCAAACCTATGATACCTGGGTGATGAGCGGGCCGAGCGCCTACGGCGGGAGCCTGTGGCTGGCGGCGCTGGAGGCAGCCATCAAGCTGGGCCAATTGGTTGGGGATGCTGACCGGGTGGCTCAGTACCAAACCTGGCTGGACAACGGCAAGGCCTCGTTTGAGGCCAAATTGTGGAACGGCCAATATTATAAATTTGACGCCAGTAACGCCCCCCACTCCGACAGCATCATGGCCGACCAACTGGCCGGGCAGTGGTACGCCGACGCCACCGGCCTGCCGCCTATTGTTCCCCCAGAACATATCGTCTCGGCTTTGAAAACAATCTACGCTTACAATGTGCGCCGCTTTGCCGACGGCGGGATGGGCGCGGTCAACGGGATGCGCCCGGATGGCAGCGTGGATATGTCCAGCAACCAATCCCAAGAGGTCTGGACCGGCGTGAGCTATGCTTTGGCCGCCGCTATGCTCCAACGCGGCCTGACCAAAGAAGCTTGGGGCACAGCCTGGGGGGTGTATAACGTAACCTACAACCAGGGTTTTTGGTTCCGCACGCCCGAAGCCTATCGCAGCGACCGCAGCTACCGGGCCAGCATGTACATGCGCCCGCTGAGTATTTGGGCCATCGAGCAGGCTTTGCAAACCAACCAGGCCGTCCCCATCCCGGCCGGGGCTGAGGCGGTCAGCCTGACCACGGCGGATGGCGTGGCCCTGGCCGGTCTCTATTACGCCCCGTCGGCTGAGGCCGCGCCGGGGGTGCTGTTGCTCCACCAGCGGGGAGGCCGCAAAGAAAACTGGGCCTCATTTGCCCAGTTGCTCCAGAAAAACGGCTACGCGGTGATGACGGTTGATTTTCGTGGGCACGGCCAGAGCAAAGGTGTGGTCAACTGGTTTGGAACCGACCAGGATGTGATTACGGCCTTTGATTATCTGATCAAACGGCCCGAAGTTGATCCCAGCCGGGTTGCCCTCATGGGGGCCAGCATCGGCACGCAAGAGGCCATCACCTTTGCCGCCGCTCACCCGGATCAGGTGCGCGGCGTGGCTATGCTCTCTGCTTTCACCAGTGGGGAGATTGAGCGAGCCATTCGGGCCTACCCCGGCCCTATCTTGCTCATGGCCACCGAAGGCGACAAAGCCGCCACCCAGGTGACCCGCCAATTAGCCAAACTTGTCCCCAAAGCCGAAGTGTCCCTGCTCAAAAACAGCGACCGGCATGGCACTCAAATGCTGCAAAGTGAGCTAAACATCGAGCCTATTTTACTTAATTGGGTAAAAAAGGTCACTCAGACTGACTAAGCCAGCCTCCTCAGTAGCGACACAAAGAAATAGTTCTCACAACCCTGCTTTGTTTTCCAGCAGGAGTACTCCATTTATCGGTGGGAGATACGAAGAGGACGAGGAAGACTTTGCTTAAAACGGCAGCCCGGCTACACGGGTCAGAATGGCTCTAATACCACCCATTGCATCAATGATCAAGATGGCTATGGCTAAGCCCATCGTGAATGGTAAAATTAGTTCAGGCCAGGTGCGAGCAGTTCCTTCGCGACGGGTCAGAATCAACACCAACATGGTCCCGACGATGCCCAGCATCAGCAACACCCCCAGCGTGCTGAGTAAAGCCAGGGGATAGAGTAGGAACGGTTGCTCCCATAGCACGATTAAAATAATACCGGCTACGCCAACCAGAAAAAGCAGCAATTCCCTAAAGTTTTTGATTGCCGGTTCCGCTTTAATCCGGCTGGGATGCCAAAAGCCGCCATTCGCGACCGGAAAAACGATGGCGCTGATAGCCAGGCCGTGCAGCGTGCCGGTGGTCAAGCGCAACCAGTTTTGTGGCTCGTACAGGTGCGGCGCTTTAGGGAAAAACGAAAGATAGGAGTTGACCCCATCAATTCCCATCAGGCCAATAAAAGCCAGCAAGGTTATAAGTATCGCCGGTGGCGGTAACTCAGCCGAGTAGTATCGCTTCATTAATGTCATGCCAACCATACCTAGCAACACACCCAAATAAATGCCGGTACAACGAGCGCATAAGGGCAGCGGTTGACCATCCAAATGAAATGATCGGGCCGGAATTTGATGACAGATGGCATAACCAATGGCATGCGTTTTATCAAGGAGGGTCACCGGCGGTGAAAAAAGAAAGACAGCTATAACCAGCGTCGAGATTGCCAGCATAAACAACCGTTTTTTGGTAAAACGAGGTGAGGCAGGCTTAGAATTAAGCGATTGCTCTGTCATATTTTTGGATTCATCACAAAATATGCCGTATAGATCACGATGGAAACTACAGTATACAGGGTTAGGACATTGTTCACATATTTCTTTTCCTCAGCTAACTCCGGCCGCATGTAGAGCGGAATGATAAAGGGCGGAGGGAGAATCAACAGCGTGAACAAGGCCGCTTCAAAGGACTTCTCTAGTTGCAACAGATTACGAATCAAAAAGGTATTGAAAACTAAAGCCAGGGGGATGAGCAAGGCCAGCCGAATTACCACCACGATGAGAGCATCCTTGATTCCGTAACGATCCAATCTGATACCGTAACCGACAATCATCAGGATCACCGGAATGGTCAAGTTGCCGAGAAATTGGAGTGTAGCCATTAACGCGCCGGCAATGGGGAGTTGGTATAGCGACTCTCTGGCCCCCATGACATTCAGCAAGATGCCGACTAAAATGGCGATAATTACCGGCGATTTGAAGAAGGCTTGCGCCAGTGCTGTGGGGTTTTGCAGGCCGTCTCGTTTCATCAAGAGCAGGGCCAGGAAAACAAACCAGATGAAAATCTCGTGGCCCAAATCCACAATGGCGATATAACCAATTTTCTCCAGTCCATAAGCACTGCCAAAGAGGCTGATGCCCAGCATACCATACTCAAAGCCAGTGATGAGAAACGGAAAATAGGTATACTGCACCTTGAGCTGCTGCCTGAGCCATTGGCCCAGCCAAAACAGACCCAGGCAGAGCCCAAAAATCAAAGCAAATACGACAAAATAGGCGGGTTTAAGTTCAATCTGTAGAAATGAAACAAAAAGGACAGCCGGCAGCGCCAGATTGACGGCAATTTTCCGCAAATCTTCGATGGTGTTTTCAGCCAGAAAGTTGGTGCGGCGAATCCAATGGCCTAAAAAGATTAAAAAGAGGATAGGTAGAACTCGGTTGGTAACTTCAGTCGCGTGATCCATTGAATAACTTTCCGGAGTGAAGTTGGAATTTGGACAAGCCAAACCTCCAAAGTCTCAGAGACCTCGGAGGTTTTCTGTTTGGGAGCAAGGATAAACTTATCTCAAAGGCTATTATGGCTGAGGCGGTAATGGATTGATAGTGTCAAGTGTCACCAAAATCTGCGACGGCTGTAACCTTTATCCTGATCTACATTCTCTTTGCGCTAGCGCAAAGAAGAACACTCTTTTTAGGTAGATACTGGATAGTAGAGGGAGTATTTATGGAGCATCCGCCGCTAGAGGCTAGCCTGACCGTGGCCGAAGTTCTGGCCCAATGGCCCCAAACGATTCCGGTGTTTATCCACCACCGGATGGCCTGCGTCGGCTGCGCCATGGCTCCTTTTGAGTCTCTGGCTGAGGTGGCCGTCATTTATCACCTGGATGTGGACGGTTTTCTGAGGGAGCTACGACAGATAATTAAGGCCAAGCCGGTAGATAATAATTTACTATAACTGCCCTGGAGGCTAATGATGAGTGATCGGGTCACCGATTTCGTCCGCGCCAGGCGAATAGACTCGTTTCAAAAGCTGCGCTTCTTGTTATTCCTCCACCAACACCCCGATTTGAATGGGACAAGCCAACAATTTGCCGAGTACTTATTTTTGGGTGATACGCGATTGCTGGAGCAGATGATCCGTGATCTGCAACAGGTAGGCCTGGTCGAGTGCCTGGGTAATCATTGCCGGTTACATAACCAACCGGAGGTCAAATCGTGCTTGCAATGCCTGGCCAGAGCCTTTGAGGACCCACTGGCCCGTCAAAAAATGCTCGACCAGGTGAGAACTGGTCCATTTTTTTATCGTCATCAGGAGGATGTCAATGAAACTTATTGATGACTTGTTGACCGAACTGCCAAATGGCTCAGTTCAGGACGTGCGGATTGGCGCCTTCTGGACGGCTGTGGTTATTGACATAGCTGGCCGGCGGCGCTGCGGCCTGGCCTCAACCTTGCGAGAGGATAACCATCACCACGGCCGTGGACCGGCGGTGCCGGCTGCTGGCCGGCTGATGGATTATAGCGCTCACGAGCTGGCCGAACTGGCCCACTCCGCTAGCCCGATGGAAGCGGCAATTGG
>CAZRYD010000319.1:6261-7724 GCA_964604225.1 uncultured Caldilineaceae bacterium
TGGTGCTGGTTCTGGGTCCCAGTACTCCTCTGTCACCCCTTCTGTTCGAGCACGGCGTTCACCTTCTCTCCGGAGTGGTCGTGGAAGATGTGACAACCGTTTTACGGGCGGTGAGCCAGGGCGCCAACTTTCGCCAGCTTCACCAACAGGGAGTGCGCCTGATCACAATGCAAAAAAACGAAGCAAGGAGGTTATGATGAGTACAGTAATTGGTCTGTTTCAGCACAATGAGGATGTTCAAAACTCCCTGGATCAACTATACCAGGCCGGTTTTGCGGAAGAGACCATCAATATTCTCACCTGTGAAGCCGAAGTTCAGAAACTCCTGGAGAACCCGCAAAGTCACAAGGTCATGCCGCAGTGTGTCCTGTGCGGAGCCTTAATGGGTTTTGCTCTTTTTGGCCTGGTGAGTCTTTTCAGGATTGTCTGCCAGTGTATTTCTGCTCCCACCGGTTTTGAGTTCTACATCTTTACCTTTGTCTTCCTGACCATGCTGGGGGCCATCTTTGGGGCCATCCTGGGCAGCTTTGTGGGCGCTGATGCCTTGGAGAGAAACACCCAGCTCTATACACGAGGCGTGTGTTGCGGTTACCCGGTGATGGCGGTGAAGACCACGGGTGAACAGGTCGCCAAAGCCATCGGTTTGCTCCAGGAAGGAAGGGCGGTTGGGGTTAAGATAATCCCAGACCTCGAAGGGGTTAGTTCCGCCTCACTACCTGCTGATGGTGATCAGACTTACCCGGAAAAAACGGGCTTAGGTGTAGCATCCTGGAAGGAGGTTTGATCTATGACAACCGTGATTGGCTTGTTTCAGGGCGATGAAAATACCCAAAACTCAATTGATGAGTTGAAAGATGCCGGTTTTGCGGTGGACAAAATCCGTATCTTAACTGGTTACAATGATGTTCAGAAGCTCTTTGGCAGCAATGAAAGCCACCTCGTGATGAAATATATGGGCTGGGGAGCTTTGCTCGGCATCGCCATTTTGAATTTATATGGCTTGACCATGGGTGGGTATGCTTGTAGTCGTCTCCTCGGCTATATTCCCGTGTCGTATTGGATCTGCGAGACCGTTGGATTTACTCTTACCGGTCTGATTTTGGGAGCAGTGGCCGGCTTTTTTATCGGGGTAAGTAAATTTGAAAAAGGTGCTGACCTGTATACTCACGGTGTTGTTAGAGGTGGTAAGTTGATAGCAGTGACGGTAGATAATGAACTGGCTACTGACGAAGTCATCAGCATTTTGAATCAAGAAAACGCCCAGGGGGTCAAGGTGTTTCAAGATTTAGTGGAGGTCAGCCCCAGTTGACCAGCCTTTGATGACAGTAAACCAGATAAAAAAAGAGGTAAATCTATGAGAATTGCCATACCATCCCAGGGTACAAACCTGAGCGCTCCGGTTAGTCTCAGATTCAGTCGCTGTCCCTTCTTTCTTTTCGTCGAGACGGATAACGGCCAGACCG
>CAZRYD010000320.1:0-7627 GCA_964604225.1 uncultured Caldilineaceae bacterium
CAGAATTTAGCTGTGGTCAAGGCTTTGCGCAAATCTATTTCTCGTCTCGACCTATCTCCTTTCCCAATTTGACATTTTTATGAAACCCTTAAGTTGTCACGAATGAATAGATAAAGAGATAGGACATCGCCAGAGGCACATTTTGTCCCTGAATGGCTAAGGTTAAAATCGTCCCTAATAACGGCCCAATACAGGGGATCCACCCGGCCGCAAAGGTCATTCCAACGATACCACTCCGCCAATAACTGGGGGCCTGACCTTGCCCATACTCCAGTTTTTTTTGGAGATTAAAGAGGGGAATAGTGATAATTCCGAGGGTATGTAACCTAATGTGCAACACTTTTAGGCAGTTAGGCGAGTAAACCATCTAAATCAAGGGGGTTCCGGGCTAACTGCAAATTAAGAAATACGCCAATGGTATGAGCCAAGACTTTACGAATAATGCGATGTTGAAAATGCCAAACGTCCCGAACCCGGATACGCTCAATGGCAAAGCGTTGGGCCAATTGTGAAGCAACCGTTTCAACTCGTTTACGCCAACGTTGACAAAGCCGCCGTAGCTGGAAGGGCAGGGTCTGCGTCATATTTTTACGAGCCGGGGTGATGACCGTGACGCCTTGGCGCTCCTGGAGCAAAGCCTGGCGCAGGGCATCAATGAAGCCTTTATCAGCCGGAACCACGCCCGAAAAGTTTTCGACCAATTCTTCCAGGAATTGGATGTCGTGAGGCTGAGCCGGTAACAGGGGGTAATAGGTAATCATCCCCGACCGGGCAATCCGCAGCCCCAATTTGAAGCCATAATAATCCATTTTCTTGGCGGCACAGTGACCATAATCAGCCAGCGGTTTGAAACAGCGGTCTCGTGGGGCACGGGTATAAACACAAATCGGCAAGGGTAAGGTATCAATGGCCTGGATCGGGTCATCGGCTTGACCAGTGTGGATGACCAACAAGCGCTGTAGGGCCGCTTTGACCTGCCACAAGTTGGCCGCTTGGCGCACAAACAAGCTCCGGTCTCGTAAGTCAGGAAAGTCCGCTTGGTAGTGGGCTTGAAAATAGTCAAAAATGTCCTGATCGGTATTCAATTTGAAAAATTCACCACAGATTTCGATGGTAATCACTTCTTCGTCCGTTAGGGCCGGGGCAAAGCCGCCTCGCCGAATTTTGAACTGTTCTTTGATAAGTCGGTAGTAGTCACATACCACACAATACACAGTTATGATAAAATCATAGCGATCCATTGGGTTGTTCCTTTTGTAAATAGATTGGTGTTGGAACCTCTATTCTACAAAGGTTTCTCCCAATGGATCAACTCATAAAGAGTTGCACATCAGGTTATGTAGTCCAAAAATAATCAATAAGAGTCCGCCAAACCAGACCATAAAATCGGCAAATCTGCCCAAGGCGCCCTCTAAAAAACCGGCCGGCGCGCCAAAGAGAATCACAAAGACAAAGGCAAAACCGGCCACAAATGTAAGTGCGTGAGAAAAAACCAGAGAACGCGCCGGAAGTTGATCGCCTGGCAGGGTAGAGCCGGTCAAATAGCCCAAGTAGACGGGAATGAACGGCAAGACACAAGGGGAGATAAAGGAAAGCAGACCGACCAAAAACGCCGCAAAGATAGGTATATTTTCTATAGCCATTGTAAATCGGGGTTCCTTTCATAAAAGAAGAATTTGATGACTGAATGTCGGTACTCAGTCCAAATCTAACCGGATATCTCTGGCTGTCTATTGGCTGCTATAAATGATTGTATCCGGCTTGAAGGCAGCCCAGGAGAACCAGAAGTGGTCGGCGTGGATTACCGGCGTCAATTGTTCACCGGCCAGTGGGCCGTCAATGGCTTGACCCAGAATATTCCAGACGCTGCCGGTTTCCGCATCAATAATCTTGGCGCCATCCCGCCGGAAGGTCAGGATTTGATCATCCGCTTTGCGCTCAAACACACCGGTGGCTCCCACATCCTCGGCTTCGGCAATTACCCGGCTGCCCAAAGCGCTGCTGGTGCCGGGTTGGTGAAAGACCGCCAGGTCAAGGCCGGCCCGGGTGTCGTTAATGACCCCCGCTTCAGCCAGCAGACTCAGGGGATAGGCCACATGTACCCCATCCAGCGAGACGGTCACGACGCGCTCCATCGCAGCCAGGCGACCATCTATCGGCCCGCTGAACAGGAAAGGGTTACTGCCAATTGTATCATACCCCACGTAAGGATTTTCACCATAGCGGCGATTGAAACCGGTCTCTTGGGACAGAACCAAACCATCGGGATAAGCCGCCTTAAAATCGGCAAAGCTAATGATACTCGAGGGGATGAACTCCAAGCGTTCGCCGGCCAAATCGCCCACAATCCCCTCGCCGGTAAACTGCTGCCACAAGGTTTCAGTCGTCCGGTCATACATAACCAGGTCAGAATTGCGCAACAGACCGGAAGTGCCAAATTCAAACACCTCACCATTAAAACGACGGTCAAAGGTGATAGCCGAATTGCATAGCGGGCAGAAGGTGACCGCCACCGGCGCCTCGCCAACGGTATCGTTGACAATCTCATGCCAGGTCAGGATTTGTAGCGGATAGGCCCGGGCATCTCCGCTAATCTCAAGTACAATAACCGGCTCATTATCGGCCAGCCAGGCTCCTGCCTGAGCCGGCTCGACAAATTGTGGGTTGTCAATCGAGGGGATACCATCGCGGGGGGGGCCGCCTGACAGCAATTCCCCATAATCGATGGTATGCCGATTCCAGTTGGTCTGCCAACCAGCGGTTGCGGCCCGCAACCCGCTGGAGCGATCATCTTCGGTCAGGATATTTTTCTCATTTTCGACACGGTCTTCAACTGGCGGCTCAACCTTGGCCGGCTCAACCGTCGGATTTGGATTTGTCGCGGTTTTCGCCGCCTCTGGAGTAGGATTCGGGTTTACAGCGACTTTCGTCACGCCGGGGGTGGAATGCAGGTCTGCCGCCACATTTGTTACCCCTGGAATGGTTGTGAGACCAAAATAAACCACCCCAGCAAGCAAGACCAATACTCCCATCGCAATGAAAACCGTTTTGTTCTTTAGGCCAAACATGATTGCCTCCATTTCTTATGACTGATTACGAACCAAGCAACTCGGCTACTTTGTCATTGACGAATTGTTCATTGACCGGACCCTGAAAAACCTGACGGATAATCCCGTCCTTGTTCCCAAAAACCGAGACTGGTTGTCCAAAAACCCGATACATTTCGGCCATTTAACCCAATCCAGAGACCGGCCCCAGTCGTGATCAGGGCCACCAGTCCAATCCAAACCAGTGGTTTCAGATTAAGTCGTTTAACACCGTGAGCGTTGTCAGTCATGGCTTTTCTCCTTTCAATAAGCTTTTGAAAAGAATTCTCTTCAAACACTATTAAGATCAAGCATATCATTTATTTTTGAGCGATGATGTAAGGTATCTTCCATATCTGCCAATCTTTCGGTGTAAACAAGAAATAACAGATTTAAAATACGAATTGAGGATAGTTTGATGATTTTCCTTTTTGGCCGCATAATATGATCTACTGCCTGATTGAAACGCCGATAAATCGGCAGTCGCCCAACTTGTTCAATGAGTCAAACCTCCACGCACACCAATCAGCTGCCCTCCTTACGCTACTTTTGACAACCCATACAATTAGGCTAGAATTTTAACAAGCTCTGTTGGGTCTGAGTCAACGGAAAAAAATCGGGAGCCATTGTGAACGATCAACACGTGTCGCAGCCTGAACCCAGTGACGAAACACTGGCAAGCCGGGTGGTACAGCGTGATGTTACAGCCTTTGCCCTGCTTTATGATCGCTACGGGCAACCTGTATACAGTATGGCCGCCCACATGCTGGGCCGGGTTGATGCCGAAGAGATTGTTCAGGAAGTGTTCATGCGGCTCTGGAACCGGGCCGACCAGTTTGACCCATCGCGTGGCTCTTTTAAGGCCTGGTTCATGGCTATTACCCGCTACCGAATTGTAGACGAGTTGCGTACCCGCAACCAACGCCAGGAACGCCTGATTGCGGCCAAAGATATTAACCAGCTTCTGGCTAATATCCAAGACCCAACCGTAGATGTTGAAAAAGAGGTGTGGCTTAACCACGACAGCCGGTCTGTGCGGCAGGCGCTCCAGTTGCTGCCCAATGAGCAGCGCCATGCCCTGGTATTGGCCTATTTTGGCGGCTTTAGCCAGTCGACCATTGCCCGGCATCTGGGCTGGCCTTTGGGCACGGTAAAAAAACGGATCCGGCTGGGCATGCAAAAACTCCGGGCCGCCCTGGTTAAAGAACCGCTGGCTGTAGAATTGCAAGATAGTTCAGCGTCTGCTGATACAACCTGACAACAATGAACAGTGAACACATAAAAGACCTGTTAGAAGCATACGCTCTGGGCGCACTGGAGCCTCATGAGCAAAAAATAGTCGAACAGCATCTGGCCGGCTGTGCCGACTGCCGGCAGTTAGCCCGGGAGTTTGAGCATACGGCCAGCCTGCTGCCGCAGGCGTTGGCGGCTGTCTCTCCGCTGCGCCCGCCAGAGTCATTGAAAGAGCGATTGCTGCAAACCGTTCAATCAGAGCCATCTGAGGCTGCGGCCCCAACCGCGCCGGAAGCGAGCGCAACCGTTACGCCCCCACCGGTGCGCTCTCCTTTTGCCAACAGCAAGGCGGAAAAGGAGTCGCCCCGCCCAGCCGCCCGCGCCCGCTGGGGCTGGTTGCGAACCCGCGCAATGGCAATGGCGGCGCTGTCGGTGCTGCTGGTTTTGGTCATTATCTTGGGAGCGCAGTTAAGCCTTACTCTGGCCGAGAGCCGCGCCCTGCAAATTGAGTTGTCTAACCTGTTTGACCAGCAAGAACTGGTGCTGGAAGTTGTCGACTCTCCAAACACGGTCAGACGGGTTTTGCTGGCTCCCGAGCCGCGCCCAGACTCGCCGTTTCCCTCGTATGGCAAGCTGTTTAGCCGCACCGATATGCCTCACGTGGTGGCCATGGTCGCCCGCTTGCCCCAGCCGCCTGCGGGGCATGCCTACCACCTGTGGCTAAGTGCGAACGGTCAAACCAAACTGGCCGGCGTCATGTCGGTTAATGACCAGGGCTTTGGCCTGCTGGTGTTCGATGCCGACCGCAACGGCCCCACTTACGAGTCGGCCCAACTTACGCTGCAACCTGTAGGCAGCACAACCCCTGCCGGCGACTCCATTTTGGTGTGGCAGGCCGAGGACCAACCTTAGTTTTATTTTATCGCGTCATCGCACAACCCCCATAAATTCCGCTCAAAGGGATCCAATTTTTCTGCCCCGGCGTATGGAATAATGAAAGGTTAAAATTTTTCATTAATCCATATACAAACAAGGGGAGATATCTATGAACAAACTAATCAGTATTGCCGGTATTGCCATAGCGGTGGTGTTAGTTTTGGCGCTGATACCGCATGCCGGTTTTAGCCAATCCGATGTGGTTTGCGAGCAGGATGTGACGGTTCAGGCTGGCGACACCCTGGCCAAAATTGCCGAAAGGGTGTATGGCGACTCGCAGTTGTTTCGCGCTATTGCGCAGGCTACCCAGGCCAAAGCCGCCAACGATAGCAGCTATGCCACTCTTGGCGATTTGAATATGCTTGAAGTAGGCTGGAAATTGTGCGCCCCCGGCGCTACAGATGCCCGGGTTATTTTGAACGAGTTAGGTCCGGTAGCCGCAACCAGCGTGGTTGACCCCACGGTTGACCGGGTAGGTTTTCCCGAAGGTTATCAGGAAAATTTCTCGATATTTTATGAGTTTGACCGCACTCAAAACGGTACGGCCCGCGTCATTTACGCCAACGAAGCCGCCGCTGCGGTGCAGCCGGGCCAACCTTTCCCCTACGGCAGCGTCCTGGTGATGGAGGTCTACCGCACCCAAAAAGATGACGCCGGGAATGTGCTGCTGGATGAAAATGGAAACTTTGTAAAGGACGAGTTGTTTGGCCTGTTTGTGATGCGTAAAGAGCGCGGCTTTGGGGCTAAATACGGTGAGCAGCGCAACGGCGAATGGGAGTATGTGGCCTACCGGCCCGACGGCTCGACGCTGACAGCGCCGGAAAATACGCTGGCCTGCGCCGCCTGCCATGTTGAAGCCAGCGAAGGCAAAGACTGGGTCTTTGGCCTTGACCGCCACTTTGGCACGGAAATCGCCCCGGAGCCGGGCGAGAATGAAATCGTCGTGGCCGACTATGAATTTATGCCCCCAACGCTCACCGTAAAAGTAGGCAGCGAAGTTAAATGGAGCAGCAATGACGTGGTGTTCCACGCCATCACCGCCAGCGATGGTTCGTTCTCCGGCGCGCTGCGCCCCAACCAGAGTTTCACCCAAAAGTTTGAGCAACCCGGCACTTTTGAGTATTTCTCGGCGTTTTACCCTAACGTCAAGGGTACAATTGAAGTAGTTGAATAGATTCCCGGTTAAGTTCCTTCTTAGACAGGTCTGGGTCGGTTCTGCCGGCCCAGACCTTTTTGTTGTGCTGATTGATACATTGAAAGTTCAAATTCTGAGTGATGAGGAATCTTCAACGTTGTCGGTATTTCCTTTCTGCCAACTATCATCAAGAGCGGCTTTCTAAACGCTCTATGTACTGTCTATTACCCATAAGTCTCTTGCGCCGCCTCGCCTGCGAATCAATTCGCAGGCTGGTAACTCAAGTCGGCTTTAAGCCGACTCAAAACAACCTGTTAGCGGACAAAATAGTGCGCTTCAGCGTACTTGAGCTACACCTGCACTTGCAGCGCAGGCGCAAGTGTTAGCCCTGAATTTCAATTCGGGGCGAACGCCGGGTGCGAAAGATATGGGTAATAGATAGCTCTATGTAAGGCTCAAGCCGTTTTTTTCATTTCTGAGCTATGGTATACTTGATGGCATGGAAACCCTGCTGTTGCAAACCAAACTTCATATTCCGCCACCCCGCTCCGGTCTGGTTTCCCGCCCACGTCTAATAAAACGGCTTAACGAGGGACTTCGTCACAAGCTCACCCTCATCTCCGCCCCGGCCGGCTTTGGCAAAACCACCCTGGTCAGCGATTGGCTAGGGCAAATCGACTTACCCGCGGCCTGGCTTTCTTTAGATGAGAGCGACAACGACCTCGCCCGCTTCTTGACCTACTTTATCGCCGCGTTACAGCAGACAAACCCGGAAACAGGTCAAACCGCTCAGGGTCTGCTCCAGACTCCCCGGTTACCCCGCCTTGAAACCCTGCTAACGCTACTCATCAACGACATCGCCGCCTGTCTCGACGAGTTTATTTTGGTGCTTGATGATTATCATGCGATTAATAACCAGACCATCCATGAGGCGATGGACTTTCTCATCGGTCGTATGCCGGCTCAGCTTCACCTGGTCATCGCCAGCCGTAGCCAGCCGTCGCTCACCCTGTCACGTTTACGGGGACAGGCGCAACTGCTCGAATTAAATTCGGCTGATTTGCGTTTTACCGCTGTCGAGGTGGAAAAATTTCTCAAAGACACGATGCAGCTCAATCTGTCGCCGCCCAACCAGATTGCCTTAGAAATGCGGACGGAAGGCTGGATTGCCGGCCTGCAATTGGCCGCGCTTGCCTTGCAAGGGCAGCTTTCGCAGCCGGCCCGGCAAAATATATCT
>CAZRYD010000321.1:0-7624 GCA_964604225.1 uncultured Caldilineaceae bacterium
GCCTAGTTCGGTCCACCCCCACGCGCGTGGGGAATACACAAAGATACCCAACCGCTCCGCGCCGCCGATCGGTCCACCCCCACGCGCGTGGGGAATACCCAGCCCGGGCCGTACTCATATTGCGGATCATCGGTCCACCCCCACGCGCGTGGGGAATACGGAAGCCTCCGGGAGGTTTAATGTGCGTACTCGGTCCACCCCCACGCGCGTGGGGAATACACTTCCGATTGGCTGGCCGGTACAAGCTACACCGCGCGGTTCACCCCCATGTCAGTAGGGAAACAATCTGTCACTCTTTGCGCTGGCAAAGAGACCCCCAAGTATGGCACTCATGAAATTTGATATCTAAAATCGGTAACGGTAGCAACACACCTCTGCTAGTCACCCCGGATGGGAATAGAGTCTGCCAGGACGTATTACTGCATTCAAATGTGGGATTCTTAGGCTTCGTAGCACCTAACCCATCAGCCCATAGGGTCCTAGCCCCTCGTCTCATCCCTGCGCCAATGATAACAAGCCAAAGCCTAGTCCCTTGCCGCTGCCGATACCTTGCCGCAGGGTCTCTGAAAATGTGGCCGGAGCCGTTACTTGTAGTTGGCCATCGAAGCGAACAGCAACTAAGTTGAGGTCGTGTCGTTTTTTAGTTTTACCGCCAATCGTACCTTGAGAGGTGACAATCACATCCGAGATTGTGAATCCGCCCTGCTCGGCTTTGCGAGCCAACCAGCCACGTTGTTCTGCTTCTTTGTACAGCCCAATCCGTTTAGATTTATCTAGACCAGGAAATTTACGTTTCACCGTAGGGTTGGCCCGCAGGCGAAAGTAAAGGCGCTGACCAGGCTGGAAGACCGGCTCAAAGACTTTAGAAGCCGGGTTGGAACGGATGTCTGGCAGAAGATAATGAGGTGATTCTTCCAGCCAACCCCAATCCGGCTCCCGATCAGATTGAACTAACACTTTTAGCCCGGCCTGACCTGAGGCTATATGGCTCTCCAACCGAAAGAGTACTCGACCGAGGCCACCCTGGGCTGCGGTAGGAAAAGCCCGCATGAGAGTTCGGTGCATTTCGTAAGGATTATACACCTCGCTCTGCACTTGGCGGGAACACGGGTTAAGAATCAATTGGGATATGTACAACATTGTTTAACCTCCGTGGTTTGGAGACCTGTCGGGTCTGATAGGAAAGGCGGAAATGAGGGAATGACCTGTACAGTAAGCAACTTCTCCTGAACATAGTATGAGCCAAAGGTGCGGTGAACACGGGAGATGATTTCGTGACGCCGGTGAATGCCTCCAGCAGCAGCCGATGCTTCAAGAATGGCCCGCCTTTGCACTCTGTGAGGTTCGCCAGCCTGGGGAAAATACCAGGGCCAGTTCTCCAGGGCTAGCTCAATAGAAACATAATCTCCTACCCCTTCATAAAGAGGGCGGCTGGGCGGGCAGGATTTCCGCCCCAAAAAGATCACCCAATGCGGGCTTTGCACGGCTTGGGCCAGTTGGGCGATGATTCCCGCTTCAGCCTGGATAGCCACCAAAAATGAAGCATCACAGAGATAGGTGCGCACGCTTGGTTCGACATGCGGCTCGCCACCGGGCGTCTTTTTAGGTTTACCTTCGGCTGTTAGGAGTTGAGGGATCGAATAGCCGCCGCCAACGGTGTGGTAATCATCCAGAAGTATGCCAGGCTGATCCACGCGGACCCCCATCCAAATGTGTCGCGAGAGCTGCAAAATATCGGCATCCAGATGGAGACCGAGCGCACAGGCGAGCAGGCCAACCACGCCTGATTTCGTTGGTTCAGCAGCAGTGTCGCGGAAACTCCAACGCCCTCGTTCTCCCCACGATTGGAGCGGCCCTTCCAGGCGGATAAATAAGGTGTTAGCCATAGGATTACTCCGGGAGCTGCTGCGCCAGCCACGCTTGTAAATCCGGCAGTGACTCTTGGATGGTAGCATCTGCCAGTTGGTAATCATAAATCGCCGTATAAGCATGCTGCCCGTTGAGGCGATAGGTTTTGCGCAGTCGCTGCCGGTAGTCGTTAAGCCGGGTGACCGAGGCATCCATTAAGGACGCGTCAAAAGAGGGGCGCACTGGTTTGAGAAAAGCATTAGTGTAGTTAATCGGCAGATTCTTCGGGCTGACTTCAATCAGGATTAGGTCCGGTAGATTATGCGCGGCGAAGCTATTCTGCTTTCCGCTGGGTTGAGTCGTCGCCGCCGCTTCGACCAGGGCCAAAACAGCCTGCCGGGCCAGTTCAACGTCACCACCTAAGTTCTCCACCAATTGCTCCCAGTGGATGTTGACATACTTGTAGTGTGTAGCGCTATTGAACTCAACATCCCCGATCATGCCCGCGCCTGATTCGCCGGAGATGTCGTCAACCGCCGTGAAATAATCGAATTCCTGGGTAACGGCATTTGTTGTCAGGCTATGCGCCACCTGCACGGCGGCGGCCACATCGTCGAAAGCCACCGAGGTGGTCATCCGGCCAAACATCGCTACATCAACCGAGCGGGGGACACTTTTGCCCAAAGCTTTAGTAATATCGCCAATTTTGAGCTTGGGCCATTCTTTCTCTCCGTACTCTTGATACAAGGCCAGCAATTTTTCGGCCAGGGGACGGAGTTCACTGGGGCTTAAGAAGATGAGTTGTTTGGTTTCAATTTCACCTTCTTCAGCCTTGACGCCATTACTTTTGTCTGATTCCCGGCCAATTTCAGGAAGGCGCGCGACAATAGCCATGCGGGTTTTCTCGTCAACGTCCATTGCCTTGAGTTCAGCATCAATTAGTCCAGGCAGCCGCCGGGTGCGGCTGGCCAGCAGGCCCTTTTCTTTGAAAGCTTCCCTAAAAACTACCGAATGACGCATACTCCGTTTGAGGCATTGGCTGGAAATCCGACCGCGCTTGACCCCGCCAAAAATAGCATCTTTAGGCGAACCGGTATCGTCCCGGTTTAGATTGGCGGGCGCATAATTTTGTAGTATATGGATCTGGATAAGCATCTTTTTCCCCTCCTACACTTGATTTGATTCGGTTAAGCAAAATAAGCTCGCGCCCAGGCCTGCTGGACAAAACGATCTTCATGGGTCCAATACAGTAAATCTTTCAACAGACCTGGCCAATTGATGGGAACCCGCTGCGCATGCAGAAAGCGAATGGCTTGCCGCAGCCGAAAAGCAAGCTGCGTTTCGTCGGCGTCGAGTAACACCTCCACCCGACGATGAAGCCCCTCTTTATTGCGGATGTCTTGAGCCTGATGAAGCGCCGCGCCCAGGTTGCCCCTCCCACCGCTCTCGGCCAGCGGATACAGGGTAGCGACCAGAAAATAGATTTCTTCCTGGTAGCGGGGCACGTGGGGTGGCAGTATTTTGTAGAAGAGACCCAGCGCAGTATGGTGAGCCTCGGCCAGCTGATGGCCGGCGTTGCGCTTGAGACGGGCGCGTTCGCCCGCGTCGAGCGTCTCTAAATTGGCGATGAATTGGGTGATTCTCGGGTCCATTTCTTTTTCGGTCATGAAATCGACTCCTTTCTTGATCCCTTTAGCTCCCGCAAGTTAACGTTGATCGATTCTGGCCTTGAACAAGCGAGCCCGGCAAAGGCTTTCTCCTTGCACCTGCTGCCGCAGGGTGGTGGCCTCATCTCCCAGTGTCGTCGCGGCCGCCTTGAAAGCAGCCTGGGCAGTAGCCACAACCCTATCGAGCCATTCAGCGGCTAACTCTTCTCGGCGCTTGGGATCGGACAGGCCAACCACGAACTCAGTAAAATATGGGGCAAGCCCGGCCCAGTAAGCCTGAGCCATCCGGTTTTTGGTGCGCTGATGACGCTCATTATTTGCCAAAGGGCCGCTAAAACTCTGGTGGAAAACTTGTTTGATAATGATCTCAGCGGTAAGCGCAAAGTCAACGGCGTTTTGAGTGAACATCCCCGCCTCCAAATCGCATAACAGAGCCGACGACATGGCAAAACCTGCCTCAACCCACTCGAATATCTTGGCTTTCATATCGGTCCGCAGGCCCACACAGCGGAAAGGATACGGTATGTCATTACGAGCTACATCATATTCTTCGATAACCCTGGCGATTTGAACTAATACACTGGGCTGTTTCGTGAGTCCTGCTTTACTTTGGAGGAACAACCCGGCAAATTCACGCCACAACACCCGACCTTCGACCGGACGAATGGGTTTTGGTACTTCATTCTTCTCGCTATCCCGGTCAGGGAGGCGATATGCGGCAAAAGGATCGAACCAAAAAGGGGCATCTTTGGGCCGGCTTTCACCCATCTGGTAAATCATGGTGCTGACGCCCCACTCATCCATTTGCCCGCAATGACTACAGGGCGCTGTCATCTTTCGTGGGTGCAACCGCACCCGGCGCGCCGGGAAAGTCAAGCTATGTAGATAGCCCACTTGATTGACCTCTTGTCTATGGCCAACGATGGGATCATGTTTCCACCAGGGAGTATCCCTGACCCCCTGGCTGAGTTTAGGCTGGAACGCTGGTGTGGTTAATGAAGCCACCAGGCTTTGAAACAGGTTTTCACCGCCGGGCAAGACATAGATAGGAGGAACCCCATTGATGGACGGTTTGATGCCTGCCCCACCGGAGGAGGCAAACGCAGGGATCATAATCAACCCTTTAGCCACCGTAGCTGGGCAAAATTGCGCTTCATCCTTGTCGCCATGGTGATAATGGGTCACCGCCGTGCCCGCCGGTGTCTCCGGCAAGAGGTGAGCAACGCTTTTAAGATTAGCTTTGTCTTCCTGGCGCGGATACAGCGATAAATCCGCACTCTGGTAAAAAGGTTCTGTTTCAGAGAACAGATCGAAGCGATGGACATATCTCTGGCCAAAAGCGGCAATCGCTTCTTCGGGAAAACGGCCAGCTGCCCACAGATTGGCCAAATCTCGCTCATGTTGAGGTTGGAGGGCATCCTGTAAGATGGCCACGAGCAGGCGATGGAGGCCAACCAGGATGAGGGGCGAAGGATCGCAAAGGGCGCGGTAGCGGTGCGCTTGTTCCAGGATTTGGGCCAGGCTAAGGTCAACCGGTTGGCCTCGGTCACCTTCAACCGTAATCCACGAATCTGTCCATAAATTAAAGCTGGGCGACACCATTAACTACCTCCTTCTCTATCACCAGCCCCAACTTCGCGTCCAGGCTATAACTGAGCGTTGTATTTTCGACGATCAGGGGACTGTCATTCAGCCACAATGGCCGGACGGATCTCAACAGGGCGGATTGGCTGAATAGAGGTTCCACTGGTTTGCCGAGCCGCTTGAAATATTGAACGAGTTGTTGCTGACTGAGCGAGAAACTGCGGCGTAGCAGTCTCAATTGGGTAGCGCGATCCGGAGCGGCGGTTAGATCTACCATTTCGTCGGTCGGGACCAGTCGCGCCATATCGCCCTTCCTTTCCAGGGGAATAACGGTAATGGTCTCCGGCCCCAGCCTGGTTTGCGCCACGATCCAGGCGGCGCTGTCTTCGCCTTCCACAAAGGTAAGCCGATGGTGATGACAAAAGGGTCTAACCGGATCGGGGTCAGGCAGGAGGCGTAGGGCAGCCTCCCCTAAAGCTTTGATCTCTTGCCGGTTGAGTTTATCCCAGGCTGCATAGAGCGGGTCAGTTGGCATAGGTGGGTCGGCGCTGTAGACCGCTTCAACCAAGGGGCGATAGTCAGCCGGCAGCATAATGGTGGCCAGGTTGGCGATAGCTTGCCAGGTTTTTTGCAAAATATATTCGGCGTAAAAGCTATCCTCACCCATTTTAACCAGACCAGGCTGCTCCGGGTCAAGCTCGCAATTGACCCAGAACCTGGGCGACTGATGCGCCGGTGGGCGTTCATTTTGATGGCGATGCACCCGCCCCATTCGCTGTAACAACAGGTCAATGGGGGCTAAGTCCGAAACCATGACATCAAAGTCAAGGTCGAGGCTCTGTTCCAACACCTGGGTGCCAATAACAAGGCTGCGCTTGGGACGGTCTCCTTTGGGGCCATACCTGCCCCTGAGCTGTTGTTCCAGAGATTGCCGATCCTCCAAAGGGAAGCGGCTGTGCAGCAACAAACAATCAATGTTTGCATCCAACAAGGCTACGGCCTGGGTCAGTTTTTGGGCGCGGTCAACGGTATTAGTAATCCAGCAGGCACACCCCCCTGCTGCTACCGCCTCCAACAGCCATTGAGCTTTAAGGGTGGCCTCGTCGTGCGGGATATGGAGCGTTGAGAGCTGAAAGGACCGCTGTGATTGATAGGCCGGCGGGGTGACGTGATAGATTCCGGCCTGTCCACTAACCCACAAGCTGGGATAGGCGGCTTGTTGATTGGGCTGGTCGTTCAACCCCAGCCCATAAGCTCGGGCTAGCGCGGCCCGGCGCGAAAGTGGCAGGGTGGCCGACAGCAGAATGACCGAACTACCCAAAGCAGACAACCAGCGCAGCATTTGCTCAATGATGGTGGTCATATATGTATCGTAAGCATGAACCTCGTCCAGGATGACCACCTTTCCGGCCAGGCCAATAAGCCGGAGGGCGTTGTGGCCCACGTTGAGCGCAGCCAGTTCGGCCTGATCAACTGTCCCTATTCCGAAGGGGGCCAGTAAGGCTCTTTTCTTGGGCGTGAACCACGGTAATGAAGCTGGTGCTTCATCTCCGTTGGTGAGTGGCTCAATGTGCAGATCATCTTCAACCAAAAAAGCCTGTCCATGCACCAACTTAGCTCGAGTGGCTAAACTTAGGCGATCTCGCAGATACTCCTGAATACGAATAAACATCTGATTACTGGTGGCGGTCGTCGGCAGGGCGTAATAAAATTCATCGCTGCCGCTGCTCTGCGCCAGGCGATGGGCTAACGCTAAAGCTGCTTCTGTTTTTCCTTCACCGGTGGGCGCTTCGATGATGGCCAGACAGGGTTGGCTCAACACATCAGCCGGAATGGCATCTATCGCCTGTTGCAAGGGGCGAACCGGAACGCACTGGGGAAAGAGTTCCGCAAAGACTGTGGACGTCTCACTGTAGCTAGGTTGAAAAAATCCCGCCTCAGCCACAGCTCTCTGGGCGCTCTGACGACTGATTGGAATGTAGTGGGCTAAGTCGGTCTGGGAATGAGGTGCAAAGTAATGGCTATCCGAACCCAGCCAATCGCACAGGATGGTAAAGCCGGTCAGGGCCATAATGGTAGCGGACACATGGGAAGGCTCCGCCATAGGGAGGGGTAATTGCCATAGAAAGTAGCTTTGCAAAATTTGAATAGCTTGAGTTCGTAGCTGCTCCCACGCTTCCGGTTCTTGAATAAAACTAAGAGTTCGGCTTGTCTCACCCAAGCTTTCGGTGCCAAAAATACCGTGATGGCCGCCAACCATCTCAAGCCAGACGCTAACCAGTCGAGGAGGTAAGGGTAAACTTGCGTATCGATCCTTTAGAAGTCTTTTTAGGAAAAGCTGTCCCATAATTGAGTGATCCAGCTTATCTTTAGGCTTCCACCGGCCAAAGGTAAATCCTGCTCTTTCCAGTCGAAATTTTTGTGCCTGATTCTGAGCCTGGAAAGGAACAGAGATCTTGCCGATGTCATGGTGTTTTTGATAAAATAAAACAGCGCCAGTAGGTAGAACTTTAATAATCGAAAAC
>CAZRYD010000322.1:0-2160 GCA_964604225.1 uncultured Caldilineaceae bacterium
TGGATGAAAACTGTCGGCGATACAGGAATTTTGGGTTTTGGCCTGCGTTGGGGGGTGCTGTTGCTGTTCGCTGCATATTTCTTTATCCCCCTGCTGTGGCTCGTGTTGGCGACTTCCAAAAGCGCACCGCAGCTTCTTGAGCTGAACCCTCTGGCCTTTGGCTCGTTCCAGCGTATTGGGGAAGCATGGCAGAGAATTATGGAGTATCAGGATGGCGAAGTGCTGGTATGGGCGTCCAATTCCATCCAATACGCGCTATGGGCACTGGTCCTGTCCCTGGCCATTAGCATTCCCGCCGGTTACATTCTGGCCGTTGCGCGCTTTCCAGGCCGTCGCCTATTGCTTTGGTTGACCTTGATTACCATGTTGCTGCCGCCCTCGGCCCTGGTATTGCCCATGTTTATGGAGCTGAATCTGTTCCGCTTGATCAACACCCAATGGGCCGTCATTTTGCCGTCAGCCTTTTTCCCCTTCGGCACATACTTGACCTATATCTATTACGCCTCCAGCCTGCCTCCGGAATTGCTCGACGCGGCACGGGTAGACGGTTGTTCTGAAGCGCAATTGTTCTGGCATATTGCCTTGCCGCTCGCCACCCCCCTGCTGGGCTTGCTGGCCTTCATCAATTTCACCACGAATTGGAACAATTTTTTCGGCCCCTATGTCTTGTTGAATGACAATAGTCTTTTCAACCTGCCGGTTGGGCTTCAGCAATTTGTCGCCGCCACCTCCGCCCTCCGTCCCGGATTCAATCCCAGCCCCGGCGTTATGGTCGGTTATCAACAAGCCGAAGCCGCCTTGTTCGGGCTAATCATGGTAGTACCCGTGGCGATTGTGTTTCTAGTCGCTCAACGCTATGTCGTTGGGGGCGCTTTTACCGGTTCACTTAAAGGATAAGCTCTCTTGGCTTCCGGGGCCATTCAAATATATCCATCCAAATGAAGCAAACTTTAGAGGACTTTTAATGAAACAAGCCAATGATTTTTTGATTGACATGTTGGATTTCGACACGCCGGAAGCAGTAGACAACACGCTTTGGCGGGCTTGCCGTCCCACCGAGGTCAAGGCCGTCAATGGCGATATCTATTTGACGATTCCCTTCCAGGCGCAGAAAAAGGGATTGGTGGTTGAGGCCAATTCGGAAATTGCCAGAAAAGAGTACCAGCTACGGGTACGGGCTTATGGCGATAGCATCATCCGCTTGTCTGTAGCTTTTGCCGACCCCGCGCCCGCTGATAACAGCCCCATGTTAGAGCTGCACGATTCGCTCGTTGTTGAAGCCTTGTCGGCGCAGAGAACGGACAACGGCTGGGAAATCAGGGGTGGCCGCGACAGGCTGCGACTGCGGGTCAATTTAACCGAACCTCCCCTCAAAATGTGGAGTGATCTGCAACCCCCACCCGATGAAACACTGGACCTTGAATTATTCCCCGACGGCAAAACAAGCGTCCCTCTCATGGCCTACGACCAATTTTTTCCTCAAAAACACGATTCTATGGTGATGGCCTTTGTTGAACGGGCGGGCGTTCCACACCGGGCGCTCTTTTCCTTTCACGCCCAGCCCAACGAGAAATTCACGGGAACCGGCGAGCGTTTTGCCCGGCTGGACCTCGCCGGGCGCACGTTTATCTTGGAAAACACCGATGGTCTTGGCGTCAACAACCGCCGCGCCTACAAAAATATTCCTTTTTACCTGACCAGCCGTCCCTATGGGTTATTCATCCATTCCTCGGCCCACATGCGGCTTTCGTTGGCCGATATTTCCACGCGGGCGGCCCAGGGGCTGGTGGAAGAACCGGGACTGGACCTATTCGCTATCGGCGGTGGCACGGTTGAACAGGTCATCTACAACTATCGCCGTTTGACCGGCTTTCCCCAGGACGTGCCGTTGTGGAGCTACGGCGTCTGGATGTCGCGGATGACTTATTTCTCTGCGGAAGAAGTGCGGACTGTGGCCCAAAAACTGCGGCAAGGTGACTTTCCGTGCGATGTGCTCCATCTCGATACCGGCTGGTTTGACAAAGATTGGGTGTGTGAGTGGGAATTCAGCCGGGAGCGTTTCCCCGATCCCGAAACGTTTATCAAAGAGATGCGGGAAGCTGGCTACCGGATTACCCTGTGGCAAATGCCTAATTTGGGGCCGGGCAACAAACTTTTTGA
>CAZRYD010000322.1:2260-7591 GCA_964604225.1 uncultured Caldilineaceae bacterium
AACCTTTACGCGCTGCTATATCAAAAAGCGGCCTATGAAATCACCCAGAAAACTACCGGTGAGGGTCTTATTTGGGCGCGGGCCAGTTGGGCCGGCAGCCAGCGCTACCCGCTGCACTGGGGTGGAGACTGCGCCTGCACCTGGGATGGTTTAGCCGGCTCTCTCCGGGGTGGGTTGCACCTGGGGTTATCCGGTTTTGCTTTTTGGAGCCACGATGTGCCGGGTTTTCACGGCGTGCCCAACTTTATGAACAATTGGCCGGCCGATGATTTGTATGTCCGCTGGACGCAATTTGGCGTATTTACCTCCCACCTCCGGTATCACGGTACCTGCCCCCGCGAACCGTACGAATATCCCGCCGTAGCGGATATGGTCCGGCAATGGTGGAAGCTGCGTTACGCGCTGCTTCCGTATCTGGCCGAGCAAGGAAAACGGGTCATCCAAACCGGTCTCCCGATGCTGCGAGCACTGATCTTTCACCATGAAGACGATCCCACCTGCTGGCATATTGACGACCAGTATTACTTTGGCGATGCCTTTTTGGTAGCGCCCATCATAAACAGCGAAGGTGTACGGGATGTGTATCTACCGGCAGGCAAGTGGGTTGATTTTTGGACCGGCGAAAGATTAGAAGGTAGTTGCTGGCTCAAGCAAATCAAAATGCCACTGGAGCATATGCCTATCTACGTTAAAGCCAGCGCCCAGATACCCATCTACCCTCATCCCGTTCAATGCAGCGATGAAATGGATCTGACCCAAGTCATAAATTTAACTTTCGATGATAGTTACCAGGGAATATCAAACTCTGTTTTGGGGGATCTTGTAGGATTATGATACAGCGTTACACCAGCCCGTGTCCCAGCCGTGGAACTAGTGGCCACTACTTTTGCACGTTAAGAACTGAATATAGCTAACCACCCCCTTAGGAAATGCGCTCGTTATGAGAGGTTATTCCAAATTGGCATGGTTTATAAACATAGTTTCAGAGTCGGTATTAAACCTGGTCATTAACTTCAGAACAAGCCCATCTAAAATTAAGAACATAGCCTGTTCAAACAATGATCCCATGGGTTGAATAGATGGAAAGCCGTAAGAAGAGGGTACTTTCGGAGTTGAGGCCGGGATGGTTAGGACGATCTGGGCCATCTGCCCAATGGGGGAATCGGCCCGGATAGTAATAAGAGCCACCCTGGCCCCGACTCGGCGGGCCTCGTTGGCCATCACGGTCAAAGTGCTGGTAGCGCCGGAGCCGGAACCAATCAGGAGCAAGTCATCCGGGGTGATACTGGGCGTCGTTGTTTCTCCCACGACATGCACTTGAAATCCCAAGTGCATCAACCGCATCGCAAAACCTTTCAGGACCAGGCCCGACCGGCCCGCCCCCGCGACAAAAATCCTTTTGGCCTCCAGAATTGCTGCGGCTAAAGGTTCATCGTGCCCGGCGGATAGTTGGGAAAGGGTTGCTTGTAGTTCAGCCAGGATTTGAGGAATATAGGTTTGCATCTCAAGAGCCGCGCAAAATGGCCGCTGCGGTTGCCACATCCGCATCTTCGTGGACAATGGCCATCAGCGCCCGGGTCATTCTATCAGGCCGGGCGTGCTGGATCACGTTACGCCCATAGACAATCCCGGCTGCCCCCTGTTTCATCAAGGCCAGGGTTCGTTCTAAAACCTCTTCATCGGAAACGCGCCCGCCGCCTCTTACTAAAACAGGAATCCCGGAGGCAGTTTCGATGACTTTGTGGTATTCGGCAGCATCCTCGCATGGATCAGCTTTGATGATATCCGCGCCTAACTCAACGGCCTGGCGTACCAGGGCGATGATTTTCTCCAGATTACCGTCAACCATATAGCCGCCGGCTCGCTCATTGGACTGCATGACCAGGGGCTCGATCATCAACGGCATCCCATAGCGCTCACAGGCTGGCTTCAATTTATAGATGTGGGCCACACTTTGCTGATACAGCTCAGGCTGCTCCGGCAGCAGCAGCAAGTTGACCACCACCGCCGCGGCATCGAGGACGAGCGCCTGTTCAACAGCGTTCTCCATCAACTGGCTGAACAAATACCGGGGTAGCGTCCGCCCATAGACATTCGTGGTATCTGTCCGCAAAACCAGGGCTGGCTTTTGCTTACCGGGGATCTCCTGGAGGAAGCGAGCCTGCCCCAGACTGAGTTGGACGGCATCTGGATTGGCGGCAACAATGGTTTCCACCGCCCGCTTCATATTTTCGATGCCGGCCAGGAAAGTTGGTTCGCCAAAAATACCGTGATCAATAGCCACATCAAAGCATTTGCCATCCGGTCCAAGTAATCGGTTGAGTCTAGGCTGAACGGACATAATTTCTCTCCTCGTAAATACCCCCAACCCCAACCCCTCCCCCGCTGCGGGGGAGGGGCTAGGGGTGGGGGTCAAATTTTCATCATCGGTGGTGTGCCGCTGGCTTGTGAACATACTACCTGTTAAGTTTAACTCGAAGATGTATGAGACAGCGCCAGGACTTTTTGCGCGGCCTGGTCATCAGTGATTAAAACATTAATATAGCCACCGCGCAGGGCGCCCAGAATGGCAGCCCCTTTAATTGAGCTGCCGGCTACCCCAATGACTGTCTGAATTTTTGACAGGGTCTTCAAACTTACGCCAACAACCCGGCGATTGATGTCAATATCCAGCCATTGACCTGTCAGGGAGTAATGCTGAGAGCAGATATCGCCCACAGCGCCGGCCGCCCGGATACGCTGGGTTTCCGCCTCGGTTACATATCCCTCTCGCAATAGACTATACAGTTCAGGATTGGGAGTGCCAATACCCACCAGGGCTACATCGGCTTGTTCGGCCCGGGCCAGAGTCTCTCGAATATTTCGATCCTGCATCAGGATATCCCGTCCCGTTTCGTTTTCCACAACTAATGGCGCATGTAAATAACGACAACAGCCACCTAATTTGTTGCTCAAAAGTTGGGCCAGGATAGGACCATCGGTTGGCGCGCTTTCGGAACCCGTCGCGCCAATAAGTTGGACCACCTCTACCCCGGGAAAGTCACGGTTGCGCAACGCTCGGATCATCTGATACAAAGCCGTTCCCCACGAGATGCCGATGATCATGCCGTCCTGCAACCTGTTCTCCAGGTAACGGGCCGCTAATGAGCCAAGTCCCTGGAGCGTTTCCTCGTATGATTTATTCTCTCTCAGTAGAACGGAAGCGGCCTTAAGCTTAAAGGTGCGGACGAGTTCCTGTTCCAGGTTAGGAACAGTGCGCCAGGGATAATGGACAATGATTTCAACCAGGCCTTTTTCGCGGGCTTCGGTCAGTAGCCGGGAAATGGCCGATCTTGAAAGCTGCATCTCATCCGCAACCTCTTGTTGGCTCTTGCCCTGGTCATAATACAGCCAGGCCACACGAGCCAAGAACTCCAGCCGGGGGTCACCGTTGGTATAATTAGTGGGCATGGATTTCTTTCCTTGACCTACTCGCTTTTTCAGTAATGGATGGTGCGAAATTGTAGCACAAACAAACAGTTAGTAAAAAAGAATTAAAATATACTGTGAAATTTTGAACATTATTTACCTAGAGTTCTGGACCCCAGTATCTCAAGAGATGCGCTCACCGCTCGTAAAAACAGAAATCAAAGGTGTGAAAGTTCGACAATTTATCACGTATGTGAAATATTATCACGTATGTGACGGATTTTAGTATAAACCTTTTTGGGCCACTTGTCAAGACCTCTGACTAAATTACTTACCAAATAGATTCCTCTGAAGCAAAATCTCAATTTTCACCCGGTATTTACCCCAGAATTTTCTCTTTAAAGAAGCAAAACATTAGAGAAAAATGACATTTGTCACTGTTTTATAATGACAAATGTCACTACCTCCTGGTTTTGTCTTTTGGTAATATGTGAAAGTATATCACATACGTGAATATATGGCTTCATAAATGTTCATCAGTGTGCAAAGATTGCTGCCACGATTTGATCTTTCACGTCCCCAAAGTTTTGTATTTCTACGAATTGGAAAGGATAAGAATAGTAATGGCGCGAAGTACATCCTTAGAGGGAAGCCGTTCGGGCCCTTTACTTCAGATAGCGATGGATTACATCACCATCCCACCCGCCCTGGCCATGGCCGTCAAAGTAGCCGATGAAGTTGACATCATTGAGATTGGCACACCGCTCTGCAAAGCGGCCGGCCTGGAAGCCATCCGCTCCATGCGTGAAATCTGCCCCGATAAATTGATCCTGGCCGACTTCAAAACGCCTGATGTGGGTGGCCTGGAAGCCAAAATGGCTTTTGACGCCGGAGCCGACATGATGACAGTCATTGGCGGGGCGCCTTTAGCGACGGTTCAACAGGCGCTGGAAGAGGCTCGCAAGCAGGGCAAAGAGATGCTGATGGAACTGACCGGCGTGCGCGATATCATCGCCCGGGCCAAAGAATGGCGCGATCTTGGCGTAGAGCGAATGGTCTACCATCGCGGCTGGGATGAACAGGACGCGGCCCGGCAGTGGAACGAAAACGATAAAGATACCATCCGGCAGTTGATTGACATGGGCTTCAAAGTCACCGTTACCGGCGGCCTCAATGTCGAACTGCTGCCCTTTTTTCAGGATTTGCCGGTCTCGATCATCATTTGTGGTCGGAGCATCCGCGAAACGCCCGACCCGGCTGCCTCGGCTCGCGAGGTGCGCAACACCATCGCCCGCCTCTGGGGAGGCAGTCACACCACCCCTACCTCTTCTGGCAGTAACGGGACTTCGCCCTTGAACAACACCGTGCCAATGGCGATTCGCTATGCGGTGAGCGAGATGGGTCTCATGATGACGGTCGATGGCCGTGACTGCCCCGGCTGCGACTCGCCCAAGCGGCTTTGCCAGGGCACTCAAACCACCATTCATTGCCCCGCCGGGGTCAGCGCCGATAACGTCGTTCGCACCATCGGCCAATTCTTCGGCCAGAGCAAGGCCATTGGCCGGGTCTCCAGCGATGTCTTCTTCCTTGATCCGGGCCAACTGCCAGGATCATCGCCGCACCGGGTCATCGAATTACTGACCGCGACCGGCCACGCCCTGCGCCAACTGGGCTGTCAGGTGGATGTGGGCGCCGGCGTTGCTATTGCCCATCAAATCATGTCCATTTAGTCAAGGTAGCAGGTAGCAAAGTAAAAATATCTGACTACTGACTACTGACTACTGGCTACTGACTACTATTTCAAAGGAGACCAAATTCATGACCACAACACGTTTACAGACTACGGCCCTGGGAATGGTTGAAACCAGAGGGCTGGTCGCCTCGATTGAAGCGGCCGATGCGATGAGTAAAGTCGCCTACGTG
>CAZRYD010000323.1:0-7557 GCA_964604225.1 uncultured Caldilineaceae bacterium
CGGCGGCAGGGGGCAGGAGAAAGCCTCGGAATAGGCGCAGTAGGGATTATAGGCCAGGTTGAAATCGACCAGTAACTCGCCGCTGCCTAAGGCTACCGGCTCCAAATAGCGACCCGCGCCATAAGTTTCGCTGCCGCTGGTGGCGTCGCGGAAGGGCAGAAAGAGTTCGTCGTAATCTTCCGATTTGTAGATAACCAGTTGGGCCGGCTGCCCTTCGACCTCAAAGGCAACCGTGCCGATGCGCTGGTAGACCCGCTCGTCGCCGGTGCTGGTCTGGAAGGTCAACGGCTCCGGCTCGACGCGGTGGAGGGACAGGGTGAAACGCAAGGCTGGGTCGGGTGGGTAATAGTTCAGGCCGATGAAGTTCACCCGGTCTTCAATAGGGCTGTAGGGGTCACGTCGGAGGTAGTAGTCCTTTTCAGCCCGCTGGGCTTCAATCGCCGCCACATATACGTCGGGCGACGGTTCTGATTCTTGGTTAGTGACTTGGTTATTTGAGTCTGACTTATCATCGCCTGTAAAGGCTTTTTTGAGTGCGTCGAATATCCTCAAGATTTGTCCTCATCATCGTTTGTCATCAGACGTAGGAAAGCAATAAACTGCTCCACATCGGCGGCAAAGGTATCAATTGTCATAGTAGCATTGTCGAGTAATGGTTTCATTTGGACCCAATCCAACTTGGGGCCATAAATATTGCGGAAAACGTGCCGGAAGGCCCGATACTTTTCCAATGACGCAGCCGTTTCCGCCTGAATAACGGCCGGTCTGGTTTTGACAAGAGACTGAGCCATCTGCTCTATCAAATCACGATGCCAGGTAGCTCCAACTGGAAGTTGCCTATCTATCTCTTTGGCAATATGCTGGCAAATGCCTTCCGCGCCACTGTAAACATCGTGTAGAATACTTCCAATGGCTCTTAATTCAAAGCTATCCGGCTGGTGTAGCCCTATCCGAACCTGGGCCTGAGCAATCTCGGTTTTAAGTTGTTGATAATCAGCCAGTTCAGCGGCCAAATCATCAGCCAAACGCTGCAACCGGTTCTCGCTCATAGAGTGATTTTCCTTCTGCTAAAATTCGCTGGCGTAAGTGGTCAGAAACTTTGTTCAAGTCCACCAAGTCAACGGGAAACTTGCTTTCTCGTTCTAGATAGCTAACCGCCTCCAGATACCTTTCTTCTGGTAGACCGCTTATCGCCAGATCAATATCTGTTTCAGGGGTATGAATATCGTTCCAAATCAATGAGCCGAACAGGTAAACTGCCTCGACCTCGAATTTCTCGGCGAGAAGTTGGCTGAGTCGTTGGGCTTCGCGGATGAACCAATCGGGAAAAACGTCAATAATTTCTACATCAACAAACTCTACGGTAGGTTTTTCGGGCTCAGTAATGGGCAACTTGGGTCTACCTGTACTCCATCGAGTGCCTGGCCCTGTCTGAATTTCTATACCCAAAAATTTCACCTGGCTTCCATCAAAAGATGCTTGGATTTTAACTGGCTCGTTGTTCTGATATGCATTTAATATTAATTTAAGGGCCTCATCTTCAAATTCACCTTTCATCTCTTGGCCCTGTATGATTGTTTTACCCTGCTCAATGATTTCTATGAGTCTATTGATTTCTCTCACTTCTCTGCCAGGAATTTCTCTATTAGGCACTGGGAGAAATCGTCCTATTCTATTTTGGATTAGACAAAGTTTATTGATAAGCTTTAAATATTCGGGATTAAATTTCTTTTCTGGTTGAGGAGATACAACAATATCCTGTGAAACAACCTTCTTTAAGGTAAGAAAGGTGAATCTCAATGTTCCACCATTAGCAATAGCCTGTAAGAAGTTGGTAGTATTATGGACTGTATGTATATCAGAACCAAGATTATTTACTTTTATAAAAACCTCCTCACCAGGCTTAGGAAAAGTATAGCGAAAATGTAATGGCGAGTTTTGATGTTGATTTGAAAGCTCTGCTGACTCTAGACCAAATCTTATTATTTTTAATTCAATATTTGGGATAGAAACCGTTTTTCCATTATTGCTCAACATAGTTACTGCAACTGGAAAAGTTCTATCAGGAATCGGAAATTCAAATATGACTTTTAGTTTATCACGATCAAACTCACCAAACCAAAGAGTGTACCACTCAGGAAGACTAAGTTCAGATACAAACTTGCCTTCAATCGTAATTTGCCCACCTCGTCTCAAGAAGTTTTCAAAGTCCCCTTGAGCCGCTTGACCCTTTTTTGTGTCTGGAAAATTAAGTCCTATCTCAACTTCTGGTTCTCTACCTTTAGCAATAAGTGGGTAGAGGTATTGTCCGATACTTTGTTTGAGTTTAATAAGACCAACATCATTAGTGGCATTATCCCAAGAAATATAAACGCGAACTTTGGATTTTTTACTGCGCCACTTCGGACGCCGTTGGTCAAGGTCAGAAATCACCTCATCAATCAACGCCCACCGACCTTCCCGCAGTTTAATATCCCACACCATCAAGACAACCGGCAAACTAAATGCTTCCCAATGCTTTAAATCCTTGACCTCAAAATTATAGACCAAAAAATCCCCTTTTCGCCGCTCGTGAAGATTTGTGACACTCTTTTCCTGGATATGGAAAGTTACTCCAGTAGCTCGTCCCTGAAGATAAATATGGACAATAAAATCTTCCCCTAAATCTTCATCTGGCGGAGTGGCTATCCAGCCAAACTCGTCCAATCGCTCACATAGCTGGTGACGACTGATTCGCTCTTGTCGTTTTTGTGGAATAAGTCTAACCGCTTCAACCATACTTTATTCCCCAATCTTCACCTGCCGCAGCCGCAAACTATTGCCCACCACCATGACCGAACTGAAGGCCATAGCAAAAGCTGCGGCTACCGGATGCAACTCCCGCAAGTAGACGGGCAAACTTGGAAAGAAAGCCAGCACCCCGGCGGCGATGGGGATGAGCAGCACATTGTAGGCAAAAGCCCAGAACAGGTTCTCCTTGATGACCCGCATCGTAGCCCGGCTCAACTGGATCGCTTTGGCTACGCCGCGCAGGTCGCCGCTGATGAGGCTGATGCCGGCGGCCTCAATCGCTACATCCGCACCCGCGCCGATGGCGATACCCACGTCCGCCTGGGCCAGGGCCGGGGCGTCGTTGATACCGTCGCCAACCATCCCGACCACTAAACCTTCTGCCTGTAGCTTGGCCAGGTGGGCGGCTTTGTCGCCGGGCAGCACTTCGGCCATGACTTGACTGATTCCGACCTGGACAGCGATGGCTTGAGCCGTAGCCTGGTTGTCGCCGGTCATCATCACCACCTGCAAGCCCTGCTGCTGGAGGGCGACGATTGCTTCCTTGGAGCTATCTTTGATGGTATCGGCCATGCCGATGACTGCCGAGGCTTGCCCGTCAACCGCAACCCACATCGCCGTTTTGGCCTCATGCTGCAATCGGTGCGCTTTCTCACTGAGACCGTTGAGCCTAACTTTTCGTTCTGCCATCAAACGCAGATTACCCAGTAGGACATGATGCCCGTCAACATTCGCGGCGACGCCTTGCCCTGGAACGGCTTCAAAGCCCGCGACCTCGCTTAAGACCAATCCCTGCTCCTGTGCCGCCCGCACAATCGCTGCCCCCAGCGGATGTTCCGAACCGCGCTCCGCCGAAGCGGCGAGCCGAAGGATGAAGGGGGAATTGGCTCTAGTCTCCGACCGTTCACAATTGACAATTGACAATTCGCTATTCACAATTATTTCCGTCACTGCCGGCTCGCCCTTGGTAATTGTCCCGGTCTTGTCCAGCACGATAGTTTGTAATTTGTGGGCCAGTTCCAGCGCAGTGCTGTTTTTGAACAGAATGCCCTGGCCAGCCCCTCGACCCAGCCCGACCACAATCGCGGTGGGCGTAGCTAGACCCAGGGCGCAGGGGCAGGCGATAATCAGCACCGCCACCAGCCGCACCAGGGCGTGAATAAATCCGGCCCCGCTGGCCAGCCAAACAATAAAGGTGACGAGGGCGATGGTGATGACCACCGGCACAAAGACCGCCGCTACTCTATCGGCCACGGCCTGGATGGGCGCTTTGGAGCCTTGGGCCTCTTCGACCAGCCGGACAATTTGGGCCAGCGTGGTTTCGCGGCCAACCTTGACCGCTTCAATTTTGAGCAGACCCTGCTGGTTGAGGGTCGCTCCGATGACTGCGTCACCGGCTTTTTTGTCCACCGGCAGGCTTTCGCCGGTTAGCAGCGACTCGTCAACGGCGGAATAGCCGCTGACGACCACCCCATCCACCGGAATTTTCTCACCCGGCCTAACAATGACCACATCGCCGACCCGCACCTGCTCAACCGGCAGTTCCAGCTCTGCACCGTCACGCTCCACCCGAGCGGTTTTGGCTTGCAGTCCGATCAAGGCTTTGATGGCCTGGCTGGTTTTGCCTTTAGCCCGCGCTTCTAGTAGTTTGCCCACCTTAATCAGAGTGATGATGGTAGCTGCGGTTTCAAAAAAAGTGGGGGCGCTCAACAGGCCAAGGGTGACGATCACGGAATAAAAATAAGCCACCGAAGAGCCCAGCGCCACCAGCACGTCCATATTGGCCGAGCGATTGCGTAGGGCTTTATAGCCGCCCACATAATAATCCCAGCCGGTATAAAACTGCACCGGCGTCGCCAGCACCAGCAGGGCTACGTTGACCCAGAACGGATAAACCCACTGCTCCAGCGAACCTAACCCGTAGACAGTCATAAACAGCATCAGCCAATTGTGGTTGATCAAAAAGACCAGGAAGGTAAAAAAGAGACCAGCCCACAACTGGCGGGTTTGGTGGCTGATTTCCTGCTGGCGGGCAGCTTGCTCCGCATCAACCTGCGCTTCCGGCGAGTCGGCCTGGACGAGCGGCACCTTGTAGCCAGCCCGCTCGATGCGTTCGACGATGGCCTGAGGGGTGGTCAGAGCGGGATCATAGATAACGGTCACTTTTTCTGTGCCAAAGTTGACCACCGCCTCGCTGACGCCGGCGACCTTTTTTGCATTTCGCTCGATGGTGGCAGCGCAATTGGCACAGGTCATGCCGACCACCGGCAGGATAATTTGGGTTTGAGTTGCCATCTTAATTCCCGTGATGCGTCAGGGCTTCAATCATGCCCCACGCCTTATGACCATATTGTGGCACAAATTGAGCCTGACTACAAATATAAGCCTGAATCATCGGAATTGTGTAGGAAATTTTTGCTAGTTCAAACCAATAGCAAAATAGGCTTAGCCCATCACAATTTGTAAATCCCCATGAAAAGAAAGCGGGGCGATGAGTTGTTCTCATCGCCCCGCTTTGACTCAAGCTTATAATTGTACTCGGCGTAGCAGTTGGGCATTAATCGCCACAATAATGGTGCTGAGTGACATCACCAAGGCGCCCACCGCCGGCGACAGCACAAATCCAATCGGGGCCAGGATACCGGCAGCCAGCGGCAGAGCGATGACGTTATAGCCGGTGGCCCAGGCCAAATTTTGCAGCATTTTATTATAGCTGGCCCGGCTCAATTCGATAATTTTTACCACATCCAGCGGGTTGCTCCGCACCAGGATAATGCCCGCCGACTCAACGGCCACATCCGTGCCGCTGCCGATGGCAATCCCGATGTCGGCCCGAGTCAAAGCCGGGGCATCGTTGACACCGTCACCCACCATCGCTACTTTTTTGTGCTGCCCTTGCAGTTCGCTCACCTTCTGGTCTTTGTCTTCCGGCAAGACCTCGGCAAAGTAGGTCTCAATGCCCAGCTCCTCAGCCACAGCCTTGGCCACCGGGCGGCTGTCGCCGGTTAGCATAGCCACCTCGACCCCCAGGTCATGTAAGCGCTTGACGGCTTGCTTGCTTTCCGGCCGGATTACATCGGCCAGGGCCAAGGCAGCCACAAGTTGCCGCTCGTACACCAGATAAACCACGGCTTGACCTTTATCGCCGGCTTGTTGGGTGAATTGGGCCAGGGTATCGTCCGGCTCCAGCTTTAGCATTTTCAGCAGGTTGGGACCGCCTACATAAACCATCTTCCCTTCGTAACTGGCCCGAATCCCCCGGCCTTTAAGCGCCTCAAAATTGCTCACTTTCGGCAGCGACACCTTACGCTCCTGCGCCGCCTGGCGAATGCCTTGAGCAATCATATGCTCCGAGTCCCCTTCGATGGCGGCAGTCAAGGCCAATGCTTGCTCCTCAGCCCAGCCGTCCACCGTGCTTATCGCCACCACCCCTTGCTGGCCTTTGGTCAAAGTGCCCGTTTTATCAAAGATAACGACATCCACATGGCGGGCTGCTTCCAAAGCCAGCCGGTCGCGCACCAAGATGCCGTTTCCAGCAGCCAGAGAGGTGCTGATGGCGACCACCAGCGGGATAGCCAGCCCCAAAGCATGGGGACAGGCAATCACCAGCACCGTGACCACGCGTTTCAATACCTCAATATCAAAGCCTGTCGCCACAACCCAGGCCACCGCCGTCACCCCGGCCACGACCAAAGCGACGTAAAAAAGCCAGGCCGCGGCCTGGTCGGCCAACAGTTGGGTCCGCGACTTGCTGTTCTGGGCTTCGTTCACCAGGCGCATAATCCCGGCCAGAGCAGTCTTCTCGCCGGTGGCGGTGACCCGCACCCGTAAGCTGCCGTCACCGTTGATGGTGCCGGCAATAACTTTGTCGCCGGGCCTCTTTTTAACCGGCCTGGACTCGCCGGTGATCATCGCCTCATTGACGGCTGACTCCCCGACTATCACCTCCCCATCGGCAGGCACGCTGGTGCCCGGGCGAACCAGAACACGATCATCGTCTTTCAACTCACTCACCTTAACCTCTTCCGTACTGTCATCACCCCGGATGCGCTCGGCGGTATCGGGCATGAGTTTGGCCAGTTCATTCAGCGCGCCGGAGGCCTGGCGGACGCTGCGCATTTCCAGCCAGTGCCCCAGCAGCATTACGTCAATCAAGGTGACTAGCTCCCAAAAGAAGTTCTCGCCCAGAGGAACAAAAATGGTGGCGATGCTGTAGACAAAGGCCACACTGATGGCCAGCGAGATCAGGGTCATCATACCGGGCTGGCGATTTCGCAGCTCCGGTACGGCCATCTGCAAAAAGGGCAGGCCGCCGTAAAGAAAGATGATGATAGAGAGGACAGGTGTAAACCAGTGGCTGCCGGGAAAGGCAGGCATGCTAAAGCCCAGCCACATTTGGATCATCTCGCTGTAGAGCAGCACCGGGATGCTGAGGATCAGAGAGACCCAGAACCGGTGGCGAAACATCATTTCGTGGCCGGTGTGGTCCACGTGCGCCCCGTGGCCGGTGTCGTGACCGGCCCGGCGCCCCGCATGTTGAGACGACAGTTGTTGCTGCTGCTGGTGTTGGTGAGCGTGATCGGACGAAGTGTCAGCTATTGCCAGCGCCGGAGCCGCAGCCTGCTGATGTTGATGTTCATGGTGGTGAGACTCATGATTTTTCATTTTAACTTTAATCCCCCTTGGTTGATAATTTATAAATTTTTTGATTATACTAGACTTTAAAGTGCAAAATAGACTCAGACAAAGCTGAGTTGATCGAACTTT
>CAZRYD010000324.1:0-7554 GCA_964604225.1 uncultured Caldilineaceae bacterium
ATAAATTCCAAAGATTTTACCCTAAACTATCATAACTTCCCTGACAGTGTACTACCCTACAAGTACGCGAATGAACTCCACTGCAACGAGGTGATGTTATTGCCCTACTACATCGCCGCCATGAACATCGAGCACGCCTATTTGGAGCTGACCGGCCAATACCAGCCTTTTGAGGGTATCTGCCTGGTAGACACCTTTGAACTGGCCGAAGGCAAGCAGATGTCGCTGTTTGCCCAGGGCAACACCGAGCGGGTAGAGCAGCAGAAGCAAGCGCCGATTTTCGTGATTATCGGCAATCCGCCTTATAACGCCGGGCAGGTTAATGAGAATGATAACAACAAGAACCGCAAGTATCCAGTGATGGATAAGCGGGTGACTGAAACTTATGGCAAAGCTTCCACGGCCACTCTGGTTAGAAAATTAAGCGATCCGTATGTCAAAGCGATTCGCTGGGCTTCGGATAGAATTGGTGATGAGGGCATTGTAGCCTTTGTGACCAACAACAGTTTTGTGAGTGAACTTACCTTCGATGGCATGCGCCAGTACCTGGCGCAGGATTTTGACGAGATTTATATCCTGGATTTGGGCGGTAATGTGCGCAAAAATCCCAAGCTGTCCGGCACCACTCACAACGTTTTTGGTATCCAGGTCGGGGTCAGCATCAACATCTTCGTGCGCAAACGTAAGAAATTTAGACAGGATTAACAAGATTGACAGGATTTTTTAAATTTTTAATCCTGTTAATCCTGTTAATCCTGTCAAGAAAAATGGGAGTGAGCTATGGAAGATGAGGCTTTGACCCAACAGATCATCGGCTTCGCTTATAAGGTGCACAACACTTTGGGGGTTGGCTTTTTGGAAAAGGTGTATGAGAACGCCTTGAAGATCGAGTTGGAGAAGGCAGGTCTGGCGGTAAAGCAGCAAGAGCCGATCAACGTTTATTACGAGGGCCAGTTGGTGGGCGAGTATCTGGCCGATCTGTGGGTGGAAAATCGGGTCATCATCGAGTTGAAGGCGGTGCGGGCGTTGGACAGGGTTCACGAAGTGCAACTGGTCAATTACCTGGCGGCAACTGGAGTGAGTACGGGCTTGCTAGTGAACTTTGGGCCGTCGGTGCAGGTGAAGCGCAAATTTCGGGAGTATAATAAAGCTGGCTAAGGATTTTTAGACAAGATTAACAGGATTAGCAAGATTTTTTAGCTCTAATCCTGTAAATCTTGTTAATCCTGTCTAATATTTTAAGCAAAGGCAGACGATGGCTAAGATTTATTACACCCGCGTAGACGAGTTTTGGCGCAAAGAGCAGAAGTATGAGTTTTTGGAGCAGCAGGCTCATCGCGGCCAGGTGGCCTGGCAGGAGATTACGCCTGACCGGAAACATAATTGGCTGACCGAGGGCATGAGTGCTAGTTTTGAAGAATTTATCCCTATAGGTGAACGTCACTCTAAATCTGCTACAGCAAAAGCTATCTTTGCAAAATTCTCTCTAGGTGTTAATACTGCTCGTGATGCAACAGCGTATAGCTTCGACAAAAAAACTTTGGTTGAACGAATACAGCAATTTAGCCGAGATTATAATGAGGAAGTTTATCGGTATATACAAAAGAATGATCCAAAAGATGTCGATGACTTTGTGAGTTATCAAAAGATTAAATGGAGTAGAAATTTAAAGCGGCATTTCAAGAACAGTGATAAAGTTTCCTTTCAAGAGGAAAAAATTTGTAACAGTTTATATCGTCCATTCACGAAACTACATCTTTATTTTTCGGATATAGTTGTAGATGAGTTAGGTAGTAATCAGGAATTCTTCCCCAAAAATTTTGCTAAAAATGAAAACAGAGCTATCTGTCTTACTGACAAGGGTTCTGAAAAACCATTTATGACTCTGATGACAAGACAGATAGTAGATTTACATCTCGTAGGGGCTGGCTGTGGTACCCAATCCTTCCCCTTTTACACCTACGACGAAGACGGCACGGGCCGGCGGGAGAATATTACGGATTGGGCGCTGGCGCAGTTTCGGGAGCGGTACGGGGGCCAGCCAAGACCTGACAGGTCTTTGAGACCTGTCAGGTCTGATGACACAATCACCAAATGGGACATCTTCCACTACGTTTACGCCTTACTCCACCACCCCACCTACCGCGAAACCTACGCCGCCAATCTGCGCCGGGAACTACCCCGTATCCCCTTTGTCGAGGACCCTTCGACTTCGCTCAGGGCAAGCTTCTGGGACTTTGCTCAAGCCGGGGCGCGGCTGGCCGAACTGCACGTCAACTACGAGCAGCAGCCGGAATACCCGCTCCAGTTCATCGAGACCCCCGGTGAACCGCTCAACTGGCGCGTGGAAAAGATGCGCCTGTCCAAAGACAAAACCCAAATCAAATACAACAACTTCCTCACCCTGGCCGGGATTCCGCCGGAAGTGTTTGAGTACAAGTTGGGCAATCGCTCCGCCCTCGATTGGGTGATTGACCAATATCAGGTCAGCACCGATACCCGCAGCGACATCGTCAACGATCCCAACAATCTGGAGGATGAGCAGTACATCGTCCGGCTGATCGGGCAGGTGATTACGGTCAGTTTGGAGACGGTGAAGCTTGTGAAGAGTCTACCGGAGTTGAAGATAAGGTAGAATTATGTCTTATTCAAATCAGCGCAATCTTCAAGAGTTAAAAGAACGCAAAAGATTTCTGCAAGAGTCAATCAAGTATAAAACTCGCCGTTTAGAGGAATTGCAATTGAAGGAAGCCAAGTACGGGCAATATAACCAGCGCCTCGTGTATCCAGCCAGGCCAGCGTCGGCTCGGGGGGTGGGGCGTAAAAGAGACATTTGAGCAGCGTAAAGTTGTTACCTTGCGGAAAGCGGCCCGTCAAGATGTGCCACAGCTAGGAGAGATTATTGCCCAAACCAAAGATGACCTTGAGGGCAAGCCTTAAAGCAACGATTAAGTGACGGCGAGCTTGAAAAGATGACGCTCCCCTCAGATTGTGCTAGAATAACCTCATTATATTAAAACCAAAAAGGGTAAACCTATGCCCACCCAAATGAGTATGACCAAAGACGAAGCCATCAAACAGGTCGTGGCTCAATTAACCGAGCCGACCCCTGTTGATGAAGTCGTAAAGCGGGTGCTGGCCATCTGGCCGTCCACGGCCAAGACGGCGGCCAACACTATCCGCCAGTCGCTGCGCTGGGATCACGCCGGCAAGAGCCTGATCTTCCTGACTGAGCAAAGCATTGCCCCTATTGGCCTGGCCTTGCGCGGCGTCCCCTTTCGGCTGATCCTGTCCCGGCCGGAGGTTGAGCACGGCCTGGTCTTCGTGCAGCCTAACTTTGCCTGCTTTATCTCATATGAGGTTTCGCCGGAAACGTTCAAGTTTGTTGACGCCGCCGGGCAGCCCATCCCTACCCGTCTGGTCAAGGTCAAAGAGAAGGCTCAAACCGTTTTAGGCCCGCATACCTATGAACGGCTGGCCTTTGACCTGGGCCAATGGTTGAAACTGCGCCGGGCCAAGCGAGGTGACAGCCTGCTGGTCACGGTCCAGGATTGGGAATCGCGGGAATTTCGCCTGGCCCATGAGCCGGAGAAAGTTCACAAGCAGCGCCGGGCTGAAATTGAGCGCCGGAATCAGGAACTGGCCGACATGCTCTTCACTATGCTGGAGTCGGCGCACTATGAATCCATCTGGGCCACTGAAGCCATCCTGACGGCCTATGCCCGGCTGTCCAATCCTACCGGCTACCCCGGCGACCCCTGGCCGAGGGTGATCGAACGGGATGGTCGCATGCAGTGGACCGGCACAGACCTGCGCTACGCTAATTCCAACTCCCTCTTTGATCGCTTCTTAGACGACGGAGCGCCGCCGTTTAAGCCGATTTCTGTTTCAGCCAAACAGGCCCAACAGGTCTACCAATTTAAGGCTGTTTTAGTCTATCGTAAGGGGCTGTGGCGGCGCATCGAAATCCAGGGCCAGGACACCCTGGCCGATTTTGACCAGGAACTGCGAACGGCCTTCAATCACGACCTGGGAGATCACCTGGGCGGCTTTTGGAAATTGGTCCGGCGTGGCCAGAGCCGCCGCTTCCGCGAGGTAGAACTGGGCACGGTTGAGCCCTTTGGCGGCGGGGAAGGATCGGACTCAAAGATTGCCAGCCTGGACTTGAAGCTGGGCGACGAATTGAAGTACGTCTACGATTTCGGCGATTGGATCGAACACCGTTTGACCCTGGAAGCCATCAACGAGCCGCAGGCCGGGGTTGAGTATCCGCGGCTGGTCGAGCAGAACAAACCCAGGTATCGGTACTGTCGCCACTGCCAAGAGTTGGGCAAAAAGACGGTGGCCACCTGGATTTGTATTGATTGCTCGGACCGGGAGCAGCGTAACGTGCTGGTCTGTGAAGCTTGCCTGCAAGAATACCACGAAGATCATTACGCCGACGAAATAACCTACTAACTGAATATCTATAGCTTATGGTCACCATCGGCCAGATCGGTTAATATGGACTTAAGATGGGGGTCATAAAATAGATACACCTCCCTTGAAAGTGAGAAGTAGTGATGAGTTCAAATATATCCACCCCCCAAACTCAATCCACGCCGCCGCTCTTAAGAGCGCGCTGGTTTTGGCTGGCTCTGATGGGGCTGGTGTTAATCTCCGGCTTGAGCTGGCTGGCCTTTTCTCGCGCCCTGGTCGGCAGCTCGGCGGCTGACGGCGATAATGTGGTGCTCGAACCGGCGCCGATTGCCGGACATCCCGCCCCGGATTTTGCCTTGCCCACCCTCGACGGCCAGATCGTGCGGTTGAGTGATTTCAAAGGCAAGCCGGTGCTGCTCAACTTTTGGGCTACCTGGTGCGGTCCCTGCCGGGCCGAGTTTCCTGATTTTCAAAAAGCCTCGGTTGATAATGCCGATACCCTGGTCATTATCGGCATCAACAACACCTCAACCGATCAGAAGGATCAGGTGCCGGCCTTCTTGGAAGAGTTTAGGGTAACTTATCCCATCGTGCTGGACGAAACCGGTGAAACGGCCAAAGCCTACGGCATCCTGGGCCTGCCGACCTCTATTTTTATTGATCGCAACGGTAATGTCAACGAAATCTTCACCGGCCCAATCAACAAAGCCTATATCGAGTCAAAACTGTCGGAACTGTCAAGAATAAATTAGAAATAAGAAATGAGCTTGATCTGTTATGGTTAACGACTCTTTCCTCCGCTTTCTAATTTCTAATTTCTAATTTTGTCTTATGCTACCCATCCTGTCCATCGGCCCGGCCGCCATTCCAACCTACCCGCTGCTGCTCCTGGCCGCGCTGTGGGTCGGCATGTGGCTGGCGGCCTATCAAGCCAAACGCCTGGGCCTCGAAGGCGACCATATTTACAATGCCGGCTTGTATGCTTTGCTGGCCGGGGTGATCGGCGCCCGGCTGTGGTTTGTCTTGTCGCATTGGCAAAATTACATCGGCGACCTGTCACAGGCGCTGTCCTTATCCCGCAACGCACTCTCGCCTATGGCGGGTCTGCTTATCGGCGGGTTGGTCGTGCTGATTTACGTCCAAAGGCAAGCCGTGCCCCTGGAAACCTTTCTCGACGCCCTGGCGTTCGGCCTGGCTCTGGCCGTGGTGGTGGGGCATATCGGCGCATTTTTGGGCGGCGAGGGGCTGGGCGCGCCGGCTACCTTGCCCTGGGCCATTGACATAGCCGGCACGCCCCGGCACCCGGCCCAATTATATGAAGCCGCCGCCGGCCTCATCATTTTGGCAATTTTATTTTTCAGCCGGACCTGGCGGCCCTGGCCCGGTTTTCAGTTCTGGCTGTGGGTTGGACTTTACAGCCTCAGCCGTCTGCTGCTGGAAATCTTTCAGGCCCAACCTACTCTGCTCGACGGTGGTTTTCTGGCCGTGCAGGTCATAGCTTTGGCCGTTTTAGTTGTCACCTTGGCCGTTATGGCTTATAATTTTACCAGGGACATGAAGACATAAGGTGGCCTTAAGCTTTGGTCTATTTCAAATAACGTAGTTTAGCCCCTTGTGGGTGGGCAGAGCCGAAGGCCCCCTAGCGGCAAGGCCCTATACTACAGCCTCATTTGAAAAGTATTAGGTCTAGGTGAACACGATCAAGTTTTAGAATATTCGTCAACTCTGGTTCCAGGAAAGTCTCAGCCTATGAAGTTGTCAAATAAAGAAATCTTGCTGGAGCAACTGGCCCTGTTATTTGCCAGCTTCGTCTGGACAATGGTTATTTTGAGCGGCCTGGCGCTCTTTTGGGCTTATCAGGATGTGCAGGCTCGCTGGGATTTTGTGTTGAACGCCCCGCCCGGAGCCTTAGCTCAGGCTGCTCTGCCCGCCACGGCTACACCCTCGCCGACGGCCACGGTCTGGAGCCCGCCACCCACCCTCACCCCCTCGCCCACCAGCCCGCCGACACCGACGGCCACCTGGGTGGTCCCACCGCCCAACTTGTTACCCGAAACCTTCAATCCCGATGAACCAACACCCGTCCCGGTGACGGTTCAGCCCGGCGACCAGGCCCCGCCGGTAGATACACCGCCGACGGCTACCCCGGAGCCGCCCACCCCGGCGGTCGAATCCAGCCCGCAGCCGGAGCTGCCCGTACAAAACCCAACGCCAATCCCCTTGCCGACCGCCACGCCCGAACCGGCTCCTCCGGCTCCGGCGCCCAATCCGCCGGCCAGCGGCGATGGCCTTCCGACCCGGCTGCTTGTCCCCTCCGTTGGGATTGATTCCAAGATTATCCCGGTTGGCTGGCAGGTGGTCGAACAGAACGGCCAACAGTACAGTATCTGGCAGGTGGCTGATTATGCGGCGGGCTGGCACGAGACCAGCGCTCGCCTGGGCCAGCCGGGTAACACGGTTATGGCCGGCCACCATAATGTCAACGGCGAAGTCTTTCGTGATTTGGTCAACGTTGAAGTGGGTGATAAGGTGACCATTTACTCCGGCGACCAAAAGTTTGAGTATGTGGTTGATCTAAAAACGATTGTCAAAGAAAAGGGCGAGCCGATAGAAATTCGCCAGCGCAATGCCCAATGGATTGCCGCCACCACCGATGAACGGATCACCCTGGTCACCTGCTGGCCTTATACCAACAATACCCACCGCGTCATCGTCGTTGCCAAACCCCTGTGAGATTTACGATTTACGATTTTGGATTTACGATTTGGAGTAATAATTGTAAATCGTAAATCTAAAATCCAAAATGATGCTAAGGAGCTTACCTTATGGGTTTACTTAACTCGTCCCTAATTATCCGCATCCAACGCAATCACGGCCTGGAACACGCCACCATCCACATTCTGAGCCGGCGGAACGGCAACCTCTCCCTGGTGGGCCGGAGCGATTGGAACGGCTTTACCCTCTACGGCCCGGTTGACACCGCTGAAGTGAAGCACGCCTCCCAGGAAGCCCTGCGCCGCCTGCGCCAGGGCGAAGCGGAACTGGCGGTTCATCCTCGCTGCGGCACCATGGTCGCCACCACCGGCCTGCTGACCGGCCTGGCAGCCTTTATCGCCATCCGCCTGGATGGCCGCG
>CAZRYD010000325.1:0-7465 GCA_964604225.1 uncultured Caldilineaceae bacterium
GTGGTTAATTTCTCGCTTCGATTTTGAGAAGTGTCAATCTAACTTGAACCATGCCCAAATTCTTATAGATTACTAAGCTGAGATTTGACCTGCTCCGCTGAAACAGAGGGGTACTCGCAGTTAACCCTAGCTTATGATACAATAAAGGCAAACAGAGATCAGGGTGACACCCGGTTTCTATAGCGTTTTGGGCCAATTTGGTGGGAAAAATAGCGCTGCCTTAAGGTGTAGAAACTGGGCGTCTGGAAAATGCAACATAGTCCATGAAAGCAATGCAACTTCATCACTCCGCTCCCATTAATACTGCTCCCCTCCGCGCCGTCGAGGTTGACCCACCCCAGCCCGGTCCTGGCCAGGTGCGGTTGAAAATTCATACCTGCGGCGTTTGCCACACCGATTTGCATGTTGTCGAAGGCGATTTGGCCCTGCCTCGCCTGCCGACCATTCCCGGCCACCAGGTGGTGGGGGTGGTCGATACCGTCGGCGAAGGGGTCACCTTACATCAGCCTGGCGAGCGATTAGGAGTGCCCTGGCTGTATCAAACTTGCGGGCAGTGTCGTTACTGCCGGGCCGGCAAAGAGAATCTATGCCAACAGATTTGCTTCACCGGCCTGCACGCCGACGGTGGTTTTGCCGAGTATATGGTTGCGGACCAGCGGTTTGCTTATCCCATTCCGGCGGTTTTCAGTGATGTTGAGGCCGCGCCGCTGCTGTGCGCGGGCGTGGTGGGCTATCGCTCGCTGCGCTTAAGCCGGGCGCAGCCGGGGCAGCGGCTGGGGTTATATGGTTTTGGGGCGTCGGCGCACCTAATGCTGCAAGTGGCCCGTCATTGGGGCTGCGAGGTGTTTGTGTTTACGCGGGGCGAGCCTCACCGCGAGTTGGCCCGATCGCTGGGGGCAGTTTGGGCCGGCGGTGCGGAGGATGACCCCGGCGCATCGATGGACAGCAGCATTATCTTTGCTCCGGTGGGAGCACTGGTGCCACTGGCGCTGGGCAGACTCGATAAGGGTGGCACGCTGGCCCTGGGCGGCATCCATATGAGTCCTATCCCGGAAATGCCCTATGATTTGCTCTGGCATGAGCGCACCATCCAAAGCGTGGCCAACAGCACCCGCCAGGATGTGCTGGACTTTTTGCGGGTTGCGGCGGAAGTGCCAGTCAAAACGGAAGTAGAGGTTTTTGCGTTGGATCAGGCTAACACGGCGCTGCTGCGACTTAAGCGGGGGCAAATCAATGGGGCGGCAGTACTGCGAGTCGGCATATGAACAACTCTGTAGATAATTTTTCGACTCGGCAAACGTTGACCCTGATCGGCCTAGCCGGGCTGGTGACGCTGCTGCTGGCGTTGGTGCCGTGGCTCGGCTGGCTCAATTACCCCTTTCGCTTGCTGATTACGATGGTGCACGAGTTGGGACATGGCCTGGCCGCGCTGTTGACCGGCGGACAGTTTATCGGCTTTGTGGTGTATCCCAGCGGCGCAGGTTTGGCTTACACGGCGGGTGGCTGGCGTTGGGTAATTATTCCGGCAGGGTATGTGGGCGTAGCCCTGTTTGGGGCGGCGATGATCATGCTGGGCCGGAGTCATAGGTCGAGTCGCATCGCTCTGGGGATAATGGGTACGGCGATGATTTGGCTGTCGCTGCGGTATGGCGTACCTACCATGCTTTCAATTGATTTGACGATTGGCCTTTTAACCACCCTGAGCGGGCTGGTGTTTGGCGGCTTTTTTGTCTGGGTCGCTTTAAAAGCCGCGCCGGGCTGGATTATTTTTCTACTCCATCTGGTCGCCATTCAAGCCGCCCTGACCGCCTTTTCGGATTTGATGACGGTGATGGGTCTTTCGACGCGCTTTTTCAACGCCCCGGCCAATGATGCCCTTTCCATGGCCGAGTTGACCTTCATCCCGGCGATTGTGTGGGCGGTGCTGTGGGCAATTTTGGCGGTGGGGTTGATTGGGGGAGCAATTTGGGCGACGTGGGTGGGGTCATTCAGTTATACACCTCCCACACGCCTTCGCCGTCCATAATCCGGCGAATCTGGTCAGGGAAGCGGTTGCGGTTGAGAGGCTTGCCCAGAAAGCCGTCGAAACCGGCGGCCTGAGCTTTGGCGATTTCGGTCCCGGCGTCGCGGGCAGTCACGGCGATGATGGGCACCCCTTTGAGGTTAGGTTCCTGTTTGAGTTGGGCCAGCACCTCGTAGCCGTCGCCATCCGGCAGGCCCAAATCCAAAAAGATCATGTCCACCTTGGTCATCTTTTTGGCCCGATCCACGGCGTCACGGGCAAAGCGTTCCATCACCGTGCGCACTCCAATCCGCCGCAGCATCACCGACAGGATAGCCAGACCGGAGGCGTCGTCCTCCACTACCAGGGCAATATAGGTTTGAAATTTATCCGTGCTCATAAGGAATCTCCTTGATTGTTATAAGTGCTCAGCCACATTCTGCCGTATAACTTCCTTTGACCGCCGACCGACGAGCGCGGCAAGATTTTTTCGGCGGTCAGGCTTTATGCTCTACCGGCAACGTCACGGTGAAAGTCGTCCCCTGCCCTGCTTGACTCTCAACCTGGATGTGCCCGCCGTGCAGTTCCACCAGCGATTTAGTGATGGGCAAGCTCAGCCCAGCGCCGCTGTGCTCGTCCCGGTCGGTCAATCCCTCGCCGGTAAATTGTTGAAAGATGGCCGGCAAAAGCTCGGGGCTGATACCCCGGCCCGTATCGCTCACCTGGATAATCACCTGCCCATTTTCCGGGTAAGCCTTGAGGCAAACCGCCCCCACGTCGGTAAATTTGGCCGCATTTGAGAGCAAACTCAGGATGATCTGGCGCAGCCGCAGCCGGTCGGCGGGCACTTGAGGCAGACCAGGAGCCAGGTTGGTCAGCATTTGGACCGGCTTGCCGCCCAACACCTCGGCCACATTGGGTACAGTTTCGGCAATTAACTCCGTCAAGTTGACCGGCTGGAGTTGCAGGATCATTTGTCCGGCTTCTATTTTACTCAGATCTAAAATGTTGTTAATTAGATGCAGCAGTTTTTCCGCAGCCTGGAGAGCCTGATTGAGATGGCCGGTTTGTTCGGGGTTGAGCGGACCGGTGTCGCCATCGACCACAAAACCGATATAGTTGATGATCCCATTGAGCGGGGTACGGAGTTCGTGGGTGACGTGGGTCAGGAATTTACTTTTCAGGCGGGTCAGTTCCTCGGTGGTACGGATGGCCTGGTCCAACTCCACGCTCCACAAGGCCAGAGCCAGTTGCTGTTGCAGTTCCAACAGAATCAGTTTTTCTCGTGCGGTGAAATCTTTGCCGTTGATCTTGGCCCCGAAAAAGAGCGTGCCCAGGGAGACATTGTTGACGTAAAGCGGCAACTGTAAAGAATAGGGGCTGCTAGGTCGGCTGCGAGGAGTCAATTCGGCGCTGCGCAGCCGGAAATCATCGGGCATATCCCAGCTCACCAGAGCCTCCAGCTCGTGCCGCGATTTTGCTTTGAGCAGTCCCTGCTGAAACAGGCGCAGACCAATTCTAAAATCTTCAACGCTGCCGTAGAGTCGCCGCTCCAGGCGCTGCCGAATCAGGCTGTACAAAGGCCGCAGCACAAAAAAAAGCATGACCGTACCGGCAATGATTCTCACGTCGCTGAGGCGGAGATAGCTTAAGCGCACAGTGAACGGATTGATTAAGACGACGAGCAAAAAATAGGCGATCAGTGCTCCCGCGGCCGCTCCGGTAAAGAGCACGTGGAGGCGGTTGGAGCGTTTAAGGTCAAACATCTGGTAGCGCAAAACGGCAATGGTGGCGGCTATAGGCAGGCCAATCAAGCCGTATTTTTGTAAAATTTCAGCGATGACGGTGAGATTAACCTGCTGATTCTCCATAACAAAATGTAAGACAAGCGCAAAAAACGTGGGAAAAATAAGGCCACCCAGCAACACAGCCGCTTGTTTTCGGGTTGTTGACCTGTCAGCCCGCAGGGTTGCTTCCACTAATAAGCCGGCGCCGGCCACCGTATAAATCAGCGTATACCCGCCGATCAGGTTATTAACAGGGTGCATGGTTTCGGGCTGTTTGAGCAAGGCGGGCAAAAAAACCAAACCCGGCAAGACCGGCAGGTAGATGAGCGGCAGCAAAAAGGGCCAAATTTTTATAATTTTCCGGGGATGGGGGAAGACCAGCAGGAAATGCAGCAAGAGAGACGGTAGCACAATTTTTCCAGCCATCGCCCCAATAAAATTCAACGGAAAAAGCTGCGCGAGGGTAAATTCTGGCATGCTGGCCAGTGCATAAACCAGGGCCAACATACCAAGGACAAACAGTTTGGTCTGAATCAAATCGACGCGATTATAAACAGCTACAGCCGCCACCATCAGGGCCAGCGAGGCGATAAAAGCCGGGATAATCACCAACTCCATAAAATCCTGGCTGGTGAAGCGCGCGACCGCCAGTTTAGTTTCAACTATCTGGCCCACCTGGTTGCGCAGCCGGTAGATTATCGGCTGGCCGATCACCTGTTGGCGCAGATAGTCATTAAGCTGCGCCGACGAAGTCACCACCTGGTCGTTGACCGACAAAATTACATCACCCTCGGCCAACTTAACCTGGCCGATGGGGGCTTCGGTGGTTGACCGGCTGGTCAGATTGCTCTCAGTAACAACCCGGTTGAGATGTAAAAATCCGGCAAAGGGCTGGTCAAGCCACTGCCAGCTAAGGCCAATATTGAGCAGCAAAAAAGCCAGGGTTACCCCCAGCAGGCCAAGCAAAAGGTCTTGCCAGACCCGGTTAAAGGATAATCTGAGCAAAAAATCTCTAAGGTTAGCGACTATGAGCATGGGTCACCGCTGCTGAGGGCTGGCCGTTGGCTGGTAAGGGTTTGGCCGGGTTGGCCGAGAGCGGCAGCATAAAGGTAAAAATTGTGCCCTGGCCCAGCTCACTCTTCACTGAAATGTGTCCGCCATGCAGTTCAATCAACGCCTTGGTAATGGATAGACCCAAGCCTGTGCCCAAATGTCGCCGCCGCTCAAACTGGATCTCTTCAGGCGCAGTTACTTGTTGATAATCTTCAAAAACCAGCGGCAGATTTTCCGGGGCAATGCCAATGCCGGTATCTTCAACACTCACATACACCATCTGGCTGTCGGACCAAGCTCGTACCCAGATAAAGCCAGATGGGGTGAATTTGATGGCGTTGGCGAGCAGGTTGAGCAAAATCTGGCGCATTCTCAGGCGGTCGGCGGTTAAAGCAGGCAGGTCAGGCTTAATTTCTGTTTTTATTTGGACCGCTTTGTTTTGTAACATCCCCCTGACCAGAGGCAAGGCTTCGGCCATAACCTCCTGCAGATAGACCGTTTCTGGCCGCAGGGCCAGTTGGCCCGTCTCAATCCGGGTAATATCCAGAATATCATTTAGAAGCTTCAGCAGATACTCCGAACCTTGCACCGCCCGCTGCAGAAATTCAGCCTGGGCCTCATTAATTTCCCCCAACACCCCATCGGCGACCAGGCCGGTCGAGTTGATGACAGTATTGAGCGGCGTTCTCAGTTGGTGGGAGATATTGGTCAAAAAATTAACCTTAAGCTGGTCGGCTTTCTCCGCGGCTGCGCGGGCTTCGGCCAATTGAATACCCGACAACACCAGTGATATTTGTTCTTGAAGTTGTTTGAGCGCCACGCGTTCCGGATAGGCAAAAGAACGCCCCGAGCGTTTGGGGCCGATGGTTAAAAATCCCAGCGCATGGCGACCCATTTCCAGGGGCAAGGTTAAAGCATTCTCTGGGGTTGGCTGGGGTTCATGATGTAAGAAGACACCCTCAACCCGCAACCGGGCCGGAATGTTTTCGCTCAGGAAGCGTTGCAGGGCTTCCCGATGGTTAATCTCGGTCAGGTTGCGGCAAAGTGCCTCGATTTTGTCTTTGAAATCGGCAGTATCGGGAAAAAATAAATTATCGACAAGCTGCTGCACCCAAGCGTGTAAGGCGCGCAACAGCAAGAGTGTGGTCAAGGTGGTCAAAAAGACGGCTATGCTGCGTTCTATTTCTTGTCGCAGCAACGTCGCAAACCAGTGGATTAGGGTAAAAATGATCAGGTAAGTCAAACTTGCGGCCAGGGCAAAGCCAGCCCAGATCAGGCCCAACCGGACGATTTCCCACCAGGTCCTAATTTTTAGAAAGGACAACCCCCTCTGACCCTTGCCCATCGCAGCCAACTCGTGTTCCATATATGTGATCTTTAGCCAGCCAGAACGCCAAATTATTCCGTTCAGGCTACTCGCCAGGCCAAGGCCTGGCCTACTTGCACTGACCCACGCTTATCATAGCACAAATTCTCTTGACTCGCGGTTACAGATTGATTAAGAGATGACCTTAAAATTTGGCTAACTTTAACCCAATAACCCCGGCAATTTTAGCCCGCAAAGGTCAATCTGTGGTATAATATAAAATGGGTATTGAAACATTTGTTCTGGTAATTTCTACATAATTCCACAAGATATAGAACTTCCGCTTGGAAAAATACCACATTTAGTGGTATCCTGGTCTTGACTCCGGTTTTTTGAGCTTACAGATAATTGAACCGCTGAACACGCTGAAAAGCTTGATTTCGCTGAATTGATCCCATTCAGCGAATTTTCAGTGACATCAGCGTGTTCAGCGATTCGACGATAAACGAGGCTTAACTCATGGGCGACTTTGTTCATCTGCACGTTCACAGCGAATATTCTCTACTGGATGGCCTGGGACGCACCGATCATTTGGCTAAAGAAGCGGCTCGACTCGGCCAGCCGGCCCTGGCCCTGACCGACCACGGTGTGATGCACGGGGCGATTGAATTTTTTCGCAACTGCAAAAAACAGAACGTCAAGCCGATCATCGGTGTGGAAGCCTACCTCACCCCCCATGGCCGGCGCATGACCGACCGCGACCCGCAGAAAGATAACGTGCGCCATCACTTGTTATTGCTGGCTCAGAATATGACCGGCTACAAGAATCTGCTCAAAATTTGCAGCGACGCCCAGATGCAGGGCTACTATTACCGTCCCCGCATTGACGCCGATTACCTGGCCGCCCACGCCGACGGCCTCATCTGCACCACTGGCTGCATGGCCGCCGAAGTGCCCTCGCTGCTGGTGAGCAACGAGGCCCGCCCGCCGCAGGAAGAAAAGGCGCTGGAGCGGCTGCGCTGGTATCTGGACGTGTTTGGCCGCGACCGCTTTTACGTGGAATTACAAGAGCACAGCATCCCCGAACTGACCCGCATCAACAAAACCCTGTTCGATTGGGCCGGGCGGCACGAAATTCCCTTGCTGGTTACCAACGATGTGCACTACGTGACCGAGGCGGAGGCTAAGGCCCACGATACCTTGTTGTGTGTCCAAACCTCCTCGCTGATCACGCAGCCCAACCGCATGAAAATGTCCGATGGCAGTTACTACCTCAAAAGCATGGCTGAGCTGCGAGCCATTTTTCGGCCGCTGGTT